>VXLT01000095.1 GCA_009841475.1 Gemmatimonadota bacterium
CTCCCCCACCACGCGCGCCCCTCCCGCCAACACCCGGATCGCCGCGCACACCTCCTCGATCGAAACCACCACCGACCCCGCGAGGAGTGCGCGGGCGAGCGGCCACATCTCCTCCAGCACACCCGTCGATCCGATCCCGTCCACGAACGACGGGCGGTGCCGCACCTCGACCGGACGGCCGGCGCCCAGCGCGGCCGAAAACGGCGCCGCCGTCTCGACCTCGGCGGCGAAGACGGGCACCCCCGGCGCGACCTCACGCAGCGCGGCCGCGATCCCGCACGAGAGACCACCGCCGCCGTACGGCACCACCACCGCGCGCACCCCGGGCAGCTGCTCCGCGATCTCGAGCCCGACCGTCCCGTTCCCCGCGATCACCGCCGGGTCGCTGACCGGGTGGATGAAGTACCCGTCCTCGGCCGGGTGGCCGTGGTCGCGCAGAACGGCCCACCATTCGTCGAAGGGGAGCGGCACCGCAGCCGCGCCCAGCCGCGCGATGGCATCCAGTTTGGTGCGGGGCGCCGTGTCCGGGACGATCACCCGGCAGGGCACACCGTGCCGGCGGGCCGCAAGCGCCACCCCCTGGGCCATGTTCCCCGCGCTACCGGTGTACACGCCGCGAGCGAGGAGCGCCGCATCGGCGACCGCCATGGCGTTGGCCGCGCCCCGGACCTTGAACGACCCGATCGGCTGCAGGCACTCCAGCTTGACCCGGATCTCGGTGGGCGCGCCCGGGGCATCGAGGCGCAGCAGCGGGGACCGGATCGCCGCACCGGCGATGCGCGAGCGCGCGGCCCGGATGGCGCTCAGCGTGACAGGCAACTTGTTGGGGGCCATCCGGCAACCTATGGTCAGACGCCGGATCGCTCCAGCCGCGAGAACACCGATGAACCGCGAAGTATCCTCAGTCCTCGAATCCGACAGCCGGGCGACGCACGGAACCGGCACCCACGCGGCCATGGACACCTTCGGCGACCCACCGCCCACCGAGTCCCCCCTCGTCCGGTTTCTCTACCCTGCCCCGGCCCGCCGGCGCACGGCGGGCGGCATCTTCAAGTGGTGGGAGAGCCGGCGCCTCGCCTACAACGTGATCGTCGGGGCAGGCGGGGCGCTCACGATGTCGATCGCAACCGTGTTCAGCCAGATTGTTGGACAACCGATGGCGGTCAGCCAGCTCCTCGCCCCGGTGCTCCCCATCGCGATCATGGCAAACATCTGCTATACCCTGGGCCCGCTGACCGAGTGGTTTCTCCACCGGCTCTGGGGCACGGACGTGCAACCGGTGGGACCACACCTCTTCCGAGCGGGGCTCATCCTCTCCGCGGGGGCCACATTCCTGCTCCCGACGCTGCTGATGGGATTCGCTCTGGTGCTCTGGCTGGTGCGGGGGATCTTCGGCCTGTTCTAACCGCGGCCCGCCCGGCCGACCGTCCTCATCCCCACCCCTCTTCCCCGATCAGCGGAACAAACCGCACCGGTCCCAGCTCCTCGCGGCTGAACCCGCCCATCGCATTGCGCCGCTCGCGCACGAGCGCCTGCATCCCCCCACCCTTGCCCAACGGCATGACCAGGCGGCCACCCGGCCCCAGCTGGTCCCTCAGCGAACCGGGGACGCGCGGCCCGGCGGCCGCCACCACGATCCCGTCGTAGGGAGCGTGCTCGGGCCACCCCACCGAACCGTCCCCGCAACGAACCCGCACGCTGTCGTAGCCGAGCTTGCGCAGCAGCGCACGGGCACCATCCGCGAGCGAAGCGTGACGCTCAACCGTGTAGACCGCCGCGCACAGTTTGCCGAACACCGCGGCCGAGTACCCGGACCCTGTCCCGACTTCCAGCACCCTGTCGCCCGGCGCGAGCTCGAGCGCTTCAGCCATCCACGCCACCATGTACGGCTGCGAAATCGTCTGTCCCATACCGATCGGGAGCGGTCTGTCGGAGTACGCCTCGTGGGCCCGGCCCCGCGGAGCGAACAGCTCGCGCGGCACCACGGCCATCGCATCGATGACGCGCTGGTCCCCGATCCCCCTCCCGGCGAGGTGACGCGAAAGCATCCGCTGGCGAGCGCGCTCCAGTCCGCGGTCCAACGCGGCGGCCACGGGCCGCTTGCCTAGCAGCCCGCGGACAAAGTCCCCCCGGCATTCGAGCGGCGATGCATCCGGGCTGGGCCGCGGTGCTCACGCGCTCGAAATGTCAAGAGAACTTTACATATTGTCATGTTAACTTCACTTTCAGCTTCGTTGAAGCACCGCTCTGCGTTGCTCCTCAGCCCAATAGCGCTGCTATTGGCCCCTCGTCGCGCCTTGCCAGCCCGGCGCCTCGCCGCTCTCGGTGCTCGGGCGGATTCGTCCACGGACTGCTCCTCGCCGCCCTACCGCGTGCCGCCGGCCGCCGGCGTCACCGACCAGAAGTCGATCCCGCCCGACTGATGCTGCAACTCGATGCTCGCTACCAGCGCAAGCGTCTCCAGGTCGATCACGTCGAGGGTGCCCGGCACCGACCCGGCCGACTCGTTCGACACGAAGGCGTAGCGGCCGTCCGGACTGGCCACGACCCCGTGCGTCACCGGCCTTGACGTCGCGATCCGCCCCAGTTCCTCCCCCGACTCCAGGTCGAAGACCGCGACCGCCTGCTCGCCCTTCAGCGTCGCGATCAGCAGTTCGCCGCCGCTCGTCACCTCCAGGTTGTACGGCGCCATCCCCGTTGCGAACCGGCGCGACACCTCCCACCGCTCTGTGTCAATCTCGAGGATCTCCCGGTTCCTGTTGCAGGCCACGTAGACCACGCGGTCGGCCCGCGCTCCCGCGCCGGGCTCCACCCAGGTCGGACTGCACACCCTGTCGCCCATGGCGCCGTGACCCGCGCCTGCGCGGTCCTCACCCCCGGCCCGCTCCAGCCCCTCCATCCCCGGCGTCACGTCGAAACGGGCGCTCACCTCGAAGGTCTCCAGGTCGATCTCGACCAGCCGGTCGGAGTGCATGCACGCCGAGTAGTGCCTCGACCCCGCGGCGCCCACCCGGCTGCCGTGCGGCATCAGGCAGGTCCGCACCCGCGTGACCTCGATCATCTCCGGCGTGTAGACCACCGAGACGTCCGAGGGCACCATGTCGCCGTGCAGATTGAAGTTCACCGCAAGGAGGAACTGGCCGTCCGGGGTAATCCCCATGGTGGCCGGGAAGAGCCCGAGGCGCGTGCGACCCACCAGCGTGTCGGGGCCCGCGTGGAACTTCCACAGGTATCCCCGGGGCGTCCCGTGGGCGATCGTGACGTACCAGTGCCGCCCGTCGGGGGAGACGCTCACTCCGTGGGCCCCGTCGTTGTCACCCGGCATGATCCCGACCGGGATCTCCTTCTCCACCTCGAGGCCCTCGCCGGGAGTGAAGACGACCCGGCTCACCAGGTCGGAGGACTCGTTGGCGACGTAGAGCCGGTATTCTGGCGCCTGGGCCCGCGCCGTTTGCGCCGGAAGCGCCGCCAGGAAAACGAAAGCGAGCAGGCCCCTCACGACACCGGCACCTTCCGCCGGGGCTCCAGGCGCACCACCCAGAGCCCGGAGTTCAGGTCGGAGACGAAGATGTTCCCCTTGAAGAACTGCGGCCCCCACGCCATCGGCGAATTGGGGACGACCCCGTCGGGTGTGCCGGTCGGCAGCCACGCCATCTCCCGTCCCTGGCGGTAGAGGTCGCCCCTGAGCTCGCCCGAAACGTCGACGACCCGAAGCCCCGCCTGGTAGTACGCGACGTACATCCGGTCGTCCTCGATCCAGAGGTTGTGCGCGCCCGCTTCCGGGACCTCGTAGCGCGCCACCTCGCGCAGGTTCTCCGGGTCCTCCAGGTCGAGGATGTGGACGAACCCGCGCGAACCGTCCCCCGGATGACCGTTGCGCGACACGCAGTCCTCGCAGTCGAAGATCTCGTCCCCGACGAAGAGGTAGCGGTGCCCGTCCGCGTTGGTGTAGGGCACGGCAAAGTGGGTGTTGCCCTCCGGATAGGCGTAGTGGCCGACCTCGACCGGCACGGCCGGCACGCCGCCCCAGCGCCCGTCCCCCACGTCGAGGATGTAGACACCGTCGTTCCAGTACGAAACGTAGGCCAGCCCGTCCACCACCCAGATGTCGTGGAGATACTTGCCGGGCGAATCGATCCCCCACCGCCCGACCTCGACGACCCTGCCCGGGTCGCTGATGTTCAGGATGTGCACGTCGAAGGTGCCGTTGTGGATCGCGTAGAGGATGTCCCCGGCGAAGAAGACGTTGTGCACGCCCCCGGTGAGGTCCCCGATGTAGGTGTCGGCAATAACCGGGTGGGCCGGGTCGGCCAGGTCCAGCACGATTATCCCGTTCCTTCGGTCGCGGGCGCCCTCCCGGGTGATCACCGCCAGCGTGCCCTCCGGGTTGACCTTGACGTCGTTCACCACCCGCGCGTCTACCTCGACGAAGTCTGTCAGCACGGGCGTGGCCGGGTCGGTGACGTCCCAGACGAGCATGCGCTGGCCCCCGAGGTGCGTGCCGGTATAGACATAGTCGCGCCCGTCGGCCCCGGAGAAGGCCCACAGGTCGGAGGTCGGCCGGTCGGCGACCAGGCCGCGTCCGACGACGATCGCGTCGTGCTCCACCCCGCGCTCCACGACTTCGATCAGCGCCTGGCCGGTGCGCCCGGCAGCGTTTGCCACTACCCGGTAGAGCCCCGGCCGCTCGGCCACGAATGCGCCGTCCCGGTAGACGGACGCACCGGAGTTTGTTCGCTCGGCGAACGAAGTCACCGAAAAGTCGGTGGGAACGCCCCCAACCTCCGCACCCGACTCATCCCGCGACACCACCGAGAACCGCACTACATCGCCGGTGCGGGCACGGGAGGCGCCGGAGACCGCGACCGTGGCCACGGGGTTCTCCTCGATCTCCAGGGAGAACGCCGCCTCGATCCCCTCCGCGCGGGCCGTGATCGTGACCTCGCCGGGGAAAAGCGCGTGCACGAACCCGCGCGAATCGACCGTGGCCAGCCGGCCGCTGCCGCTGCTCCACTCCACCTCCACCGAGCGGCGTTCGCTGCCGTCGGCGGTGAAGGCGCGAGCGTGAAGCTGGACGATCGATCCTGTGAAAAAGCGCACGCCGGGATCCTGGATATCGACCGTCGCCACCGGCAGCCCGACCACCCGGACCGGTGCCGAGAAGGTGTGGATCTCGGGCGGGCCGGTGCCGCTCGCAGGCGGGGCCCGGATCGCCATACGGAGTTCCGCCTCCCCCTCGGCCACCCCGCGGAGGAAGCCCTCCTCGAGAACCGCCGCCCGCGAATCCAGCGTGGTGAGAATCCGGATCCCCAGGACGGGATCGCCGGCGTCGTCGTACGCGACGATTTCCACGTCCTCGCCCATTGCCAGGGAGTCACCGACCTGCACCACTACCTCCGCGGGCTCGGGGCGGACATCGACGACGCGCGCGCCGATCCGCACCCCGGCCGAGTAGCCCCTGGCCGCGAGGGCCGGGTCAGGAGTCGCCGCCGAAGCCGGGTCGGCCGGCGGCGTGGGCTCCGCGACGGGCGTCTGCGGCTGCTCCGCGGCGGGAGTGGTATCGGTGGCGGGAGGCGGGGTGGGCGCCGCCGCGGTCGAGACGGTCGCCCTGGAAGTCCGGCCGCCGCAAGCGGCGACAAGAAGGGCGAGGACGACAAGGGCAACGGATTCGGCAGGTCTGGTCATTGCTACTCCTGATTGTGCTTCCGGAAGCGGAACCAAGGGAATATGGAGTGGGCGCCCCCGGTAGTACCAGCGGACCCCGGCTCCTTGTTCCGTTCGCAGCGCTCGTTCGTCAGCCGAGCCTCGCTCCGCATTGCCGTGCTTTCGCTTGTCGCGCTCCGTTCAGCCCGGACCCGGCCGCTGCCCTCGGCACCTCCCCGCCTGTTCCCGAAGGCCGGGTTCGCTCTTGGCGGAATGATGGCGTCGCGAATAGGTTGTCACGCCATGACCGCATTTTCGGAGAGAGTGTACAACTGCGTGCGGCGCGTCCCCCGGGGACGGATCATCAACTACGGCAGCGTCGCCGCCCTTGTCGGGGAGCCGCGGGCCGCCCGGGGAGTCGGCTACGCCCTCAGCCACCTTCCGCCCGGCACTGACGTGCCCTGGTGGCGCGTCGTGAACCGCAGGGGTGCGATCTCGACCTCTCGCTTCAACGGACTCGCTCAGCGGCAGCGAGCGATCCTGGAGAGCGAAGGCGTGGAGTTCGACGCCGAAGGCGAGGCCTCCTGGGAACGGTTCGGATGGGACCCGCACGCGTGAGGGCGGCGGTCTTTGCCGCGGTGGCCATCCTCGCCACCGCCGCCTGCGGCCCGTCCCCAACCGACTTTCACGTCGCCTACGCCGAAATCGTCGCCGAGGAGGACGCGCGGGGCGAGAACGGCCTGGAGCGGGTGCGCGCGCACCTCGGCAGCGACGACCCCCGCATTCGCGCCGCCGCCGTGCGCGCACTCGGGCGGCTGGAGGAACCACCCCTTCACGGTGAGATCTCGCCGCTGCTCGGCGACCCGGCCCCCGCGGTGCGCGCGGCCGCGGCCACCGCTCTCGCGCAGTCCGTCTTCGGTACCGACCCGGGTGAGGTCGCGCGGCTGCTCGCCTCGCGCATCCCGGAAGAAGCCGACCCGGCGGCGCTCGGCGCGCTGGCCACCAGCCTCGGCCGCCTGCAAGCACAGACCCCCGACCGCCGCGCGGAAGTCGCCGCCGGCCTGACGACCGCCTCGGCCCGCCTCCTGGTCCTGTCCGCCGACCCCGATCTCCTCGCACGGCTCGGCCTTTCGCGCGGAATCGAGGCCTTCGCCCGCGGCGGCCAGGCCGGCGACACCCTGCCCATGGCCCTCACCGCCGCCGCGGCTTCGCTCGCCACGCTCACTCTCCCCTCCGGCGACCCGAACGCGCAGACCGCCGCCCGGATCCGGCGCACCGCCACCACCGCGCTGGTCCACCTGGGCCAGCTGGGCGAGGACGCCGCGCTCCGGCTGCTGCAGGACCCGGACTGGGGCGTGCGGCGCCATGTCGTCCTCGGGACGAACCGTTCCGGGACGGGCCTCGAAGCGATCATCCCTGCCGCGCTGGAGGACCCTGATGCGCGGGTGCGTGTCGAGGCGGTGCGCGCTCACCACCGCTGGCTGCGATCCGCGCGCGGCTGCGGCGCGATCATCGCGGCCGTGGCGGACCCGGATCCGGATGTCGCAGCGGTGGCGATCGGGTTGCTGGGCCGTCCCTGCAGCGATATGGAGGCGCAGGTGGCGGCGCTGCGGGGGAGGGTGGCGGCGGAGGTCGCGG
>VXLT01000306.1 GCA_009841475.1 Gemmatimonadota bacterium
GCGCCCTGGTCTTTTGTGTATAAGACCCTGGGTGGGCTGCGTACGATGCTCCCGACGATTCACCCTTGGGGAGCGATGACGATGCGGAACCAGACCAGACGCGATTTCGTGAAGACGACTGCCCGCGCGGGCGGCGCGCTCGGTGCGCTCGGCGCATTCGGGCCCCTGGCGTGCGCGGCGCCCGGCGATGGCGACATGCCCGGCGGCGACACCGGCCCTCCGGACCCGCAACGCATCCTCATCCTCGGGGGCACGCGCTTCATCGGCCCGCATCAGGTCAGGTACGCGCTCGACCGTGGCCACGAGGTGTCGATCTTCACCCGGGGCCAGACGGAGCCGCCCTTCTTCCACGACTACTTCGAGCGCGTCGAGCAGCTGATCGGCGACCGCAACGACGACCTCAGCGCGCTGGAGGGGCGCGAATGGGACGCGGTGATAGACAATTCGGCCTCGATCCCGCGCTGGGTGGCGATGTCGACCGAGCTGCTGCAGGGCCAGGTTGGCCGCTACCTGTTCGTATCGTCCATTTCGGCGTACGCGGACTTCGCATCCGTCGGGATTGACGAGAGCTATCCGGTGGGGCAGCTGTCGTCGCCGGACGTCGAGAGCATGAACGAGTACGGGCCGATGAAGGCGCGCTGCGAGGCGATCAACACGGAGGTCTTCGGCGACGGCGCGATCAACGTCCGCCCGGGGCTGATCGTCGGGCCGGGCGACAACACCGACCGCTGGACGTACTGGCCGGTCCGCGTGGCGCGCGGCGGCGAGGTGCTGGCCCCGAATTCGCCCACGGACCCGGTGCAGAACATCGACGCGCGCGACCTGTCGGAGTGGATCGTGCGGCTGGTCGAGACGCCCGGCACCGGCGGCACCTACAACGCCACCGGCGAGGTGCAGGAGTTCGGCGCCATGCTCGACGAGATCCGCACGGCGCTCGAAGCGGACGCGACCTTCACCTGGGTGTCGACCGAGTTCATGGCCGAGCACGGGGTCCGGCCGTGGGGCCACATGACCAACTGGGTGCCGCCTGAGGGTGAATCGATCGGCATGAACCAGGTGTCGGTGGCCGCGGCGGTGGCCGCCGGGCTGACCTTCCGCCGGCTCGGCGACACGGCCCGCGCCACGATGGAGTGGTGGAACGCGCTGCCGGAGGAGCGGCGCGCGGGAGTGCGCGCCGGGCTGCCCGCCGAGCTCGAGGCGGAGGTGCTGGCGGCCTGGGCGGGGCGGGGGTAGGCCGGCAATCGTGGAAAACCGCTTACGAGGGTGGCAAAACGCTTACGCCGTGCTGAATCGGTGGAAACTCGATTAGTGGGACACGGATCGCTTGACCGAACGTGAAGAATCTAGCTAGCTTTCTAGCTAATTTCAGCACGATTCCCCCAACCCCAAGGCCGCACCCATGCCCATCGTCAACGTCCACGACGCGAAGACCCACCTGTCGCGCCTGCTGGCGCAGGTCGAGGCGGGTGAAGAGGTGATCATCGCCCGGCGCGGCCGGCCGGTCGTTCGTCTGGTACCCTACCGTGGGCAGGGCAAGCGGCAGCCTGACGTGCTGAAGGGCCGCATTGAGGTCCCGAACAGCTTCTTCGACCCCCTCCCGAAGCGCGAACTGAAGGCCTGGGAAGGGTACTGAGAGCCGTGCGGCTGCTCCTCGATACGCACGCCTTCGTGTGGTGGATCGCCGACAGCTGCAGGCTGTCCGAAAGGGCCTGCGCGCTGATCGCCGACGAGTCCCACGACGTCTTCGTCAGCGCCGCCTCGGCCTGGGAGCTGGCCACGAAGTACCGTCTCCAAGAGCTGGATCTGCCCGAGTTGGCCGCCTTCGACATGGCCGGAGCCATCGACGGACAGGGGTTCCGGGAGCTTCCGATCCGCGTTCAGGACGCGTCACTTGCGGGAAGACTGCCGGGCCCCCACCGCGACCCTTTCGACCGGATGCTGATTGCCCAGTCCCTGGCGCACGGGCTGGCGCTGGTTTCCCGCGACGCGGTGTTCGACGGGTACGGGGTGACCAGGGTCTGGTAGGCCGCTCCCCCACCGGGACCGGCAGTCGCCGGGGGACCGGCCGTCCATCAGCCAGCCCCCCGGCAGCCAGCCTACTACCGCCGCCAGCGATCAGGCCCGAACTCCTCGGCCTCCATCTCCAGCAGCTTGAGGTCCCGGGACGCCTCCACCAGCCGGATGAACTCGCCGCGGTAGCCGCGCGGATCGTCGCCTCTGCCGGCTTCCGCCAGGCTCACGATGTCGTCCAGCGTGAAGGTCCCGGCGTGCTCCGAGTCCCGAAGCAGCATGCCGAAGCCCGCCACCGCCGCCGCGAAGCGCAAGTCGGCCGACGGCGTTCCGGCGCGGTCCATCACCGCGTGCTGAAGCAGCTTGCTCCTGTCCCCGTCGGGGTCCTTGTAGCGGACCTTGACGAACATCAGCTCGTCCTCGAACCGGCTGGGCGGCGGCGCTTCGTTCCCGGCCGGCTGCTGCACCTGGTAGCGAAGCGGATCCACCGACGGGCGCGGCATGGCCACTCCCGCCGGCACCACCTCGTAGAGCGCAGTCACCGTGTGTCCGGCGCCGAGTTCGCCCGCGTCCTTGGTGTCGTCGTTGAAGTCCTCGTCGGCGAGCAGGCGGTTCTCGTAACCGATCAGCCGGTAGCCGGAGACCGTGGCCGGGTTGAACTCGACCTGGAGCTTGACGTCCTTGGCGAGCGTCAGCAGCGTGCCGCCCATCTCCTCGACCAGCACCTTGCGCGCTTCCAGGAGGCCGTCGATATAGGCGAAGTTGCCGTTCCCGTGGTCGGCGATCTGCTCCATCTTCGAGTCCTTCAGGTTGCCGGTGCCGAAGCCCAGCACGCTGAGGAAGGTGCCGCTCTCGCGCTCCTTCTCGATCAGCTTGACCATCGCGTCGTCGCTCGACGCGCCCACGTTGAAGTCGCCGTCGGTGGCGAGGATCACGCGGTTGTTGCCTCCGTCCATTTGGTACTTGCGCGCCACGTCGTACGCGAGCTTGATCCCCGCGCCGCCTGCCGTGCTGCCGCCCGCTCTGAGCTTCTCGAGCGCGGCCAGGATCTCATCCTTCTGGCTGCCCGGTGTCGACGGAAGCACCAGCCCCGCCGCCCCCGCGTACACCACAATCGCCACCCGGTCCTGCTCCCTGAGCTGGTCGACCAGCAGCGCGAACGCCTTCTTCAGCAGCGGCAGCTTGTCCTGTGAGCTCATGGATCCGGAAACGTCGAGCAGGAAGACCAGGTTGCTGGGCGGAAGGTCCTCGGTGTCGATCGACTCGGCGTGCAGCCCGATGCGCACCAGCCTGTGCTCGCGCTTCCACGGGGCCTGCGTCACCTCGGTGGTGACGGCGAAGGGGTGTTCACCCGCCACATCGCCCCACTGGTAGGGGAAGTAGTTGATCATCTCCTCGATGCGCACCGCGTCCACCGGCGGACGCTGTCCGTCCTGGATGAAGCGTCGCACGTTCGCGTAGGACGCGCGGTCCACGTCGATCGAGAAGGTGGAGAGCGGGGCCTCGCCGACGGTCTTGAACTCGTTTTCGTTGATCTCGGCGTAGGATTCGGTGTTGTAGGGGCGCCGGTACGCGTAGTCGGCACGAGCGGCGGCGCGAAGCCTTGCCACACCCGTGACGGTGATGTCCTGTACCCGGAGCGCACCCGCCGTCATCTCGATGTTCGCCGTCGTAGTCTGGCCGGCCACAACCGTCACCTGAACCTCCTGCACTTCGTATCCCAGGATCGTGACGGTCAAGGTGTGTTCACCGGCCGTCACCCCGGCCAGGATGTAGCGGCCCTGAGTGTTCGTCAGCGTCCCGGACTCCGCACCGTCCAGCCTGACCAGGGCGGATTCCAGCGTCTGCCCGCTGGCGGCGTCGGTGACCACGCCTGTGATCGTGCCTGTCTGCTGCGCGTGAGCCGTGCCGGCGAAGCCCGTCAACAGGAGTGCGAGGGCGGTGGTTGCCGCGTTTCGAATGATTGTTCTGGCTTGCATGGGCTACTCCTTCCGGACGGCGCTACTGGAAATGACCAGATCCTTGAGCTGGATTGCCTGGACCCTCATCGTCTGATCGGCAATCGTCGTCTGGCCTTCGGCAACCGTCACCTCCTGCTCCTGCTCCGCATAGCCCAGGTTCCTGATGGTGACGGTGTGTCTGCCGGGCGACACGTTCACGAGCATGTAGCGGCCGCCCGCGTTCGTCAGCGCGCGGACCCCGGCGTCTTCCAGCAGGACCAGCGCGTTCTCGAGCGCGATTCCGGAGCCGAACTCGGTGACGCGGCCCGTGAGGGTGCCGGACGATACCTCAACTCCGGGCGATTCCTCGGGAGCGGTGCCGAACTTCACCAGCGCTACAGCGGTGCAGATGCCCGCCGCGGCACTCAGCGTGGCGATTCCAGCGGTTCGAACGGTGATCAATCTCATGGGACCTCCTTGGATGTTGGGCGGCGCCTGCAGTTCGCGCCGCCGGTTGGTGCTGATGCATCATCTATTATCCAGCCACGCCGATTCCCGGTTGGGACAGCCCTCGCGTTCGGCCCACTCGCGTGGAGCCGCGGGCTATCCGTCCCCGCCGCCGTGGTCTCCAAGCAGCCGCAAATCCCGTGTCGCCTCCACCAGCCGGATGAACTCGCCCCGGTAGCCGCGAGGGTCGTCGCCCCTGCTTCCGTCCGCCAGGCTCACGATGTCGTCGAGCGTCAAGGCACCCGCGTGCTCCGAGTCCCGCAGGAGCATGCCGAAGCCGGCAACCCGTCGGTGGCGAGCGCCAGCAGTGTGACGATACCGGCGGTTCGAAGTCTGTCTCGCCGGCTTGCGGCCGCCCTCACCTCTTCCGTCCGGCAGGCCTTACGGAAATGATGAGGTCCTCGACTTCGAGCGGGACCATCGTCATCTCCGAGTTGGCCACTGTCGTCTGGCCTCCGACGACCGTCACCACCTGCTTCCGGTCCGCATAGCCCAGGTTCTGGATGGTGACGGTGTGTCTGCCGGGCGAAACATTAACGAGCATGTAGCGACCGTCGGCGTTGGTCACCGCGCCGATCCCGGCGCCTTCCAGCAGGACCACCGCGTTCACGAGCCTGGTTCCGGTTGCGTCGTCGGTGATCCGGCCCGTGAGAGTGCCGGGCGATGCCTCGACGGCGGGCGACTCCTCGGGAGTGGTGCCGACCGTCACCAGCGCTACAGCGGTGCAGATGCCGGCCAGGGCGCACAGGGTGGCGATTCCAGCGGTTCGAACAGTGATGAGTCGCACGGCAACCTCCTTGGATGTTGGGCGGCGCCGGCAGTTCGGGCCGCCGGTTAGTACTTGTACACCATCTATCTTATACACCGCAGGTTCCGGTTCGGACCGCGGCCCGGTTGGATTGGCCGCTTCGGACGGCCGCTCCCCGCCCCCTGCAGGCTATCTGCCTCCCTCGCCGTCTCCCTTCAGCAGCCCCAGGTCCCGGGTCGCCTCCACCAGCCGGATGAACTCGCCGCGGTAGCCGCGCGGGTCGTCGCCCTTGCCCCTCTCGGCGAGCCGCACGACGTCGTTCAGCGTCAGGTCGCCCGCGTGCTGCGAGTCCCGCAGCAGCATGCCGAAGCCCGCCACCGCGGTCGCGAAGCGGAAGTCGGTCGAGGGGGAGCGGACGCGGTCGGCGACGGGTTGTTCGAGCAGCTTGCTCCGGGTGCCGTCGGGGTCCTTGTAGCGGACCTTCACGTACATCAGTTCGCCCTCGAAGACAGCGGGCGGCGGGTCGTCGGGCTGCGGCTGGTAGCGGAGCGCGTCGACGGCGCGCGGCACGTCCATCCCCACGGGGACAACCTCGTAGAGGGCGGTGACGGTGTGACCGGCGCCGAGTTCGCCCGCATCCTTCGTGTCGTCGTTGAAGTCCTCGTCGGCGAGCAGCCGGTTCTCGTAGCCGATCAGGCGGTAGCCGGCGGCCCGGGCCGGGTTGAACTCGACCTGGAGCTTGACGTCCTTCGCCAGCGTCAGGAGCGTGCCGCCCATCTCTTCGATCAGCACCTTGCGCGCCTCCAGGAGCCCGTCCACATAGGCGAAGTTGCCGTTCCCGTGGTCGGCGATCTGCTCCATCTTCGAGTCCTTCAGGTTGCCGGTACCAAAGCCCAGCACGGTGAGGAAGGTGCCGCTCTCGCGCTCCTTCTCGATCAGCTTTACCATCGCTTCGTCGCTCGACGCGCCTACGTTGAAGTCGCCATCGGTCGCGAGGATCACCCGGTTGTTGCCTCCGTCGATGTGATTCTTGCGGGCCACCTCATACGCGAGCTTGATCCCCGCGCCGCCGGCCGTACTGCCGCCCGCGCTCAACTTGTCCAGCGCGGCCGCGATCTCGTCCTTCCGGCTGCCCGGTGTCGACGGGAGCACAAGCCCCGCCGCCCCCGCGTAGACCACGATCGCGACCCGATCCTGCTCCCTCAGCTGGTCGACCAGCAGCGCGAACGCCTTCTTCAGCAGCGGCAGCTTGTCCTGGGAACTCATCGAGCCCGACACGTCCAGCAGGAAGACCAGGTTGCTGGGCGGAAGGTCCTCGGTGTCGATGGACCGGGCGTGGAGGCCGATCCGGACGAGCCGGTGCCGGGGCGTCCAGGGGGCTTCCCAGACCTCGCTGGTGACCGCGAAGGGATGCTCGCCCCTCACCTGGCCCCAATCGTAGGGGAAGTAGTTGATCATCTCCTCGATGCGCACCGCGTCGACCGGGGGCCGCTCGCCGTCCTGGAGGAAGCGGCGGATGTTGGCGTAGGACGCCCGGTCCACGTCGATCGAGAAGGTGGAGAGGGGGGCGGCGCTGACGAGCTTGAAGTCGTTCTCGTTGATGTTGGCGTAGGATTCGGTGTTGTAGTGTGGATGGATCCCGGCCACGCGTCCCTGAATGGACGCGGCGGCCCGCAGCATTGGCCGGGCCCGCTCTGCCGCGATCGAGTCCGCGATCACCTGTCCCGCCAGGAGCGCGAAGTCGGCGACCGTGGTGCTGCCCGTGGTCACCGTGACCTGCCGCCGCTGCGTCAGGTAGCCGATCCTCGTCACGGTGAGGTGCTGCTCGCCGGCCGGGACGTTCACCATCGAGTAGCGACCACCCGGGCCGGACCGCGTGGTGAGGCTGGTCCCCTCCACGGACACGACGGCCCCGACAATCGGCTGCCCGGTCACCGCGTGGGTGACCTGGCCGGTGACGGTGCCGGTCTGTGCCTGGACGGGGGCGGCTGTGGCGGCGGCGAGGGTGAGCGCGAGGAGGGGGAGGAGTGCGGGATGGGGG
>VXLT01000330.1 GCA_009841475.1 Gemmatimonadota bacterium
CCCCCCCCCCCTCCCCCCTCCCTCCGCCCCGCGGGGCCGCCTCCTTGCTAACACCCCCCCGGGCGGGGGGGGGGGGGGCGGGCCGGGGGTCGCGTTCGAGCGCGCGGTTGGCCGCGCCGATGTCCACGATGAGTGCGTCCCGCAGCACGAGGCCGACCCGGGCTGCGCCGTCGATCTCGAAGGTGCCGACCTTGAAGGGCTCCGCGATCTCGCCGCGCGAGGCGTCCTGGGCGGTGAGGGTGGGGGCGGTGAGGAGGAGGACGAGGGTTGCCAGGGAAGCCGGTGCGGCCCGCGGCGCCGCGCAGCGCCGCCGCAAGGTCCCGGACGCGCGGAGGGCAACGATGAATCTCATGATGTGTCCCCGGGTTGAGGTGTGGCCGGCGATGGGGGCGCGACCCACTGATTCACTAGCCGCCGCACCGGGCGGCGTCAAGCGAGGGCCCCTACAGAATCGCGTCGAAATACGCTTCGATGCGAATGCCGCGCGCCGGCCCGCTGAGCCCCCGCGACAGATCAAGGCGCATCACGCCGTCCAGCAGGCTCAGACCCACGCCGGCCCCGCGCAGGATGTCGCCGGACTCGAAGTCGCCAGCCGGACCCGCCCACCCCGCGTCCATGAACACGCTCGCGCCCAGCCATTCAAAGGTGCCCGACAGCTCGGCCCGGCCCCTGAAGTACGACAGGCCCGACATCTCCGAAGCGGGATAGCCGCGCAATGTACCGGGACCTCCCAGGAACCAGGAACGCTGGATCGGAGCCTGACCCCACGTGTGACCGCCTGCGGCTTCCAACCCGAGCCGTGCCCGCTGCCATCCGCTCGCCCACAGCGGAACGATCGCCGTCACTGTCGCACTGGCCTGCGCGTACCCCTCACGGACCTCTTTACCCTCATTCCCCGCATGCCGCCACATCGCGGTCCGCCCAAAGACGTCGGCGCCGAACTCGGCCCGCTCCGAATCCTTGCCCCACCTTGGCGTCAGACGCACTTCACCCCCGGCCTCATCGACCTCGTCGGCCGCGAGGTTGGGACGGAAGTCCCATTCCTCGTCGAAGGCCCGGATGAGCGCGAAACCGGTGTTGGCCGTGACGGGCTCCTGGCGCTCCGCATAGGCCCGCACGAGGAAGGACTGCCGCGCGTTCGCGGGCCGGCGCCAGGTGAAGTCCGCACCGGTCGCCCCGAAGTACTCTCCATTGTCCCGCCCGAAGAGGAACGCATCGAGCGAATTGCCGGGACCGAGGTATCCGCTCCCGGTCTCGGTCGCACGAAGTTCGTGGTAGACGCCCAGCCCCACGCGGCGGAGCACGGTCATGCGTTCCACATCCAGCCGGACCTTGGGACTCCGGTCCGCGAACCCGAAGAATCCGGTGGCGCCGAGACGGTACGCCCCATGCAACGTCCACTCGAAACGCCCGCCCACGGCGGGTCCCTCGACCCGGTTGTAGCGAAGCAGATCCGGCCGTTCCCAACCGATACTCAAATCCGCCACGAAGGCACGTACCGGGGCCTCCGGAATCCCGGCTAGCAGTTCGAAGTACGCCTCCACATCACTCTCCGACAGGAGTCCCGGCGCATCCTCCCAGATGGGCGGAGGCAGGTGGGGACTGTCTTCCAGCACGCCCGGGTCGACCGGCGCGATCCAGGCCACGGCACGGCCCGGCTCGGGATCGAGCTCGTCATCGGATATGGGCCGGTAGCGGACCTCACCCTCGTCGGACAGCAGTCGCGCGAGGCGGGCGATCTGCTCCGCATCGGGTTGGGGGAGGGCTCCCTCGCGGGACTCGCCCACGGGCCTCTCCGCCACATCCGCCGCCGCCACATCCTCACTCCGCGTCACCGATTCGATCCGGTACAAATAGTCGATCGACATCGGTATCTTCACGACTCCCGCGGCGACCTGCCCCTCGTAGCGGACCATTCGCGGCATCCACACTTCGAACTCCCACAGGGAGTAGTCCACCACGACCAGCTGAATGTCGACGGTGAGCGGCTTCAGCAGGCCGGGAACCAGGCGATACTCCAGCGTCCGGCCGATCTCCTCCGGGAACTCCCGGGCCATGTCCAGCCGCCTGGCGACGCGGTAGGCGCCTCGCACCAGGGCGCCGCTCACCGGGTCGATCCAGAGCGTCCCGCTGATCAGGTGGGGGTCGGACACCCTGGGAATCACATCGAGCCTGACCGCAGCCTGTTGGCGCCCGTCGGGAAAGGTGATGGTGGTGGTGTCCCGGCTCCGGAAACGGTACAGCGTGTCCGCGCCCTTGCCGAGCGGGTGCGCCAGGTAGTCGTCCGACGCGGGAATGAAGTACCCCGCGCCTTCGCCGGTGCCGATGAAGAGCCGGTCGCTCCCGGGCACGACCGGCCCGTCAAAGGGGATCTCCTCGATCCATCCCAGCATCGCCTCCCGCATGAAGAGGCTCCGCCCGGGATAGCGGGCCCGCGAGCCGAGAAGCTGAACGATCGGCAGCCGGTCCCGTTCCCAGAACGCCCGGACTGCGACCTCTCCGTGGTAGATCACCCGGTCCTTCAGCGGTGTGCGCAGGGCCGCAGCGATGCGCTGGTCGATGCGGGCCGTGTAGGCCTCGAGGTCTTGACCGGCCGCGCCCCAAACGGCGGACGCCTTGCTGAAGAGCTCCCGTGCGGCGGAATCCAGGAACGCGTCTTCCGCGAACCGGCCCTGCTCCGGCGCGGCCTGGGCGGTGGCGCCGGCGCCCGCCGCGGAGACCAAAAGCGCCGCTACGACCGCCCCGGTGCGGTTCTGTAGCATCACACTACAGCCCGTCCGGCGCAGTGACGCGAATCACGACAGGCGAACATCTTCTCAATGTGCGAAGGAAACGGGCTCGTTGCATCCGGGTGGTGAGCCCACTCGGTGCCTCTCCGTTCCCCCGTACCCCGGCGGCCGAGTCCCTGGAACACTACAGGATTTGGTCCAGATAGACCTCGACGCGAAAGCCCTTCTGCGGCCCCTTCAGCCCCTGCGACAGGTCGAAGCGCATCCACCCGTCCATGATGCTCAGGCCCGCGCCGATCCCGTAGAGGATGTCGCCAGAGTCGAATTCGCTGGCCGGACCCGCCCACCCGGCGTCCCCGAACAGGCTTCCCCCGAACACCTCGAAGGTTCGGGACCACTCGACGCGGCCCCTCAGAAACGACAGGCCGGACAGAGTCGAAGCCGGGTAGCCGCGCAGACTCCCGGGGCCTCCCACAAACCAGGAACGCTGCACCGGAGCCTGCCCCCACGTATGCCCGCCGGCCACCTCGAGCGCCATCCGCGACCGTCGCCACCCGCTGCCCCGAAGCGGGACGATCGTCGTCACAGTGGCGCTTGCCTGGTGGTAGTTCTCCCGGACTTCTTCGCCCGCGCGCCGCCACACAGCGCTTCGGCCGAAGACCTCAATCCCGAACTCGGCTCGCTCGGGATCCCTGCCCCACCACGGCGACAGACGCAGCTCGCCCCCCGCCTCCTCCACCTCGTCAGCCGCCAGATTGGGCCGGAACTCCCAGTCGCGGTCGAAGGCGCGGAAGAGGGCGAAGCCGGTGTTGGTCTCCACCGCCCATTGCCGCTCGGCGTACGCCCTCAGGGAGAAGGATTGCCGCGCGCTCGCCGCCGGCCGCCACGCCAGGTCGGCCCCGGCCACGCCGAAATACTCCCCGTTGTCCCGCCCGAAGAGGAACGCGTCGAAGGAATTGCCCGAGCCCAGGTACCCGCTCTCCAGGTCGGTCGCGCGGAGTTCGTGGTAGGCGCCGAGCTCGATCCGCCGGCGCAGGGTAGAGCGCTCCACGTCCAGACGAACCTTCGGTCTCAGGTCGGCGAAACCGAAGTGGCCCGAAGCGCCGAGGCGGAACGACCCATGCAGAGTCCACTTCGAGCTTGCGCCCACGGCCGGTCCCTCGACCCTGTTGTAGCGAAGCAGATCCTGGCCTCCCCAGCCCCAGCTGAAGTCCCAGAGAACTCTCTTCACCGGGGGCGCGGGAAGGCTTGCCAGCTGTCGGATGTACTGGCCGCGCTGCTCCGCCGAGGGGAATCCTACCGCATCCTCCCAGATCGGCGGAGGAAGGTGGGGGCTCTGTTCCAGGACGCCGGGGTCGTCCGGTGTGATCCACCGGCTCCACCGCCGGCCGGTTGCCGTGAACGGACGCAGGCCGGTATCCGGCGCCACCGGCGGCCGCAGCGTATCGGTGACAGACCGGTAGGTGAACTGGTCGTCCTCCGAGAGCAGCTGCGCAATGAAGGCCATCGCCTCCGCCTCGGTCTCGAAATGGATGTGCTTCAGGGACTCGCCTTCAGGCATCCCTTCCGGGCCCTCGGCAGCCAACTCGTCCTTCAGCGCCACGGACTCGATGCGGTACTTGACCTCGACTTCGACAGGTACCTTTACCGCCCCCATCGCCACATCGCCTTCGTAGCGGACCGTACGCGGCAGCCACACCTTGAAGTCCCACAGGGAATACTCCACGGCCACCATCCGCATTTCGGCGGTCAACGGTTTCATGAACCCCGGAATGAGGCGGTACGCCAGGGAAGAGGCCACTTCCTCACGGAATTCGGGGATGTCCCTAGCCACATCCAGACGCCGGCTCACACTGTAGACGCCCTGCACGAGGGCTCCGCTGGCCGGATCGATACTGAGTTTTCCGCTGATCAGATGCGGACTTGATTCCCGGGGGATGACCTCGAGCTGTACCGCGGCCAACTGGCGTCCGTCGGGCAGGGTGACCGTTGTGGTGTCGCCGCTCCGGAACCGGTAGAGGGTGTCCGCCCCCTCGGCCAGCGGGTGCCTGAGAAGGAAGTCGTCCTCGGTGGGCATGAAGGCGGTCACGCCATGTTCCGTGCCAACGAAGAGCTGGTCGCTGCCGGGTACGAAGGGTGCGTCGAAGGGGATCTCCTCAAGCCAGGCCATGTTGTTTCCGCCGAGCACCAGGTCGCGCATCGGGTAGCGGGCGCTCGAGCCCAGAACCTGCACGATTGGACGGCGATTCCGCTCCCAGAAGGCGCGGACCGCAGTCTCGCTGTGGTACACCACCCGATCCTTCCGCAGCGCGCGCAAGCTGACGGCCACGCGCTTGTCGATTCTGGCCGTGTAGCGCTCGACCTGTTCCCCCAGATCGCCCCACCCGTCGAAGGCCATCGTGAAGAGCTCACGGCCGGCCGGGTCGAGGAAAGCGTCGCTGGCGAACCTGGGCAGTTCCGGCGGAGTCTGCACGGCCCCGGCCGGCGGAACCGAGGCGAGCAGCGCTACCATTGCGGCCCCGGCGGACGAAACAGTCCCCAGCGTCACGATCCCGGCACATCCCGTCCGGGATGCTCGAATCTCACGATTCGGACATCCTGCCACCTGATCAGCCGCCATCCGGTGCGGTCCTCGTCGGTCCCGTCGTCCGCAGGCCGCACCAGAATGCCCGCATCCCCCGGTCCCACGTCTCCGTGCGTGGACATTTCGCACGTCCGCCCGTCCAGCAGGTTGACCCGGATGCGGCCGGGCGGGGCAGTGCCCGCCCTGGCCGGTTCCGGCGGCGGGTCTGGGGCCACCATCCGCTCGATGCTCCGAACGTTGGCGAATCGCACAGCCAGCTCCGTGCCGTCCATCGCGCCGTGCAGGAGGTCCCAGGACCATTCCTTCAGGGTGCCCCACCGAATCCGTCCCTCGAACTCCTCACCGGTGCCGGTCACGACCGTTCCCCGCAGGGGAGTGCCACCGCCGAAGGTGTCGTAGTGGAAAGCCGTCGGCGCCAACCCCACCCTGTCCCCCTGACAGCCGGCCGAGCCGGCTGCATCGCCACCCGGGTCGTGAAGGTGAAGAGCGCTGAAGGCGACCCAATCCATGGTCGCCGTGCCAAGTCCGGGATCGGTCACGGCGACGGCGATCGAACCTCCCCGCCGCTCCCGGCCCGGGGTCAGCTCAACCGCTTCGCCAGCGGCCAGTGTGACGCGCAAGCCTTCCGACGGGCCCCGCCCGGTCTCCACGGTGACACGTTCGAGGGCGCGGACGCCGTCCAGCGGAATCGAACGGGACCGCTGCCCGTCGAACCATCCCTCCAGGATGTCCGACTCCAGAACGATGTCCCCATTCAGGTTCACAAACCCCGTGAACGAGCGGCCGGACCGGTCCACCGCCGTTCCGAAGAGGGGGGCCGAGGGGGGTTCCCCGGCTCCCAGCGGCGGGTCGAACGCCACCGACTCGACATCTCCGAAGGCGACCGTTGCATGGGCACCGTCGAGACCCTCCACCTCGATCGTGGTGCTGCGCCAGTCTTCGGTGTAGCGAAGAATGAGACCCCTCCCGGCTCCGGACCAGACGTGCTCGGGCTTCCGCGGGGTTTCCCCGTCGTTCGCGCCGGGGCCGCGAAGCCCGATGCTGAGGAAAACGGTCCGCCCCCCGGGTGGCTGCCCCCTGAGGTCCGCCAGGGATCCGTAGGGGATGCGGATCACTCTGCTGCCGGGGAAGTCACCGCTTCGGCTGGAGAAGTCGTCTTCGCCGGTGTTCCACGTGATTCGGTAGCCCTTCAGCTCGACGGTTCGGACCGAGGGCGCGCCTTCCCGAATAGCATTGGCCCATGCGCGAAACGGCTCGTCTCCGACCGACTGCTCCGCCTGGAAGGAATCGGCCCAACTCGCCGAGTGCCGTGCCGAAACGAAGCGAAGGAATCCCGCGTACGCCTCCCCTCCCTTCGTGAAGACCAGTCCCCAGATCCGATTCCCGGCCGGCGCTCCGGCCGGTTCCGGAGACTGCGCGTGAACGGTCCCGGCCAGGGGTGAGCCAAGCAAGACCGCCAGGACTGCCGCCAGGCAGCGCCACAAGCCAGGGCCGCGGACACGCGCCATGGGACTACAGGATGTGGTCCAGGTACAACTCGACGCGGAAGTCCCTCTTCGGCCCTTTCAGCCCCTGCGACAGGTCGAAACGGACAAGGCCGTCGAGGATGCTCGCGCCCACGCCGACCCCGTAAAGGATCTCGTCAGCGTCGAATTCGCCGACCGGGCCCGCCCACCCCGCGTCCTGTGTCTTATAAAAATCTCCGAGCCCACGAGGCAAGAGGCAATGTCGGTTGGCGGGGTGAGGTGGAATAAAAAAAGTGGTGGGGGGGGGGGGGG
>VXLT01000182.1 GCA_009841475.1 Gemmatimonadota bacterium
CCCGAGGTGCGCGTCCACCGGCGCGGTGCCGACCCCGGCCCCCGCCAGGAACGCCGGCGACCCCACGAGCACCCGCCGGCCCTCGACCACCGCCGAGGCGCCCCGCCCCGGGTGCGCGGCGAAGTGCCGCGCCTCCCGCCGCGAAACCCCCTCGGCCCGCGCATACTCCGTGATCGCCCGGGCCGCAGGATGTTCCGACAGGGCTTCCACCGAGGCCGCGATGGCCACCAACTCCCGCCCCCCGAAGCCTTCCGCGGCCTCCGCGAAGGCCACCGCCGGCCTGCCCAGCGTCAGTGTCCCCGTCTTGTCCAGGACCACCGTGTCCACCTTGCGCGCCCGCTGTAGGGCGTCGCCGTCGCGGACCAGCACGCCGTGCGAGGCCGCCTTGCCGATCGCGATCATCACCGAGATCGGCGTGGCGAGGCCCAGCGCGCATGGACACGCGATCACGAGCACCGAGACCGCGCTCACCGTGGCGAAGGCGAGGCGCGGCTCCGGCCCGGCGGCGTACCAGACGGCGAAGGTGATCGCGGCGACCAGAACCACAGCGGGAACGAAGCGCCCCGACACCACGTCGACCGTGCGCTGGATCGGCAGCTTGCTGCCCTGGGCCCGCCGAACCATCCCGGCGATGCGCGCCAGCACGGTGTCCGCGCCTACCCGCGTTGCCCGGACGGTGAGTGCGCCGGTCCCGTTGACCGCGCCGCCCACCACCTCGTCCCCGGGCCCCCTCGCGACGGGCATGCTTTCGCCCGTGAGCATGGACTCGTCCACCTCCGACGCGCCGCTGATCACCTCGCCGTCTATCGGGATGCGGGCACCGGGCCGGACCAGCATGACATCGCCGGGGCGCACATCCGAGACCGGCACCGTCTCGGTCCCCTCCGGGGTGACGCGGTCGGCGGTCTCGGGCGCGAGGTCGAAGAGGGCGCGCAGGGCACGGTCGGTCCGCCCCCGGGCGCGCGACTCGATCGCCTGGCCCAGAACGACGAGGGTGATCACAGCCGCGACGGCCTCGTAGAAGGGGCGGCCGCTCCCCGCCGGGAAGAGATCCGGCAGCGCGACGGCCGCCGTCGAATAGAGCCAGGCCGCGCCCGTCCCCAGCGCGACCAGCGTGTCCATGTTCGCGGATCCCCGCCGCGCGAGGTGCCACGCCCCGGTGAAGAAGCGCCTGCCGACGTACAGCACGATCGGCAGCGTGAGGAGGCCGGAGAGGATCCAGGCGGTGCGGAGTGACTCTCCGGCGAGCACGGGCAGCCCCGGGATCATCTCCCAGTGCCCGATCGCCACCACCGGGACGCCGCAAACAAGCCCCACGAGAAAGCGCCGCATCAGGTCCGCGTGTTCGGCATCGCGTTCGGCGTCACGCGCGTGGGCGGCCTCGCTCGCGGCCATGGTCCCCGTGACGATCTCGACCCCGTACCCTGCGCTCTCGACCGCACGCACCAGCGCATCCGGTCCGCCGCCCGGCAGCCGGACCCGCGCGAGCTCATCCACCAGGTTCACGCTGGCTCCGGCCACTCCTTCCACCCCGGCTAGTGCCCGCTCCACCGTAGTCACGCACGACGCGCAGTGCATCCCGCGAATGCGCAGCTGCACCTCCGGCGCGCCATTCCCGTGATGGTGTTCAGAACCCTCCGATGCTGCGGGCCGGCCCCTGGCGCCCCCGGCGCCCGACGCGGGTTCCACGGACCGCTACGCGGCCCCGGCCGAGTCCCGCGGCCGCACCACGAGGCCGTGAAGCCACTCCTCCACGAGCACCTCGTCGTCGATCGCGCTGGCCTTGAGGAGCTGGTCGAGGCGGCGAAGACCCCGCACCGCGCTCTCAAGTTCCGCGCGGTTCCAGAGGCGGGCCTGGGCCACGAGCTTGCGTGCGGCGAAGCGCTGCCAGGGCGGGAGCACCTCCTGCACCGCGCGAGCTCCGCCTTCCATTGCGACGCCGAGCCTGAGCAGGTGAACCGTTAGCGCGATCACCAATCCGACCGCGGTCTCGCCCTGCTGCAGCAGGACGGGCAGCCCCTCGACCGCCTCCCGGATCCGGCGCCCCCCCACAATGTCGAACCACGCCCAGCGGTCCTGTCGCGGAATCCTGATCCCGCCCTTGCGCACCGCGTCCGTGTCGACGGGGCCATCGCCGACCATCTCGGCAAGCTTCCGCACCTCCTGGGTCAGCACGCCCAGATCCGTGCCCACCGCCCCCGCGAGCTGCTGGGCCGCCTCCAACTCCACCACCACCCCGGCCTCCTCGCGCGCCCACGAAACCAGCCACGCGGGCACCCCGTCGGCCGGGATCGGCCTGAACTCGACCGACTTCGCCACCCGGCGCAGATCCTTGTAGAAGCGGGCCTTCGATCGCGCGGGCACCGTCCCCTGGAGGATCAGCACCAGCCCCGCCGGCGGGCTCTTCGCTGCTTGCAGGACGACCTCCCGCGCCTTGGGGCTGCCCGCTAGCGCTTCCGCCTCCCGAACATGCACGACCCGCCACTCCGCCATCATCGGGGGCGTGGCGATCACCGAAGCCAGCCGCTCGACCGTAACCTCAGAACCGTGCAGGTGATCGAGGTTGAAGTCACGGGTGGCCGCGTCGGCGAAGCGATCCACCAGGAACCTGGCGGCTACGGACTTGCGGTATTCGTCGTCGCCGTGGAGAAAGAAGACCCCCCCCTCCCTGGCGGCCCGGATCGCCTCAGGGAGCAGGGCGGTCACCGGTCGACGGGCGCCACCACCGAGATCTGGATTCGCGGCAGGGTCACCGCGTCACCGGTATCGCCCGGCTCCGGGCCGGTCGCGGGGACGCGAAGCAGCGGCGGCATCGGGACGGTAACCGGCGCGGGCGGTGTTGAGGGTTCGGCCGCGACGACCGGCGCAATCTCAACCTCCGGGGGAACGGATGCGGGTACGGGAACCCACGCGGCAATCCCGTTGAGCCCGATGATGGCCAGCGTGGTCGTGACGGCAATCCCCGACGCCACCGGCCCGGACCGTCGCGCGACGCGCCGGCCGCCGTCGTCATCCTCCTCGTCCCGGTTGACGAGCACGCCGGGATCCCTGCCGACCGAGTCCCGCAGCACCGCGACACCCGTGCGAATCACCCTGTCGTAGCGGCGGCAGGACGCGCACTCGGCCATGTGGGCGATGACTTCGGCGCGCGTATCCTCGTCGAGCCGGTCGTCCCGGTAGTCCGAGTACAGAGCGAGGAACCAGGGACGACAAACCCGTGAGCCGCCGGCCCCCCGGCGACCCGAATCCCTCCCGACTTCAACTTCGTTGCGCAAGATCCTGAACTCCGAACCCGTGGTTTGCTTCATGGCACCCCGGCCAAGGCCCGGGATGCCCGCGACCGGCATGAGCGACCACCCGCGGTCACGCTGCCAATCTACCACCCCTCTGCCACAGCTGCCATCTACTATACAGCCGGAAGGCGCTACGGGTTCCCTACTCCACCATCGGTGCGATGATCCGCGCGAAGTTGTTGCGGGCCCGGTTGAGCCGGCTCTTGACCGTACCGAGGCTGCACCCGGTGATCTCCGCGATCTCCTCGTAGCTCTTGCCGTGCAGCTCGCGGAGGACGAACACCACCCGGTGGTGCTCGGAGAGCCGCCTCACGGCCTCATGGACCTTCTCGCGCAACGCGCGCCTCCTGTACAGGTCGTCGGGACGCGTCTTGGGGTCTTCCCACTCGAGCGGCCGATAGTCCGAATCCCAGCTCTTCATCAGCGTCTGGAAGAGGACCACCGGACTGCGCGAGCGGTTCCGGAGTTCGTTCTTGGCGAGGTTGCCCGCGATCGTGTAGATCCAGGTCGAGAACTTCCTCGACTGGTCGAACCGCTTGAGGTGGCGGTAGACCCGCACGAAGGTCTCCTGGACGAGATCCTCGGCACGTTCACGATCGCCAAGCGTTCCGTAGATGAAACTCTGGAGGCGCCCGTCGTACCTCCGCACCAGCTCGTTGAACGCTCGCTGTTCACCGTCGAGGAACGACTGCACCACCTGGCTGTCGGTCAACCCGGCGATATCGCGCCGTGTCTCGCTGGCCGTCTTTCTTTCGGCGACAAGCTCTCTTGCGTGCATCACTGTCCCCCATCTGTCTTTTCGTTCCGAATCCGGCTTCCAGTCCCCGGATCGGTCACCGTCCTGCGCACGCACTCCTGTTCGCACGATCCGTGCCAGAGCCCGCACCGGGGCGATGCAGCGTGGCGGCCCCGGTGTCACGCCGCTCTCGACGCACACGCGGGTTAATCCCACCGGCCGCCAGAAAAGACATAATGTATGGTAAACATGACATTTGGTAATGTTTACTTTACATATTGGCTCGGTCTTCGGAACTCTCCGTCGCGAACGCATCCCGGCACGAGCGCCGTGGAACGTTTCTCCCCGGACTTTCGAGGGGCCGCCGTGTCCTCATCCTTGGACAATCCTTCCTCCACAGGCGACAGGGAGAGGGTGGTGAAGGCTAGGGAGGCGGGTCAGTCGCCCCATCCCGGAAGGAAGCGCGCGGCGTACAACAGGGCGACCAGGGTCTTCGCGTCGCTGATCTCGCCACACCGCACCAGCTCCAGCGCCGCGCTCAGCCGCATGGGCACCACCTCGAGGAATTCGTCGCTGTCGGTGCTGGTTTCGCCCGGCACCAGATCGAACGCCGCGTAGAGATGGATCTCCTCGTTCGTGAACCCGGGCGTCGTATGGATGGTGGTCATCCGCACCAGTCTGCCCGCGCACACGCCGGCCTCCTCCTCCAGCTCGCGCCGCGCACACTCCTCCCAGCTCTCCTCCGGCTCGATGATCCCGGCGGGCACTTCGTAGATCACGCCGCCCGCCGCATAGCGGTACTGTCGCAGCAGAATCACCTCCGGATCCGGGTCGCCGGCCGCGCCCAGCACCGGGAGGACCGCGGCGGCGCCCCGGTGACGAATCAGCTCCAGCTCCCCGACCGTCCCATCGGGGAAGCGTACCCGGTCCACGCTGAGGCGCACCACCCTCCCGTCGTGCACCAGGGTGCTGCGCAGCATGGCGCGGCGATCTTCGCTCATGTCCCGCCGTTCACTCGTCGTTCCCGTGCACGACAACCGTGCCGATCCCCAGCGCCTCGAGCGGCCCGGCCACCGCGTCCGCGTCGCCGACCACCACCGTGCACAGCGCGTCCGGCCGGATGTGGCGGCGCGCCGACTCCGCAGCCTGCTCGCGGGTCACGCGGCGCACGTGGTCGCGGTAGGTGTGGTAGTAGTCCGCGGGCAGGTCGTAGACCACCATCTCCGCCACACGCGAGGCGATCTGCCCGGTGGTCTCCAGCCGCAGCGGGAACACCCCGGCGAGGTAGCTGGTCGCGGCCTCCACCTCCTCCCCCGTCGGCCCCTCGTCCACGATCCCTTCGATCTCGCGGAAGATCTCCTCCGTGGCGGCGCCGGTGACCGCGTTTTCCACCGACGTGGACACCACGAAGGGCCCCCTGCCCCGCCGCGTCGCGAAGCCGGACCGCACTCCGTAGGTGAAGCCGTTCCGCTCGCGCAGGTTGAGGTTGAGACGGGAGGAAAACGAGCCTCCCAGGATGAGATTGAGCACCGTCAGGGCGATGTAGTCCTCAACAGATCGCGCCACCCCCACATGTCCCACGCGGATTTCGGACTGGACCGACCCGGGCCGGTGGACCAGATGCACCGAGCGCCCGGGCCGACGCGCCGACTCGTTCGCCTCGGGCGCCGGACCGGCTTCGCGGCTCCATCCGCCGAAGGACCGCTCCGCGAGGGCGAGCGCCTCGGCCGGCTCGATGTCGCCGGCAACGACCAGCGCCGCCTGCGGAGGTGCGTAGCGGGATCCCGCGAAGGCCCGGGCGTCGGCCGGCCCGAGGCCGCCCAGGGAGGAACCGGTCCCGGCCAGGGGTCTGGCGTAGGTGTCCCCCTCAGCGAACACGAAGCGCACGTGGGCATCGGCCGCCAGCGAGGCCGGGTCCATGCGCCGGTGCGCCGCCGCCGCGAGGCGCTGGGCGCGGTAGCGCTCGAAATCGGAAGGTGCAAACGCGGGCGAACGCACCATGTCGGCCAGGAGGGGCAGCGCGCCGGACAAGTGGTCGGCCATGCAGGACAGCGCCGCCGTGGTGGAGTCCCACCCGGCCGAGACACCGAAGCTGGCGCCGATCGCCTCGAGCTCCTTCGCAAGCTGGCGGCTGCCGAGGTGAACGGTCCCCCCCTCCAGGGCGTCGCCGGTAAGGACCGCCAGTCCGCCGCGGCCCTCGGGCGCGGCGGTCTCGCCCGCGCGGATGACCACCATCGCGGTCACGATCGGGAAGGGCGGCTTGTGCACGACCCGCAACTCCATCCCGTTGTCCAGCCGTCCCCGCTCCACCGTGGGGAACTCGTAGGGACGGATCGCACCGGACGGGGGCGCGTCGGTTCGGGCTCTCACGAGGTCGCCGCCGCTCTGCTCACGGGCCGCCCGCGCGCCCTGCTCACAGGTGAGCCGCCCGTGCCGCTCATGCCCGCGCCTCCGGTTGATACCGCACGAGCACCCGGTTGTCGTCGCCGAGGTATCGGCCCGCCCACTCCCGCGCCTCCCCCAGCGCGACCCGCCCCAGGCGATGCAGGTCGTCGTTGAGCCGGGCAGCCGTGCCGAAGTGGGTGGCGTACATCGACAGCAGGTCCGCGCGCGTGTCCACACTCTGCAGCGCCCTGGCCATCCGCGTTTCGGCGCCGATGACCGCGCGGTCGAGCTCCTCGCGAGCGATCGACGACGCCCCGGAGAGCACCTCCGTAAGCGCGTCCTCCAGCTCGTCAATGCCGGTACCGGGCAGTCCGGTGGCGATTGCCAGAAAGATCGCCGCGCCCGAGGTCAGGGGGAGGACGTGGCTGGACGCAGCCCGCGCCAGGCCGCCCCGCACCAGGCGGTCGTACAGGCGCGAGGAACGCCCCGTCCCGAGGCAGTACGACACGGCCTCGCCGGGGTAGAACGCGTCGGCCGTAAAGGGAGGCACCCGCGCGGCCGCATAGATCCGGGGCAGGGGCACGGCAGCGACCACGTCGTCGCGCAGGGTGCCGCCGGTGGTGAAGGGGAG
>VXLT01000359.1 GCA_009841475.1 Gemmatimonadota bacterium
CGCCACTTGCCCCGCCCGCCCCCGCGCCCTAATAGTGTCTTCAAGGATCCTCGGCTCCTGGCGCCGCCGGGATCGGTGGCGGTACGGAGCCGCCGACCCACGCCAGGAGGCCACCATGGTGGAAGTCGATCGCAAGACCTTTCTCGCAACCATTCCCGCCGGTGCCCTCGCCGTCATGTCGCATGAAGACAAGGCGGAGGAGCTCGAGCACTACATGGAAGAGGAGCTGGACAAGAAGATCGCCGAACGGCGGGCGGGGGCGGACGGGGAGGCCGGATCCATCATCACCCTTGACGAACTGGAGCAGGAGCGGCGTTCCCCCCGCGGCACCGGCAATCTCTTCCGGCCGCGCGAGGACGAATTCCCGCCGATGCCGGACAAGCCCACGCTCCTCGACTTCTTCCGGCTGCGCTTCGCCCCGGCGAACCACGTCCTGCAGAGCGCCACCCACGCGCTGAACACCGGGCAGCCGGAGCGAACCGTCATGGCCTGCCTGATGCACGACGTGGTCCTCAACCTGATCAAGGTCGACCACGGCTGGTGGGGCGCCCAGCTCGTCGAGCCCTACGTGGACGAGAGGATCGCCTGGGGGATCCGCTACCACGCGGCGCTGCGCTTCTATCCGGACGAGGAGTACGGGTACGAGTATCCCGAGATGTACAACCGCATCTTCGGACACGATTATGTGCCGGAGCCGTACATCAAGGAGGCGTACGAGTACGCGCGCAAGCACCGCTGGTACGCCGAGGCGCGGCTGATCACCGTGAACGACACCTATGCGTTCCAGGACGACATGGACGTCGACATCGAGGTGTTCACCGACATCATCGGCCGGAACTTCAAGCAGCCGAAGGAGGGGCTGGGCTACGACAACAGCCCGGTCGCGCACATGTGGCGCACGATCGCGTTCCCGAACCGGCCGCTGTAGCAGAGACGATCCGCCCGGGGCGGCAGGCCGACCGAAACGGCAGCCGACGGGGACGGCGATACCGACCGAGACAACAAGCAACTCGACCGAGACACCAGGGGGAACCCACGCAATGACGACAGGCAGCACAATCCGGTCCGCCACTCTCTTCGCGGCAACGATGGTCCTACTGGCGGCGACCGCCGTCCCAACCGCGCAGCTCGCCGCCCAGGAGGTCGTGCGCGTGGTGGTCACCCCCGCCACGATCACCCTCGAAGTGGGCGAAAAAGCCACGGTTTCGGCCACCGCCTACGACGCCGACGGCAACGTCGTCGAGGTGCCCTTCATGTATTTCTCGCGCGACGGGCGCGGCCGCCTGGCCGTGGACCGGTTCACGGGCGAAGTGGAGGCCTTCAAGGGCGGGGAGTTCGAGGTGATCGCACGCGCGCTGGGACCGACCAGGGTCAGCGGAACCATGACCGCGACGGTCGCGTTCCCGCCGATCCACCGGGTGGAGATCTCGGAAGCGGGCGGGCGCTACTACACCGGGGTGACGATGCGCCACAAGGCGACGGTCTTCGACGAGGCGGGCGACGAGCGCGACGTGCCGGTCTCCTGGAGCACCTCCGACGCATCGGTGGCGACGGTCGACCGATTCGGGGTGTTCACCGCCCACAGGCCGGGCGAGGTCATGCTCGAAGCGGTCGCTGAGGGCGCTGTTGGACGGATTACCTATCTGGTGGCCGACAACCCGGTCGCCGCGATGGCCGTCGAGGCCAGCCAGGCCCGCGGCCGAACCGGGGACGTCATCCACTTCACGCCAACGGCCTCCGACGCCGCCGGCTCCGCCGTCGACGACATCCCCATCACCTTCTCGCTGATCTCCGACCCCGACGAGATCGCCACGGCCGACATTCCGCCTGCCGAAGTAGACCGGATGGGGCGCTTCGTGGCCTACAAGCCGGGCGTCTACACCGTGACGGCGAGCGTTCCCGGGCAGACCGCGCACGCGACCGTGGAGATCCTGCCGCGGCACGTGGTCGAGGAGGTGCAGTTCGTGGGACATGCGCCGGTGCGCAACGTGTCGACGTCGGACCTGTGGGTGTGGGAGGGGGTCGACGGGCGCGACTATGCGATTACGGGAACTCACAGCGGGTACGGCAGCACCTACTGGTGGGATGTGACGGACCCCGCGAACCCGGTCCTGACCGACTCGCTCATCGTCGACGCCCGGACGACCAACGACGTGAAAGTCTCCGAGGACGGCACCATCTGCGTGATCTCGCGCGAAGGGGCGTCCAGCCGGCGAAACGGGATCGTGATCGTGGACTGCCGCGATCCGCGCAACATCGAGGTCATCTCCACCTACGACGACGAATTGACCGGCGGCGTGCACAACCTCTTCATCCATGACGATCACGTGTATGCGGTGAACAACGGCATCCGCTTCGACGTGATCAACATCGAGGATCCCGCGAATCCGCACCGCGTCGGCCGCTTCGAACTCGACACGCCCGGCCACGCCATCCACGACATCTGGATCGTGGACGGGATCGCGTACACGTCGAACTGGGGCGACGGGGTGGCGGTAATCGACGTGGGCGGCGGCGACAGGGGCGGCAGCCCGGAGAACCCGGTCGAGATCGCGCGCTTCCGGGACATCGGTGGCGCCACCCACGCCGCGTTCCCGTACCGGAGCCCGACGGGCAGGTTCTACATCTTCATGGGCGACGAGATCGGGGCGCCCGCCTTTGACGGCCAGGAGGACGGCCGCACGCCGGAGTTCATGGCCGGCTACATCCACGTCGTGGACTTCACCGACCCGGAGAACCCGGAGGAAGTGGCCCGATATGAAATCCCGGAGGCCGGTTCGCACAACATGTGGATCGAGGACGACCGGCTGTACGCGGCGTTCTACCAGGGCGGTCTGCGCGTGCTCGACATCTCCGGCCAATTGAAGGGGAACCTGTACCACCAGGGACGGGAGATCGCCGTGTACAAGGCGTACGACCCGGATGGCGTCGTCGCGAACGCGCCCTTCACCTGGGGACCCCAGATGCACAAGGGCAACCTCTTCTTCGCGGAGTACTTTTCGGGGATGTGGGCGGTGAAGCTGCTGCCGCGGAGGGTGCTGATTCCTTGATGGGGCGCCCATCCAGCCATTGCGTCGCCCGCGGGTTTGACATCCGCCCATCCAGCCATTGCGTCGCCCCCGCGCTTGCATCGCTGGCGGCCGCGGCCTGCCTGGCCCTTCTCGCCATGGCCGCGTCCCATGATCGCGCCGCGGCGCAGTCCTACTGGGTCTACGCGGCCGCCGAATCGGAGGATGAAGTCGCCCTGCTCCGCTACGACGCGGGCGGCGACCTGGTCGTCGAGAAGACGATCACCACCGGATGGCTGCGGGCGGAGATCGAGGCCCCGCACGGCCTCGCGATGGACCCGGCCGGGGAGTACTGGTACCTCACGCTGGGACACGGCTTCCCGAACGGCCGCCTGGTCAAGTACGCCACCGGCGCGGACACGGTGGCCGGCGTCGCCGACCTCGGCCTCTTCCCGGCCACGATCGCCGTCCCGCCGCACGGCGCGGTCGCGCTCACCGTCAACGCCAACTTCCACGGCGACCACGTCCCCTCGACCGTCACGATCGTCGACCTCGAGACCATGTTCCCGATCGCCGACGTGGTCACGTGCACCATGCCGCACGGCTCCCGCTTCAACGCCGACGGCACGAGACACTATTCGGCGTGCATGATGGACAACCAGCTCGTCGAAATCGACGGCGCCACCCTCGACGTAACCCGGCGCCTCGACCTGATCGCCAACAGGCCCGCGACGGCCCCCATGGAGGGGCATATGGCCATGGCGCCGCCCGGCGGCGAGAACTGCTCCCCCACCTGGACGACCCCCCACCCGGACGGCCGCCGCGTCTTCGTCCCCTGCAACAAGGGCGACGTGATCCTCGAAGTCGACCTGGAACAGTGGCGCGTCACTCGCCGCATCGAAGCCCCGGGAGCGCCGTACAATCTCGACCTGACCCCGGACGGCACCAAGCTGCTCGCCACCCTGAAGGGCAGCGCCAAGCTGGGAATCTGGGATGTCGAAACGGGCGAGCTGCTGCACATGATCGACTCTTTGATGCGCGTGACCCATGGCGTCATCGTGACGCCCGACGGCCGGTACGCCATTGTGACGGTCGAGGGCATCGGCGGCGACCCGGGAACGGTGGAGGTAATCGAGATCGACTCGGGCACCCGGGTCGCGTCCGCACAAATCGGCAAACAAGCAGGAGGAATCGCGCTATGGAAGATGGAAGGATGACCTGGGGGCTGGCCCAATCGAGCATGCCCCTGACCCACCGCTTGCCGCGGAAACCAGCGGCGTCCCAGCCGAGCATGCCGCTGTCCCGGCGCTTGCCGCGGAACGCGGCGCCCCAATCGAGCATGCCGCCGACCCGGCGCTTGCCGCGGAAATCAGCCGCGTCCCATTCCCGCATGCCGCTGACCCACCGCTTGCCGCGGAAGCGCGCTGCACGCTCTCTCGCCGCGCTGGCCGCCGTCACCGCCCTCGCCGCCGGCTGCCAGCCCTCCCCCGGCGCCGGCGGCACGGACTCCACTACCTCCGAGAACATCCCCGGCTGGCAGTGGACCGACGAACAGGTTCTGGAGACCGTCAACGCCGTCCGTGCGGGGCGCAGTCTGCAGCCCGAGAGCTGGCCCGGCGGCGCCCGCGTCGCCGTCCTCCTCTCCTTCGATGTCGACAACGAGACCGTCCTCGGCCTCCGCTACGGCGATGCCACCGTCGGCTCCCTCTCCCAGGGACAGTTCGGCGCCCGCGTCGCGCTTCCCCGCGTCGTCGACCTCCTCGATCGCGAGGGCATCCCCGCCTCGTTCTTCATCCCCGCGGTCAGCCTCGTCCTCGACCCGTCCCAAATCGACATCATCCAGGCCGCCGGCCACCACGAGTTCGCCATACACGGCTGGATCCACGAGCTCAACTCCAGCCTGGAGGCAGACGTGGAGCGCGCCCTTCTGCAGCGCGCCGTCGACTACATGACCGAGGTCACCGGCACGCGCCCCCTCGGCTACCGCGCCCCATCCTGGAACTTCAGCCCCAACACCCTGGGCATCCTGCTCGAGATGGGGTTCCTCTACGATTCGTCGCTGATGGCCGACGACCGCCCGTACGAGATCAACGCCCACGGCGAGCCCACGGGCATGATCGAGTTGCCGGTCGAGTGGATCCTCGACGACGCGCCGCTCTTCAACCCGCTCGGGACTCGCTACTCACCCCCGCGCGACGTGCTCCAGGTGTGGAAGGACGAGTTCGACGGCGCCTACGCCGAAGGCACGATGTTCGTGCTGACCATGCACCCGCACGTCATCGGCCACCGGTCCCGGATCGTCGTCCTCGACGAGCTGATCCAGTACATAAAGGGACACGAGGATGTCTGGTTCGGCACCCACCTGGAGGCGGCGCAGTGGGTGAAGGAGCAGGCGGGGATGTAGGGTCAGGCCGACCGGCCGGCTTTCTTCGCGTACCGGGTCTTTGCCCCCAAAGTGGTTTTACGGTACGTGAGTCTGTACAGGCCTGACGTTACGTCAGGGCCTCGACTCGTCAATCCTCCTCCTCCAGCCCGTGCTCCTTGTACCAGCCCAGGTGCTTGCCGATGGGGATCCCCAGCAACGGGCGCTCGACGACCGCTCCCGCCTTCTTCAGCCCCGTCTCGAGCCCGAAGTCCACGTAGTCCTTGCCGGCGTGGATCTCGATGACCTTTCCCTCGATTGCGGGGAACCTGTCGAGAAGGGAATCCACGACGCGCTGCGACCAGGCGCGGCGTTCTGCAGCGGGGAGGTCACCGAGGGCGAGGTCGTACCAGCCGATCCGGGCATTCGGGTCGAGCAGACCGTACTTCGCGCTCAGGATGTACCAGGGCCGACCGGCGATTCCGGCGTATTGCTCGGCGTACTTGCGCCGGCTCCGCCAAAGAGGGGATGCGTAGAGATCCCTGGCCTGGACGGGTTTGGCCCATTCGAGCTTCCCCTTGACGCAACCCACGAGGAGGATGTCCGGCGTCAACTGCCCATCGCTGTCGCTGCCGCCCCCTGACGCCCCGTCGTTTCCCTGCATGGGCTTGGCTCCATTGGCCGCTGGCCGTGAACGTTGGATACTATCTATCTAGCTTGACAGGGCCTTCCAGGCAAATCGGGGATGATGACGGACGGCGTGCCGGGTGCGAACGAGCGCGCCGGGCCACGAATGGGAGACGACATGAATCGGCGGATGCGAGGATGAAGGCGGCGCGGGCAGGAGCGACGGTCGTGGCGATCGTGGCGGCGTTCTCCGCGTCGGCGTTCCACGGGCCGGGACCGGACGCCCGCGTGGCGGGGCCGGACGCCCATTGGCCGGGGCCGGACGCGCATTGGCCGGGGCCGGACGCCCATTGGCCGGAGCTGGACGCGCATTGGCCGGTGTCGGGCACCCACGGGCCGGAGTCGCCCCCCCCGCACTGCGACGACCTCACGCCCACCCCCGGGGCCACGCTGCTTCCATCCCGCGACCTGTACTGCCTCTTCCTCACGCCGCGGCACGGCCTCGAGTACATCTCCGGCCACCTCGAGCTGCGCACGCCCCACACGCCCTTCGGTGTCGCGGTGAATGCCGCCGGCCACCACCTCTACGAGGGCATCCTCACCCTGAGCGGACTGCCCGAGCCCTCGGCGCTGGGCGACTACGACCACATCGTCGCTTGGCTGGCCACGCCCATCTTCGACACGGTCGTCGCGCTGGGGCCCGTCGCCAACGGCACGCAGAGCCTCGGCGAGATCGGCCTCAACAAGTTCATGATCATCATCACCGCCGAAGCGCGCCCGGACGCACCCGAGTGGGAGGGCCGGCTGCTCCTGCGCGCGTCGTCGCCCTCTTCGCGCATGTCCCCGCCCGATATGCAGGAATTCATGCTGGGCGCGATGGGGACGGAGCCGGGCGATGCGGGGGCGGCGGGAGGCGGGCAGATGCCCGGAGGCCGGCAGATGCCCGGCATGCCGCCTGACTCCGCCGGCGCCGACCACGCCCACGCAGCCCACGCCGGCCCACGTACCAAAGCCCCACCAACCAAGCACAAATAAAATATAAA
>VXLT01000053.1 GCA_009841475.1 Gemmatimonadota bacterium
GGGCGGATCGGGCGGGGTGATGATCGTGGAAGGGTCTCGAGTGCCCGTTGGCGGGACATTCGCATTCGCCGGATCGGCCGAGGGGCTGCCCGCGCATGCCGTGGCCAGGATGGGCACGAGAATCGCGATTGCGATTAATGGCCGTGAGCTTCGCCATTCTGCTGTCATCTTCTCTTTACCTTCTGCCAAGCGGAGTTGACCTTTTCAACGTCCTGCGTCCCTCCCCATGGCCTCGCGCGGCCGTAGCACCTCGGGCAACCCCTGCAGTGACCGGTTCCCCAGAGTGTAGTCGAGCGGCGTCCTGCCGCTGTCGTCGCGGGCGTTCGGGTCGGCACCCAGGCGGAGGAGCAAAGGGAAGACGGCGGGGTGGGTCTGTGCGGCCATGTGCAGCGGGGTTCGGCCGGAGCTGTCCGCCAGTGTCAGGTCCGCACCGGCACGCACCAGCGCCTCGATGACTGCGGCGTTCGACATGGTGGGCCATCTCTCGCCACCCCTGCGCACACCGCCGCGCCATGTCGCCATCAGCAAGGGTGTCAGGTGATTCGGGGCGCGTCCGGAGGGCACGTACCCCTCGGGGTCGCGCGCGTTCACGTCGGCCCCGGCGGCGATCAGCGCGTTCACGATTCCCGCAGCGCTGTTGTACCAGGCAGCGGTGTGCAGGGGTGTGTGGCCGTTGGAATCCCGTGGGTTCACGTCGGCCCCGGCCGCATGCAGGAGTTCGACCACTGCGGGGTTCGAGACGCGGCCGGCGGCTTCGTGAAGGGGCGTCTGGCCAGTCCGGGAGAGGGCGTTGACGTCGGCCCCGGCATCAAGCAGGACTGCGGCGACGGCGGGGTTTGGATTCGCGGCGGCATGATGCAAGGGGAACATGCCTTCACCGCTGATTGCATTGAGGTCTGCCCCCGCTGCCAGCAGGGCAGCGACGACCTCCGGATCCGGATTGGACGTTGCGGCCAGGTGCAGCGGGGTCCAGCTCCACCCCCAGTCGATGTTGAAGCCGGTCGCCCTGGCGTTTACCTGCGCGCCGCCGTCCAGCAGGGCGCGAATCACCGCGGGGGTGCCGCGCGGGGCAGCGTTGTGGAGAGGCGTGTATTTCAGGAAGTCGCTACTTGCATTCACGTCCGCACCGGCTTGCAACAGGACGCGGATGACCGCGGCATCGCGCGTCGAGGCGGTGGCTACGGAAAGCAGCGGCTCCGTACGGCGACCCCGTCCCACGATAGAGCCGGCTTTCGCACCGCCCGCGATGCATCCAAGCACGTTCTCAGCGGTTGCACGGGCAAAAAAGGTTTACGTGCCCCAGCGTTCGCAGTTTACCGGATCGGCATTCTTCCCCTCGCCATCCAGAGCCGCCGTGTCGGCACCGAGCTCCAGCAAGGCAAGAATCCTGTCGGAGTCGTCGCGGCCAAGCGCAACATGGAGCGGGGTCGCGCCGACGCTGTTACGTGCGTTGGGGTCTGCCCCGGCCGCTGCGAACAGAGGGAGCGCCCAGGCCGGCCCGGCGTGCAGAAGCGTCGTACCCTGCGAGTCGGCCGCGTTCGGGTCGGCACCAGCGTCCAGCAGTGCCGATACCACATCGGTCAGGACCGTTTGGGATACCCTTCCCGACATCCCGAAGGCCCGATGGAGAGGGGTTCTGTCGGCGTCGTCCCTGGCGTTCACGTCGGCGCCCGCAGTCACCAACACGGACAGCACGTTCTCGAAGTCGGAGCAGCAGCCGAGCGTGGAGACCATCCGGGCCAGGAACGTGGCGCCCTCTTCGTCGCGCGCGTCCACACTCATCCCGCGCTCCAGGCATCCCTGCACGCTCTCGGCCGGCGACCTCGCGAGAACATCCCACTGTCGAGCGAAACCGCTCCCTGGGCCCCAGTAACAGACGGGGTCGGCGATCCGTCCGATGTTGTCGCGGGCATCGGGGTCGGCCCCAAGGGTGAGAAGCCTTCGCACGGCCGGACCATTACCCTGCTTTCGGGCCACATGGAGCGGGCTCTCGCCCTGCAGGTTCCGGGCGTCTACGTCGGCTCCTGCCTCTGCGAGCGCCGACACCATGGTCGAATCGCGGTACCACAACGACAGGTGCAGCGGCGTGTCGCCCTCGGCGGTTCGTGCGTTGGGGTCGGCGCCTGCATCGAGCAGGGCGAACGCGCCCAAAGACCGGGAGGGCCGACGCGGGGCAGCAATGAGGACGTTGCTCCACCTGCTTCGGGGCTCCATCACGGCAAGGTGCAGCGGTGCCTGACCGTTGTCATTCGGATGATCTGGGTCCACGCCGGCGCCGACGAGGAGCGCGATGACCTCGGGACTGCCCGATTCCGCCGCGGCATGAAGGGGGGACGAGCCGTCGTTGGTCAGCGCCAGCGGGTCGCCACCAGCTTCGAGCAGGGCGCGGATCACGTCCGGTCCCTCGGCGAAAGCGGCGGGGTACAGCGGGGTCCGGCCCTGGCTGTCTCGCCGGTTGGGATCGGCACCCAGTGCAAGGAGTCTCATCGGAAGATCGGTGAGAGATTCCTGGCGGCGGTGTGGGCCCATGCTCGCGAACAGCGGGGTGTTGCCGGTCGAGTCGGATGCGTTGACGTCGGCACCGGCCTCCAACAGGGCGTTCACAACGCCTTCACTCATGCTTCCGGGGGTCGCCACAGCGTGCAGCAGGGGGGTTCCGTAGCTGTCGGCGCCTGCGTTGATATCAGCGCCCGCTTCCAGCAACGCCGTCACGATCTCCGCGCCCGGAATGCGGGCCGCGAGGTGCAGCGCGGTCGCTCCTGCGGTGTTCGGGGCACTTGCGTCTGCGCCCGCTTCCAGCAGGATCGTCACACCGGCCGGGCTCCCGGTTGCCGCTGCCAAGTGGAGGGGCGTATTCCCATTGCCGTCGCGGGCGTTCACGTCTTCGCCCAGTGTCAGGCACAGCTCGACGTGGGGCGGGAGCGCCAGCCGGGCGAAGACCTCGGTGTTCCAGTTCGCGCAGGCGGTCGGGTCTGCGAGGCGGCCGCTCTGGTCGCGCGCCAGCGGGTCCGCGCCCAGACGCAACAGCGCCTGGGCGACCTCGGGATTCCCGTTCCTCCAGGCTGCGTGCAGCGGCGTTATGCCGTCGCTGCCGTGAGCGTTGACGTCTGCACCGGTCGCCACCAAAGCATCGATGATTCCGGAGTTCGGGTTCAACATCGCAGCCGCGTGCAGCGGACTGTGGCCATACCTTACGAGGTGTCCCTCTACTGCTCGGGCGTTGGGATCCGCTCCGGCGTCCGTCAGGACACCGATCACGGCCGGATCGGTGGCAGTCCGCGCGGCCCAGAAGATGATGGGTGCAGACCACGGCATGTCCTGGAGGCGCGCGCCTGCCTCGAGGCAATCACGGACGCTCTGAGGTGACGCCCATGCGAAGGAGCGCCAACGGTTGCGGTTGTCGCAGGTGGGTGAGGTTGGGGTGGCGGTCGGTGTCGTGTCAGTGACGGCGCCGGGAGTTGCCGGCGGGGACGGGCCCTCTTCCGCCGCGGGGCCACCCGCACAGCCCGCGACAAGCACAACACCGAGCACCGTGATCGCGCTCGGCAACGGCCTCGATCGAGCTGCCCTTGTCATCTTCTCTTTACCTTCTGCCAAGCAGAGTTGACATTCTGACCCGCTCCCAAGGCTGGAGCAGGGGATTCTCTCTCGCGTAGTCCATGGGCGTCTTTCCCTCGGCATCGCGCACTCCAGGGTCGGTGCCCAGGCGCAGGAGGAGGGGGAAGGCGTGGGGTGCGTAACTTGCCGCAGAGTGTAGTACCGTCTGGCCTGACGAGCCGGTCAGTTCCAGATCCGCTCCCGCGCGCACGAGTGCCTCGATCACGGCAGGGTTCGGATTGTTGGATGCGGCGAGGGAGATGGGTGACCGCGCCCTGAAGTCGCCGGGCCGCATGGAGGCGTCCGGATCCACGGGAGGGCGTGGGCTCGCTGGCCCGCCATCGGGGTCGGCACCCGCAGCGACGAGCATCGCCACGATCTCCGGGTTGGAGTTCCAGTAGGCGGCGTTGTGCAAGGGTGTCACCCTGCCGGCCGGGGAATGGGTACGGTCGTACGCTCCGCGGGCATGCACATCCGCGCCGGCCCCCAGCAGGACCGCGAACACAGCCGGGTTCGGGTTGCCCGCGGCTGCATTGTGTAGCGGCGTGATGCCATCGGACCCTCCAGCGTTGACCTCGGCTCCCGCGGCCAGCAGAAGTTCCGCCACGGCCGGATCCCGGTTCCAAGCGGCGTAGTGGAGCGGGGTTACCCCGCGCGCACCCTGGGCGTTGACGTCTGCGCCCGCTTCGAGCAGCGCCGCGGTCACCTCCGGGTCCGGGTTGCGGGCGGCGTGGTGCAGTGGGGTGTTTGCAACACCTGAATAGGAGTCGAATCCCCTGGGGCGCGCGTCGACTTCGGCGCCGGCCGCCAGCAGCGCGCGAACCACGCGGGGTGTTCCGTGCTCGGCGGCATCGTGGAGGGGCGTGTTATCCCATGCGCCACGGGCATTAACGTCGGCCCCCGCCTGAACCAATGCGGTGATCACCGCGGGATCCCGCGAGTATTCGGCTGCTGCGTGCAGCGGCGCATCGGGAGGCATCTCGATGATGAACGCCCTCGCGGGAACCGGTGGTGCGGGTTGCGGGCGTATGGTGTGGGGATCCGCCCCGGCGTCGAGGCAGCCCGTGACGACATCGACGGTGGCAAACGCAAAGAATACAGGGGTGCCCCATCGCTCGCAGCTGGCTGGATCGTAGAGCCGCCCTTCCAGGTCGCGCGGGGCGGGGTCGGCTCCCGCTTCCAGAAGGGCGGCGGTGGCGGAGGGCCATCCACCCTGCCGCGCCAGGTGCAGCGGGGTCCGTCCGTCGGTGGTGCGGGCATCCACCCCTGCGCCCGCCTCGAGTAGAGCGGCCATGGCGGGCAGGCGGCCAAGCGAGGCGGCCAGGTGCAGCGGGGTCCGGCCATCGCCGCTCCTGGCGCTCACGTCGGCACCGGCCTCTAGCAGCAGAGTCACCATGAACGTCGCGGAGTCGTCTTCCTGACGGACCGCCTTGTGTAGCGGCGTCTCCCCGAGGGTATCGCGGGCGTTAACGTCCGCCCCGGCGTCCAGCAGCGCGGCGGCGGCGGAGCGGCCTGGGTTCCCGGTCCACTTCCGTTTGCCGTCCCAGTGCCTCGTATCCGCCTCGGCGATGATGTGTAGCGATGTCCGTCCTGAAATCGCGCGGGCGTTTGCGTCCGCCCCCGCAGCCAGGAGGAGTTCAACCTTGTCGGAGTCGTCAAAGCTCCAGGCGCCATACCCCGACAGCCGCACAAGCGGCGTCTGGCCAAAGCCATCGGTCCCGTCCAACGGGAACCCGGCTTCCAGACAGTCCCTCAGGCTCTCGGCCGGAGAGCGAAGCAGGAATGAGTAGTCACTCAGGTCGCAGAGGGGGCCGTCGAGTCCTGCGGTCCCCTCCAGCACGCTGGCGTCGGCTCCAAGATCGAGCAACTTGCGCGCGACGGGTTCGTTTGCGTGGCTGCGGGCAGCCACAAGCGGCGTCTCGCCCCTGTCGTTGCGAGCGTTCACGTCGGCCCCGGCGTCTGTCAGCAAGGATACCAGGGCCGTGTCGAACACCTCCCCGGCCAGGTGCAGGGGGGTGTCACCCTCCGCATCGCGCAGATTCGGGTCGGCGCCAGCTTCGATGAGAGCGGCAGCCGCGAGTCGCCACGGTGGGGTGTCCGCCTGCCGGCCCGCGTCCGCGGCAAGGAAGTCCGTGCCCCGTATTACCGCCGAGTGCAGGGGGGACGTTCCCGCATCGCTTTGGCCGTTGACCTCCGCACCGGCGGCAACCAGACGTCCGATGATTTCGGGGGTGCCGAGCCGGGCTGCCCGGTGGAGGGGCGAACTCCCATATTCGTCTCGTTCGTTCGGATCTGCGCCCGCGGCCACCAGGGTCTGGACCAGCACCGGAGTCCGGTACTCCGCGGCTTCATGCAACGGCGTCTGTCCCCAGGCACCCTGAGCGCCGGGGTCGGCGCCAGCTTCGAGCAGCTTCAACGCCAGATCGACCACCGAGTCGGCAGTGGCTTCGGCGTCGCGCATACGCTGGTCCGTGGAGTAGAGCCCTGTCCGGCCCCTTCGGAGGACATTCAGCAGCGGCGTGTCCCCGTCCTCGTCAACAGCGTTGACGTCCGCGCCCGCAGCCAACAGGGCATCGATCATCGCCATGGTGGCCGCATTGCGGTTGTTGCTGGTCCCGCTGATCCGCATGGCCGCGCTGATCAGGGGTGTACCCCAGATGCCGCCGGCATACGCTTCGACGTTGGCCCCGGCGTCCAGCAGGGCGGACATGGCGCCGAGATTGCCGCGGCCGATTGCGGAGTGGAGCGGCGCGTAACCGTGATCGTTGCGAGCTTCCAGGTCGGCGCCAGCGTCCACGAGTAACGCGACTATGGAAGGGTCCTCGTTTGCCGTTGCGTGATGGAGAACGGTGTAGCCCCCGTCGTTCGCGAAGGGGAAGTTGTCTTCGCGAGCGAACACGTCGGCGCCCTGCTCCAGGCAGCGGACAAAGTCCTCGCGGACTGCGATACGAGCGAACGCGCCCGTGTTCCAATGGTCGCAGTGGGTGGGGTCCGCGACCCGGCCGCGATCGTCGAGCGCGAGAGGGTCGGCTCCCAGCCGCAACAACTCCCGGACGACCGCGACAGCATGCGTCGATCTCGATTGGCTCCAGGTCATGTGAAGGGGCGTCAAGCCAGAGGGACCCGGGGCGTTGGGGTCGGCGCCGGCTTCGACGAGAATCGTGACGATGACGGGGTTGTCGTTCTGGTGGGCTGCCAGGTGCAACGGAGTGACGCCGTCCGGGTTCGGTGTGGCCGGTTCGGCGCCGGCATCGAGGCACTCGCGAACCCGCTCGGGGGAAGCCCACCGGAAGAAGTATGGGGTGCCCCACTCGTCGCAGGGGGGCGGAGGGGGAGGATTGCGGTGGGGGGGGCGGGGCGGGGGGCGCGG
>VXLT01000135.1 GCA_009841475.1 Gemmatimonadota bacterium
GGGGGGACGGGTGGTGGGCCGGAGCGGCTTGACCGTGCGTGGGCGTCCCGTGTGTGGGAGCGGGAATGTGCGGAGCGGTCGCGTGCGCGGCGGTGGATTCGTGCGCACCGGCCTCCAGCGCCCCGGGCGCCTGGTGCGTAGACGCACCCATGTCGCAACGGAGCGCGACCAGCTGTGACGAAGTCATGGCCGCAAAAACCAGGAAAGCTACGGGCCGACGCATGGAGATAAGGTGTGTCGAAGCGCGGCCGGTCGTCAATCGGCGGGCGTTCTTCGGACCTGCGAGAGCAGCTCCTGCCCGGGCACCATTCCCAGCAGGAAGTCCTCGACTGGAAGGCACCAGATTCCGTCGATGTTCAAGCGTTCACTACCGCGATAGAGCACGGCGACGTCAGCCTCCGGGTAGTCCGTGCGGAACGTTCGCAGACCTCGCAGGTCCGCGGAATGCACCCTTCCGGCATTCTTGACTTCGAACGCGTGGAATCCTGCGCGGCCATAGACGACGAAGTCGACCTCGGTGCCGCCCCTGGTTCGCCAGTAGTAAACGGAAGAACCCTCGCCGGAGTAGGCCGCCCAGGCCCGCAGGTGTTGGGCCACCAGCCCTTCCAGGGCCTGGCCGTCGATATCACCGGGCCGGTCCAGAGGGCCGGTGGGACGCAGTGAGCGGAAGACTCCTGCGTCGAACAGGTAGAACTTGTCGCGGGCCACGGTCGCCCGCTTGGCGCGCTTCCGGAAAACGGGGACCCGGAATGCCAACAACAGATCCTCAAGGATGCCCACGTACGCAGCGACGACCTTTCGTGTCACTTCGCACTCCCTGGCGACCGCGGCAAGGTTCAGTTGTCCGCCGTGGGAGAAGCTGATCGCTTCAAGGAACCGTGCGAACGCCCCGACATCGCGTGTGAGGCCTTCCGCGCGCACTTCCTGATCGATGTAAAGACTCGCGTACGCTTGGAGTGTGTGTTCGGGGGACGATGCGTCCACTACCAGAGGAACAAGACCGATTCGGAGGGCTTGCTCGAGGTCGAAATCGGGCAGTTCCGAGGCCATAAAGGGATGGAGGGTGCGATGCAGAGCCCGTCCGCCCAGCAGGTTGACTTCGCCGCGGCGGAGCTTTCGAGCGCTGGATCCCGTCAGTACGAAGCGTGGCGGCGACGACTCCTCCAGCACCGCGTGAACGACCGACAGCAGTTCGGGAACCCGCTGGACTTCGTCTATCACGACAGTGCGGGCGTCCGGTGAGCCCGAAAGCGAGTCCCGGAGCCGCTCCGGGCGTGCAGCCAGGCTGCGTTGGAGCGCGGGTTCCAGGAGGTCCAGATACAGCGAGTCGGGCAGCCGGGCCCGCAGCCATGTCGACTTGCCGGTCCCGCGGGGACCAAACAGGAAGAAACTCTGCTCTGGAATCCTGAAAAACCGACTTATCACGTTCATTTTGCGTCGTAAAATGGATATGGGAAGGACAAAACGTTAACTGAAAGAGGGAGATCAATCAAGCAACTGGCCATCTCGCCCTACCACCAGCACCCGCCACACGATCCCGTCGCGCAGGTAGCTCCGCGACAGCCCGTGCCGCGCCAGCACCGCCTCGATCTCGGCCGGATCGTGCACGTACACGCGGAACGGGTGGCGGCGCAGGCGCTGGAGGAAGTTCACCACCGCGACGCCGAAGCGCATGAATCGGGTGCCGCGCGGGAAGATCAGCCCGAGGGTGCGGCGGGCGCGCTCGGCCGAGGCGCCGAGGAGCGCGGGCATGTCCGGGTAGCAGCAGACGACCCGGTCCAGCGTCACGATGTCGGCCGCGCCGACTTTGTTCGCTTCCCGAACAAAGTCCCCCTCCACGTACAGCATCCGGTCGGCGTAACCGCGCGCCTCGGCCTCGGAACGTGCCGCCGCCAAGTAGGCGGGGGAGGCGTCGGCGCTGGTGCCGCGCGAAGCACCGCGCGCGATCAGCTCGTGCTGTATGGCCCCGATGCCGCCGCCGATGTCGATGAAGGTGCCACCCGCGACGCTCGCGTCCGGTATGGCGTCGAGGAGCACCCGCGTGGCACGGCCCGGCCCCTTGCGCCGATAGTGCCGCAATTGCCGCCGCGCCATCCTGTCGCCGAACATGTCCTCGATTCCGCGGCACTGTGCACAGCTCATGAGAATCTCCCGCAGGTTGACGTGAACCCCGCGACTCGCAAACGTCGAATGCCCTCAACGTACAAGGAGCAACAGGCATCGGCATGCCCAATACCCCCCCGATGGACAGTGCCATCACCCTGACGCTGCCCGACGGCTCCCAACGCACCGTCGCGCGCGGCACGCCCGCCGGCGACGTAGTCCGCGAGATCGGCGAGGGGCTCTTCCGCGCGGCCCTCGTGGTCGAACTGAATGGCGAGCTCCTGGACCTCGTCACGCCACTGCGGGAAGGGGGCTCGTTCCGGGTGCTGACCGCCAGGGACACCGAGGCGCTGGACGTGCTTCGCCACTCTGCGGCCCACGTCCTGGCGACCGCCGTGCGAAAGCTGCGTCCGGAAGCGAAGATCGGGTTCGGCCCCGCGATCGACGACGGCTTCTACTACGACTTCGAGGTCGACGAGCCCTTCACCCCGGCCGACCTGGACGCCTTCGAGGAGGAGATGCGGCGCGTCGCCGGTGAGGCGAGCCCCTTCGAGCGCGAGGAGATCAGCCTGAAGGGGGCCCGCGACCGCATGGCCGACGACCCGCTCAAGATGGAGCGAATCGCCGATTTCGACGAGGACGAAGTCATCTCCACCTACACCAACGGGGACTTCGTCGACCTCTGCCGCGGCCCGCACGTCCCGGACACCTCGCACATCCGCCACTTCCGCCTGCTCAGCACCGCCGGAGCCTACTGGCGGGGCGACAGCGACCGGCAGATGCTGCAGCGGATCTACGGCACGGCCTGGTTCAGGGCGAAGGACCTGAAGACGCACCTCCACCGCCTGGAGGAAGCGAAGCGGCGCGATCACCGCGTCGTCGGCAAGCGCCTCGACCTGTTCCGGTTCCACCCGTCCGCCCCCGGCGCCGCCTTCTGGACGCCCCGCGGCACGATCCTCTACAACGAGCTGCTCGCCTTCGAGCGCGGGCTCCAGAAGGACGACTTCCTCGAGGTCATGACGCCGCTGATGTACAACAAGTCGCTCTGGGAGACCTCGGGGCACTGGGGCAAGTACCGCGACGACATGTTCCTGATCCGCAACAGCGAGACCGGCACGCACGACGCATCGCTGAAGCCGATGAACTGCCCGTCGCACTACCTGCTCTACCAGGCGAAGCGGCGCTCCTACCGCGAGCTCCCGATTCGCTACGTCACTTTCGATGTTTTGCACCGTAACGAGGTTACGGGCGCGTTATCTGGACTCACCCGCGTGCGGCAGTTCCAGCAGGACGACTGCCACTGCTTCATCGCCGAGGACCAGATCGCCGGCGAAGTCGCGTTTCTCATGCGCTACATCCTGGACTTCTACGCGGCCTTCGGGCTCAGCGCGACGATCAACTTCGCCACGCGCCCCGAGGTCCGCATCGGCGACGACGACCTCTGGGACCGTGCCGAGGGGGGGCTGCTCGCCGCGCTGGAGGAGACCGGACGGCCCTACGAGCTCAAGGAGGGCGACGGCGCCTTCTACGGCCCCAAGATCGACTTCGACATCACCGATTCGATCGGCCGCGCGTGGCAGTGCGGCACGATCCAGCTCGACTACAACGCGCCGGACCGGTTCGGGCTCGAATACGTGGGCCAGGACAACCGCATGCACCGCCCCGTGGTGATCCACCGCGCGGTGAGCGGGTCGCTGGAGCGCTTCATCGCGATCCTCATCGAGCACTACGCGGGCGACTTCCCGCTCTGGCTCGCGCCGGAACAGGTGCGGGTGATCGCGATCGGGGCGCACGCGCTCGACGCCGCGACCGCCGTTCGCGACCGCTTGGCCGAGGCGGGGCTGCGGGCCCAGCTGAGCGCCCGCGCCGCCGAGATCGATTTCCGCGAGCAGATCAAGGACGCGTCCAACCTGAAGGTCCCGTACATGGCGATCGTCGGCAGCCGCGAGGCCGAGGCCGGGACGGTGTCGCTGCGTGCGCGCGGCGCGAAGAAGAAGCAGGTGACGCTTCCGCTGGATGAGGCGGTGGGGCGGCTGCGGCGGGAGGCGGAGGAGCGGGAGCTGTGGAGCGTGGGCGGAACAATGCGGCCTGTGGCGGAGTCGTGAGCCCTGCCCCCGGAGCCAGCGCAGCCCGTGGAACAGGTCCGCGCGGCATTCGACCGGCGACCCATCCGCGCTTGACCGCGGTCCTCTCGGCGACCCTCTCCGCTGCCGCCCTCCTCGCGGCCTGCGACGACGCGCCATCCGGCCGCGATTCCTTCGCCCCGCTCGAATTCACCGCAGCGGACATCGAAGTGATCGGCAGCTCCGACTCCCTCGCCGTGGTCCAGGACATGGAGGTCCTGAGCGACGGTTCCGTCTGGGTTTTGAACTCGCAGCCGCCGTTCTTCGCGGGATTCGGGCCGGGTGGCGAATCGCTCGGCGTCCATGGGCGTTCAGGCGGCGGACCCGGCGAATTCCAGATGCCCTCCGGCTTCGTGACCGGAGGATGGGAGGGCGATGCTTGGGTCTTCGACTTCGCACGCCACGTGATCACTCGGATCTCGAAACCGCGCGAAAGTCTGGCGGTGATCCCTCTGCGCTCGGACGTGCTGCCGCCCGGCAGCGTGAGGGGCGGCATGAACATGCTGGGCAACTCGGTGCGAACCGCCAGAATGGGCCACGAGATCATCCTGCCCCGTTCGACCGCGACCATGGAGTCGGGGCCACTGCAGTTCCGCTTCGCGCTCCTGCTGGCCGACCTGGTCGCCGTCGACCCGGAGACGGGAGCTGCCCGGGACCTGGTAGCGCTGGGCGAGGTGCTGGACGACCCATCGGGCGACTTCATCGCCAGCGAGGGCGCCTTCCCGCTGTGGTACCGGCTGTGGGCTCCCTGCGGCGATGGTCCTGTCCGCGTTCACGACCGGGTCAGGAACCAGCTCCGGGGATTCGACGGATCGGGAGCCGAGGTCGACCCCATCGACCTTCCCCCGGTTCCCTTCAGCGAGGTCACTCCACACCAGTTTGCCGCGGCGGTCTTCCGCATGAGGCAGGCCCAAGTGACCGGCGATGTCGCCGCCCGGCTGACGGAAGAGGACAGCCTTCGCGTCCTGGACCGGATCGCCCGGACCGTTCGCGGGAGACCCGATGAACTTGCGAGCTATTTGCCGCGGTACGTGGACCTGCGCTGCACCGAAAGCGGCACGATCTGGATGCACCCGCTCGATCCCGATGTCGGTGGACTGAGCGGTGGTCGGCGCTGGCTGCGGATTGCGCCCGATGGAGCCGCCGACCCCGCCGGAGCCGTTCAGGACGTGTACCTGCCCGACGGGTTCGACGCGTTCCGCTTCACGGAGTCACGGATCTGGGGGATACGCAGGGACGAGAACGACATCCCGTCCGTCGCGTTCATTGCGCTTCCGGGGGGCTGAGCGCAGAATCCCCACTTGTCGGTCTTGCTGTCCAGCTTTGAGGTCGACTCGATTGTCAGCTGGTTCATGGGGAGGTGAAGAATGTTGCGGCGATGGATGATGGGGTGGAGCCTCGGGCTGATGTTCATATCGCCGGGGTGCACGGATGACGCCGGCACGGGCCAAGAGGAAGCGGTAACGGTCGGGGTATGCGCTCGGGTTGGCGAGCGGCATTTCGAGGCGGGCGACACCGTCGTTCTGGACCGGGAAGACGGTTATCCGTGCCGCATTGAGTTGATCGAGACGGGGCCTTTCCTGGTATCGGACCTGGACGGCTCAGTGCCGGACCCCGGGACGATGGTCGTCGTGGACAGCCGCGGTCGAATCTACACGGATGTCCTGGGCATGAGTCGCACCATCGCTGTCTGGGATTCGGCCGGGGGATTCGAGCGAAGCTTCGGCCAAACCGGCGAGGGCCCGCGGGAATTCGAGGACTTCGGAATGTTCGATCTGTTTGTAGACCGCGACGACAATCTGCACGTACTCAGCGGTCTCGGGCAGTGGACGGTGCTGTCCCGGGAAATGGAGTGGCTTTCCCGGGTGCAGAGAATGCCGCAAATCATGATGCATAGGGTGGCGAGGAACCTTTTGATGCCGCGCGGCGAGATCGTCACCTCGCCCGGCAACCTCCGGGACCAACTTCCTCTCCAGGGCTTTGCCGTGCTGACCACGGAGGGTGAGGTTCTACGTACCTTCGGCTGGTATCCGGAGCACGGGGGATTGACGAACTGGACCAGCCATGCGCGTCTGCCCCTGACCGTGGCGGACGAGGATCACTTCTGGGCCGGACCGAGCGTGATTCGGAGTCAGTATCTGGTGGAGAAGCGGGGACTGGACGGTCAGCTGCAGCTGGTGCTTCGTCGGCAGGTACCTTGGTTCCCGGACGACGAGGAGCCGGAAGTCATGTTGGAAGAACCGCCGGAGGCACCACTGGAACCTCCTACCGAACCTCCGCACCCTTCCTTGCGGGCTATGGCTGCAGATACGACAGGCCTGTTGGTGACGTACACTCGGGTTCCCACCGACGAGTGGGTCGAGATCATCGGCCGCTGGAGAGATCCACCTAGAATACCTGACGACTATGGCAACGCCTATTCAGCGTACATCGAGGTGATCGACACTCGTGCGGGTGTCGTTCTGGCATCCAGGCATTTGGCGAGCTGGTTCGATATCGAAGGCTTTCTGCCCGGGCGGATGAAGGGGTTTCGCAGGGTAGAACTGCCAAACGGTCTGATTGAGATTCGGTTCATTGACATCGTCTTGACCAACCATGAACAAGGACGGTAGGTCCGCCTACGCGCCTTCCCGGCGGCCCCACACCCCCAGCGCCACCCCCACCCCCACATC
>VXLT01000065.1 GCA_009841475.1 Gemmatimonadota bacterium
GTCCGCCCCCGCTCCACCCTGCCCCGGCCCGTCGCGCCGCGGCGCTCCTTCGCGCGCTGGGCATGTCCGTCGCCGGGGCCCGCCGGCTTCCGACGGCCGCGTTCCGGGGAGTCCCCCGAGCCGTCCGGCGGAGCGATGAGGTACTGCCCGTTCGCGCCCCGCTTGATATCGATCAGGCCCTTGTTGGCGGCAGCCACCAGAAACTTCGTGAAGCTCTTGAAGCCGAGTCCGCGCTCGTCGAACCCGGGAGAAAGCTCCATCATCACCTGCTTGAGCCGGTCCGACCGCATGACGTCTCCGCGCGTCACCATCTTCCCGACCGCTTCCTCCACGCACTGCCAGGCGTCGGGCTCGGCGGCATCCTTTTCGGTCGCCTTGTGCAGCCCGGTGAGCGAGGTATACGAGTAGTATTCGTCGCAGTTCTGGACCAGGATGTCCGAGCTGGATTCCTGGATGCCGATCCCGATCACGTACTTGCCGTATTCCTTGAGCTTCAGGACCAGGCTGGAGAAGTCCGAGTCCCCGGTGAGCAGGATGAAAGTGCCGATCTCCGGACGGATGAAGACGAGTTCGATCCCGTCGATCGCCATGCGGATGTCGGTGGCGTTCTTCTTGGAACTCCCGTATGCCGGGGCGAAGATCAGGTCGATCGAGGCCTCGGACAGGGGGACGATGTACTGGGGATAGCGGCGCCAGTCGGCGTAGGCCCTCTGGACCGTCACCTTCCCCTTGATGATGTCCGAGTCGAGGAGGCGCTTGAGCTCCTTGGCAAGATCGCTCCGCATGCCCATGGTAACGTTGTCGAAGTCGATGAGGAGGGCCGCGTTGGGAGCCTCGGGATGCGCCGGCCTTCCAGGGTCGCCGTGGGGCACCTTCATGTAGGGATTGACCATTCTTCAGTCTTGCTGCTTGTCTTCACGTTCCCCCGGCACCGGTCGCGGCCGCTCCGCGGAGACCCGGCGGGCAAGCTCGTGACGCCACACCCTGCCGGTCCCGGTCAACGGGAGATCCTCCATGAAGGTAACAAGATCGGGAACCTTGTACTCCGCCAGGGCGAGCGCGCACCAGCTGCGCAGCTCGCTTTCGGTGACCACGCCGCCCTCTACCCGAACGACGCACGCGCAAATGGCTTCGCCCAGAATCTCATCCGAAATGCCCACGACGGCGCCCCGTTCGACCGCCGGATGGGCCAGCAGCCGGTCCTCGACCTCTCGCGCGTGGACATTCGATCCCCCGCGGATCATCACGTCCTCGCGGCGGCCCACGATGTGTAGGCACCCCTCCTCGTCGACCATGCCGATGTCGCCGGTGCGCAGGTAGCCCTGCCTGTCGGTCGCCGCCGCCGTCTCGCGCGGCTGGCGGTAATACCCACGCATCACTCCCGGACCTCGCACCCGGATCTCTCCCACGCTCTCGGGAGGGAGGTCCTCGCCGTCCTCTTCCGTGACGCGCAGGTGCGTATCGGCGACCGGGCGCCCCACCGTCAGGGTGCGCTTGTCCGGGGGGTCGTCCAGACGGCCCATTGCGAGCGTCGACGAGGCCTCGGTGAGCGAGTAGGCGATCAGCAGCGGAACCCCGAATGTGCGTTCGATGCGGCGCGCGAGGTCGTCCCGCACGGGTGCGCCCGAGGCCAGGCAGAGACGCAGATTCCCCGGTGCGCCTCCCCGTTCGCGAATGTGGGGCAGCTCCCTCGCGAAGAGCGTGGGGACTCCGCAGTGGACGGTTGCGCCGTGCCGCTCCGCCAGCTCGAGCGTCCGGCGCGCGTCCAGGCCGTCGTGAAGCACCAGCGTGGCCCCGCCCAGCAGTGTGCCGATCAGGCCGGGGCCGAGGCCGAAGACGTGGAAGAGGGCGCCGATCCCCACCACCACGTCGCCGGACTCGAGCCGGGCCGCGGCGGCGGTCTCGCGCGCCGCGTGGATGAGCCCGCGGTGCGTGAGTTCGACCCCCTTCGGCTTGCCGGTGGTGCCGGAGGTGTAGACGATGGCGAAGGGGTCTCCGGGGCTTGCCGCGTGTGCACGGAAGTCGCGGCCCAGCCCGGCCGAGAGAAGGTCCTCCCACTGGAAGACGCGGTCGTCGTACCAGAGGTCCTCCTCGCCCACGGTGACCAGGTGGCTCAGTTCGGGCAGCTCGACGAGAAGGTCCTCGAAGATCTGGAGATAGTCGGTGTCGTATGCGGTCTCCGCCGTCACCGCGCATGCCGCGCCGGAGTGGCGGAGCATGTAGCGCAATTCCGGGAGCGTGAGGCGGGGGTTGAGCGGGACGATCGTCGCGCCGAGCTTCGCCGCCGCGAAGACCGAGACCGCGAACTCGGGCCAGGGCGGAAGCAGGAGGGCAATCCGGTCGCCGGGCTCGACCCCCAGGTTCGCCAGGGAGGCGGCGAGCGCGTCGGACTGGTCGTCGATATCCCCGAAGGAGACCGGCGCGTCGTTGGCCAGCAGAAACGTGCCCCCGGGATCCAGGGTCGCCCTCCGGGCCAGGATCGAAGAGATCGTGTGATTCGGCGAGCGCTCGATCGGCGCCATGCATCCTCCAGTCGGTCAGTCCTCGGAAGGAATCGCTTTGATGATCCGAACCAGTTCGTCCTCCCGGACGGGAATGGTCGTCGCATCGCCAACTCCGGTGCGGCCGAGTTCCTCCAGACGCACGATATGCACTACACCCGACCGGGTCTTCTTGTCCCGGACCATCAGTGCGGCGAGACGCCGCGGGCGGCCGAGCGACGGATGGCTCTCCGGCAATCCGAAGGCGCCCACCAGCGCGCGGATCTCGTCCGCGGTCCCGGCCGCGGTCACCCCAAGTTCTTCACCGATCCGGGCCTCGGCAACCATCCCCGCCGCCACCGCGTGGCCATGCGGGAAGGTGTAGCCTGAATCCAGCTCCAGCGCGTGCCCCACGGTGTGCCCGAAGTTGAGGATCTGGCGCCGGCCGGCCTCGAATTCGTCGCCGGATACGACCTCCGCCTTCAGCTCCACCGAGCGGACTACCGCGCGCTCTACGGCTTCTGCGTTGCCGTCCAGCAGAGAGCCCGCCCCTGAGGCGAGCCACCCCGCGTACGATGCGTCCAGGATCACGCCGTGTTTCACCGCCTCCGCATACCCCTGCGCCCGGAGCCCGGGGTCCAGCGTAGCCAGGAAGCCGGGATCGGCCAGCACGGCCGCCGGTGCGTGGAACGCCCCCACGAGGTTCTTGCCCGCCGGATGGTCTACCCCCGTCTTGCCACCGACTGAAGCGTCGATCATGGCCAGGGTCGTGGTCGGAAGCTGCACCAAGGGCACGCCTCGCAGAAAGGTGGCGGCCACGAAGCCTGCGAGATCACCCGTCACCCCGCCCCCCAACGACACCACGCAGCAGTCCCGTCCGAGCCCGGCGTCCATGAGCACGTCGGTCAGGGCGCCCCAGCTCTCGCGGGTCTTGCTCGCCTCGCCGGGCGGAAAGCAGGCAGGGACCGGCTCCAGGCCGTGGCTGGTGAGCGACGAGGCCACCTCGTCGTACCACAGCCGCGCCACGCGCTCGTCCGCGATCACGGCGCACCGTCCGGAGGCCGCGATGGGGGCCACCACGCCGGGGAGCATCCCGCGCACCCCGCTCCCCACCCGCACGGGGTAGCCCCCGGACGAAGAGCGCACCTGTACTTCGCTGTAGCTGGTCAGGGACCGTCTCCCCTTGCGCAGGCCGTGGTTTACCCCGCGTGGTACCGATAGCGGCAACACGCCAGGGCAAGGCTGCACGCGGGACCGCTTCGCGGTTGTACCATCACTGGGCGGCCGCGCCCGGTCAAGGCGCGGAGGGGCACCCCCGCGGACAGCTCCTCACCCGGTGGGCCGCCCTCCCACCTCCCGCGCGGGGCAACGCGGTCACCACTTCCGCGGTCCAAACGTTGTAGGTTGTTGAGGAACCGGCGCCGTCCCCCGACCGGGAGTCCCGGCCCCGTAGGTCCCTGCGCGCCAACCCTCCCCCTTGGGCGCAATCGTTGAACGGAGAGAGATACACCGTGTTCAAGACCGCCGGAAGACTGATCCGCAGGGCGCGGATTCCGAGCGAAATCTGGTTCGGCCTGCTCTTCCTCGTGACCGCGGGCGCAGGGGTGGCGGTTGGAGCGTGGCGCAACCTCTGCGCCGATTGCCCGTCGATCGCCCAGATCTACACCTACGAACCGCGGCAGACGAGCAAGCTGTATGCTCGCGATTCCACCCTGGTGTGGGAGTTCGGCGACGAACGGCGGACGCTGGTTTCGCTCGAGAATCTTCCCGCCCATGTGCCACAGGCCTTCATCGCGATCGAGGACCGCCGCTTCTACTCGCACAACGGCCTGGACTGGCGCGGGATTGCCCGGGCAGGGCTGGAAGCGGTGCGCAACCGCTCACTCTCGGGCGCCGGCGGCAGCACGATCACCCAGCAGCTCGCCCGCAACATGTGGACCGACCGTCTCGGGTTCGAGAAGCGGCTGGTGCGCAAGCTGAAGGAGTGGCAGGTCGCCATGGCGCTGGAACGCGCCTATACCAAGGACCAGATCCTCGAGGCATACGTGAATCAGATCGGGTATGCCCATGGCTGGTATGGACTTGAGACGGCGTCAAGAAACTACTTTGGCAAGAGTGCGATCGACATGAACCCGGCCGAGGCCGCGCTGCTGGCCGCGATCGCAAACCGCCCGGAGCGCTATAGCCCGCTCAACAATCCGGACGCCGGGCTGCAGCGGCGCAACCTGGTTCTCAATCTGATGGCAGAGCAGGGATACCTGACGCCTGAAGAGGCCGCGCGCTGGAAGGGCGAGCCCGTTCCGACCGAGCGGGCCCGGAGAGTCGAGAACCAGGCCCCCTACTTCGTGGAATGGGTCCGTGGCATCCTCGATGACCGGTTCGGCAGGAAGCTCTACACGGGCGGCCTCGAAATCCACACGACACTGGATCTGGAGATGCAGGCCGCCGCCCAGGCCGCGATGGAGGCCGGCTGGGAGCGGATCGAGGACCGGCCCGGATTCGGCCATACGACCTACGCGGATTTCGCGGAGGCCAACCAGGGAGTGGACTACCGGGACATCCCCTACGTGCAGGGGATGTTCGTCGCGCTCGACCCGGCGACCGGGGCGGTTCGCGCGATGATCGGCGGACGGGACCACGTCCACTCCAAGTTCAACCGGGCCACCGATGCGGAGCGCCAGGCGGGGTCGTCCTTCAAGCCGTTCGTCTACGCAGCGGCCCTGGAAAGCGGGATCCCCGCGTCGGAGATCGTCAAGGATGCGCCGGTCGTCCTCGATCAGGTAGACGGCACCACCTGGCGCCCCTCCAACTACGATCCGGAATTCCTGGGCGACATCACGATGCGCGAGGCCATCGCGAAGTCGATCAACATGGTCGCGATCAAGGTTGGGATGCGCGTGGGGCTCCCGGCCGTGGCCCAGATGGCGCGCCGCCTGGGGATCCGCACCGAGATCGAGCCCTTCGAGTCGACGGCCATCGGGGCGGCCGAAGTCGTCCCGCTGCAGATGGTGGAAGCCTACGCGACGCTCGCGAACCTGGGTGCGCACGTGCGGCCCTTCCCGGTGCTCAAGGTGGTGAGTCCCGACGGCGAGGTCCTGTGGGAGCCGCGGCCCGAACGCACCCAGGAACTCGATCCCCGCGTGGCGCGCCTCGGTGTTTCCCTGCTCGAGGAGGTCGTGAGGTCCGGTACGGGTCACAGCGCCATCCGGGCGGTCGCGGGCCTCCCCGATGAGGTCCCGGCCGCGGGCAAGACGGGCACGACCAATGAGGGCAGCAACGTGTGGTTTCTCGGCTTCACGCCGAACCTCGTCGCGGGCGTGTGGTTCGGGATGGATCTGCCGGTATCGATCGTGGACAAGGCCACGGGCGGAGGGCTGGCGGCGCCTGTGTGGGGTGACTTCATGCGGCGAGTCTACTACGGCGATCCGGAAACGGGCGTCGAAGCGGTTGCGGGCAGCCGAGGATCCGCGGCCCTTCTCCACATTCCGGAACCCTGGCCCATCCCTCCGGGGCTCATCCGGCGCCGTGTCGACCGCACGACCGGCCTGTTGGCCTCCAGGTGGTGTCCCGCGGAGCAGGCCTACGAGGAACTGTATCTGCCCGGAACGGAGCCCACCGTTCCCTGCGACCTCCAGGCGCGGCCGATCACCCGCTCCCCACGACCCTGAACCAACAAGGATCCTCATCGATGACTCCACCGGACGGCGCCAGCATCTTCATTTTCGAGACCACCCATCACGCCATGTGGGCGGAGGACGTGGCCAGGGAGCAGGCGATTCCTGCCGAGGTCGTGCCGGCGCCCCCCGATGGCAGAGCCAAGTGCGGCGCCGCACTGCAGGTATCGCCGGAGCGCACGTCGGAACTGTCCGCGGCTCTGAAGCAGGAGGGGATTCTCTACCGGGTGCTGTAGCAGGGGCCCTGCCGGTTCCCCTTGCCGGGCGGCCCGGCTGGACATGCACCCCCGGGAACCGTGAGTTGGTTCCCGGGCGGCTCTCAGTCCGCGCTCCGGATCCGTTCCAGCACCGTGGGCGGCGGGACGGGTTCGTCTCCGCCGCTGATTGTGACCGCTTCCCTGAGCGCGCGAACCCCTGCGGCCAGGCCGTCCACGGTCCCCGCATGGACCACGCCGATCGGGTCACCCGGGGCGACGCGTGTTCCGACCTCCACCCCCATCACAAACCCCACCCGCGGATCGACGACATCGTCCTGGCGCTTCCTTCCGCCTCCGAGCGCGATGACGCCGTACCCGAGCGCCAGAGGGTCGATGCCACTGACCCATCCCTCCCGGTCCGCGGAAGCGGTCTTCACCAGAGGGGCCACGGGAAGTCCCATATCGCGTTTCGCGGGATCCAGATTCCCACCCTGCGCCCTCACCAGCCGCTTGAAGCGCTCCATCCCCCCACCCCCCTCCCCC
>VXLT01000309.1 GCA_009841475.1 Gemmatimonadota bacterium
GATGGCGTACATCGAGACGAACGAACTGGGCATACCCTTCGTTAGGGTGCTTCGGCTCGTGAATCTCGTTCCCTCATCCTAGGGTCGGGACCGGACACCGGGAGCCCGCGCTGTTGAACGCCAGAGGAGATGGTCGGAGCGGTCAAGATTGGTGGCTCAGACGAGTCGCGGGAGTCCCGCCAATCGACTCCGGTTTTCCCGCTTTTACGGCTCGGTCCAGCAAGGTCCAATACAACGGCAGGGAACGCAGATCGTGCAGTCCCATAAGTAGTTAGACGATTCCCCGTCGTGATTTGTCCCTCTGTTGATGCGCTACTGCGATGGAATCGGATGCAACGCCTCGACGAAGACCGCGCTCAAGCTGCTGACGCTCGGCTTCGAGGTCCGCGAACTGATGGGCGGGCTCGACTGGTGGAAGCGCGACGGCTACGCGACCGAAGGTGCAAGACAGCAGGCCGGGACCGAGATCGTGTGCGGCTGCTGACACATCCCCGGAAGGGTTGCTCTCGCTACGCCTCCACCACGTAGGTCGCCACCAGCTTGTCGTGCCAGCCCTGATTGTCGCGGTCGATCAGAATCCAGATGTAGCCCAGTCCGCCGAGCAACCCGGACAGGGCTTTGCCGATCCACTCGCGGCCCAGCATGGTCAGGAACCCGGCTGTACTTTCGTCCTGCCTGATGACGCGCATGTGCAACAGGAGCTTGCCCGGCGTCGTCCCCCTGCAGAAGAGGACGAGTGACAGCGCGAGGTAGGCCGCGAACACGCCCCAGATAACCAGCATCACCATCGAGGTGGTGGTCTCGGCAGAGGCCCCGCCCAGATCGAGGAGGCCGCCGAACAGCCCTCCGAATGCGACCACGAACACCAGTACGAGGACGGGGATGAAGCCATCGAGAAGGTACGCGCCCAGGCGCTTGCCGGGTGAAGCGAGACGCCCGAGCCGGGGGTTGGAGAGGTGGGTACGACAGATGTGGCACCAGTCGCTGTCGAGCCGGCTGTTCGCGCCGCAAGTGGTACAGGGTGCTCGGTGGGTCATTGCTCGTCCCTTCCGTTGGGTGGAGTTTTTCATTCGCTTACGAGGCGCCGACTCCGATTCTTCACCAGCGTTCACCCGCGCTTGCGTCAAGGTTGTGAAAAGCAACACTATGGGTCGGAACAAACCCGGATGAACCGCCAATCGACGGAGGTCCGCCCAATGCAGCTCCGCCCCACCCCCCTGCCCCCGCGGTTCGCTGCGCGTACCACGTTTGCCGCCGCCTTCGCCGCGCTGCTGGCCATCCCCGCCGCCGCCCAGCAGGCCACCCTCACCGGCCGCGTCACCGACCTCGAAACCGGCTCCCCCGTCGCCGATGCGGCCGTCCAGGTCCTGGGCCTCGAGGCGGCCGCCGCGACCACCAACCCGGACGGCAACTTCGCCCTCACCGTCCCGGCCGGCACCCACTCCATCGTCGTGACGAGGATCGGCTACGAGACGCAGCGTATCGACGGCATCGTGGCCACGGCCGCCGCCCCTGCCCCGGTGACCATCGCGCTCCGCTCCCGCGCCCTCGCGCTCAACCAGCTGGTCGTGACCGTGTCGCGCCGCGAGGAGAAGGAGCTGGACGCCCCGGCTTCGATCTCCACGCTGACCGGCGCCCAGATCTCGCGCATGATCGCGCGCACCCCCGCCGACCACATCCGCACGCTCCCGGGCGTCGACCTCGCGACCACCGGAATCACGCAGAGCTACGCCGTCGTGCGCGGCTTCAACAACGTCGCCTCCGGGCGCCTGCTCAGCATCGTCGACAACCGCTACGCGCGCATCCCCGCGCTGAGGATCAACGCCATCAACATGATCCCGACGACCGACATGGACATCGAGCGGATCGAGCTCGCGCGGGGGCCGGGTGCGGCGCTCTACGGGCCCAATGCGGCCGAAGGAGTGATGCACATCATCACCTGGTCGCCGATCGACAACCCGGGGACGACCGTGTCGGTGGCCGGAGGCGAGCGCTCGGTCTACCAGCTGCTCTTCCGCAGCGCACACGCGGTGTCCGAGCGGTTCGGACTGAAGGTGTCGGGCCAATACCTGCGGGGCGACGACTGGGAATACGACGACCCGTGGGAGGCGGCGGCGCGCGCGGACAATCCCGGACACCCCAGGGTAGGCGTGCGCAATCCCCTGAACGAGCGCTACTTCGCCGACCTGCGCACCGACTTCCGCTTCGCCGGCGACGGCGAGCTGATCGTCTCCGGCGGACTCAACAACTCGCTGAGCAGCATCAATCTCACCTCCGTCGGGTCGTCGCAGACGCACGACTGGCAGTACCGCTACGGCCAGATCCGGCTGCTCAAGGGGAGACTCTTCACCCAGTTCTTCCTCAACCAGACGCACTCCGGCGACAACAGCTATCTGCTGCGCAGCGGCGAACTGATCATCGACCGCTCGCGCACCATGGCGGCCCAGATCCAGCACGGCCTCGACCTCGGCGACCGGCAGAGCTTCACCTACGGCATCGACTGGCAGCACATCGAGCCCCGCTCCGAGGGCACGATCTACGGGCGCAACGAAGACGACGACATCCTCGTCGAAGCCGGCGCCTACCTGCACTCCGAAACCCGCCTCACCGAGCACCTCGACCTGGTCACGGCCATCCGTGCCGACGACCACAACCGCCTGGCCGACCTCAACTTCTCGCCGCGGGCGGCGCTGGTCTTCCGTCCCGCCGAGGGCCAGAACCTGCGCCTGACCTACAACCGGGCCTACGCGACGCCCTCCACGTCCTCCCTCTTCCTGGACATCCCCACCGGCAGGCTGCCCGTCCTGCCGGCCCTCGCCTACACGATCCGCGCGTTCGGGGTCCCCGCCGACGGCCTCACCTTCAACGACCGCTGCGATGGCGGGCTCATGGGGCACTGCATGCGCTCCCCGTTCTTCCCCGGCCAGCTTCCCGCCAACGCGCCGCTCTTCTGGAACGCGCTCGTCACGCAGTTCGCCCCGGAGGCGCTTCGTCCACTGCTGCTCAATCCCGGCACCCAGCCCGGCGATCCCGCACTGGGGACGGTGTTCCGCCGCCTCAACACCGCCGCGCTGGGTCCCGAGGGCGGCGACGTCTTCCCGCTCGACGCCGGTCCCACCGACCTCCCCCCGCTCGGGCCGACCGTCTTCAACTCCATCGAGGCGGGCTACAAGGGGCTGATCCAGGACCGCGTCCGCCTCGCCGCCGACGTGTACTTCGCCAACGTCGAGAACTTCGTCGGCCCGCTGAAGGTGGAGTCCCCCAACGTCTTCCTGGAACCCGCCTCGGCCGGCGCCTTCCTCGCGAGCCGGCTCGCTCCGCTGATCCAGCTCGGTGCCGTCACCCCGGAGCAGGTGGCCGAGATGGCCGCGGGGCTGGCCCAGCTGCCGCTCGGCGTCGTCACCCCGGACCAGTTCGACGCCCCCGACCTGGTGCTGTCCTCGCGCAACTTCGGGTCGGCCAGCTACTGGGGGCTGGACGTCTCCGCCGAGATCATCGCCTCCGACCGCGTCACCCTGACCGCGGGCTACTCCTTCCAGAGCCAGGAGTGCTTCGACTTCGACGAGGATGGCGACTGCCCCGGGCCTGACGATCTGTCGCTGAACGCGCCGAGCCACAAGGGTTCGCTGGCGGTGGCGTACACTGATGTGGCGCGGGGCCTTCAGCTCGACGGGCGGTGGCGCTTCACCGACGGTTTCGACATGCGCTCGGGGGTCTTCGCCGGGCCGGTGGATGCCTACCACGTGCTTGACGTGACGGCGGGCTATCAGCTCCCGTTCCAGCCGAAGGCGCGCCTGGAGCTCACGGTCTACAACGCGCTGAACAACCTGCACCGGGAGTTCGTGGGCGCGCCGGAGCTGGGCAGGTTGGCGCTGATGAGGTTGAAGTACGAGATGTGAGGTGGGGGCGGGGCGCATCCGTCCCGGTATTCGCAGGACATTGACAACCATTGGTGGGAGCGCAAGCTTGGGGTTTGTTGCCGAGTACTGGAGCAATTACATCGGTATGGACACCTGCATCCGCCAACTGCTTCTCCTGATTGTCGTAGCCTCCACGGCTTGCGACGACGGCACCCAACCCCCGGAGCACGAGGACGTCAGCGGGTCGTGGACGTACTCGGCGACCTATTCGGTAAGCCTGGGGCCCCTTGGCGCCACCGCCTGTTCCGGGTCCGGCGCTCAAGCAACTATCACTCAGTCGGGCAGTTCCGTCTCGGGAACCGCGCAGGGCGGGGAGTGGACATGCGATCCACCGGTCTTCGCTCTCGAACCGTTCACGAACGAAAACCCGGGACAGATCAGCGGGACGGTGGAGGGAACCTCCGTGCGCTTCGAGGTCGTCGGCTTCGTTCGCCTGGTGCACGAGGGCACCGTGTCCGGGAATGCGATGAGCGGAAGCTTGAACGGCACCGGCAACATCGCCGAGGTCGGATCGATAAGCGTGACCGGGAGCTGGTCGGCGGCGCGATGAGGCTGCCATCCAATCAGTCGTTCCGACCCGCCAGCCCCTCCAGCCTGACCCGCCACATCCGGTACTGCGGGATCCCCTCTTCGTCATAGACGGCCAGCCAGCCGGGGGCGAACAGCTTCCCCCAACCCCCCAGCACCTCCGAATCCAGCACCTGCGACAAGAGGACGCGGCCCGATTCGAGGTCCAGGACCTCGATGACGCCCTCCGTCGACCCGGGTCCATACATCCACGGACCCATCTTGGGATCCATGTCCGGAGGGGTTTCCACGAGGTGATCCTCCCAATCCGGCGCGGGGCGCCCGATCTGTACCCACACCCGGCCCGCCTCGTCCACATGCATGGCGCGGGTGCCGGTCGCCGGCGGGCGTTCGGGCCGCGCGGAATGGCTGGGGCTCCGACCGTCGGGAAACCAGTCCGCACCCCGCTCGAACGTCTGCAACAGTTCGCCCGTGTCCGGGTCCCAGCGGTCGATTCGATAGCTCGTCAGGTGAAGGGAGAGCAGCGACCCGTCGGGTGCGACATCCAGGAAACGGCTTGGGTCCTCCGCCGGGTTCATGGGACTCTCTGTAGGGATCTCGTCCACCGAATGCAGCGACTCGCCGTCCGGGCCCAGGATGTGGACGGCGAATCCGGCGTCGGCGGCCAGGGCCTCTTCGAGAGAGCCAGTGGACATGAAGTAGTTCAACGCCATCCGGCCGCCGGGCAGCATGGCCATGTCGAATCCGTTGCAGTTCAGGCACACCAACGGGATCGTGCGGACCACTTCGAAACCCGGGTCCAGCACGGTAATCCGCCTTCTGTGGTTGTCCAGGACGTGCAGTTCCTCGCCAAGCTCTCTGACCGAAAGCACCCGGATGTACTCGCCCGGTCCTTCACCATCCCGTCCAATGCGGCGGAAGTCGGAGCCATCGGCCGAGAAGACCGTGAACTCGGGCCAGGCAGCGATGTTTCCGAAGGCCATCGTGAAACGGCCATCCGAGAGCCGCTGAATGTCCCACGCCATCCCGATGACCGATTCTCCATCGGTGCCGAGCAGGACGTCCGGGGTGAGTTCGATCGAGCAGGTGGTGCAGAGATCCTCGGTGAGGACGGTGGTTTGCCGGGCGGAGGCTGAGGCCGGGCTGAAGGGAGCCAGTGTCAGCGCCATGAGCAAGGTCGGTGCGAGGATCACGGGTACGGGCGCAACTCTGGTGTTCATATTCCTCTACTCCAGCCCCTGTAGCGTGAGCCGCCACATCTGATACTGCGGAATCCCCTCTTCGTCATAGACGGCCAGCCAGCCGGGCGCGAAGAGGTCCGCCCAACCGCCGAGCACATCGGAGTCGAGTACATGCGACAAGAGCACTCGGCCCGATTCAAGGTCCAACACTTCGACTACGCTTTCCAACGAGCCGGGTCCGTACCTCCAGGGGCCCCACTCGGGGTGAGTGTCGGGAGGGTTTCGCTCCAGCCGGTCTTCCCAATCCGGGGCAGGGCGGACGATGTGCACCCACGCCCTGCCAGCCTCGTCCACAAGCAGAGCGCGCGCGCCGGTCGCCGGTGGACGGCCCGGCGCGGCGGAGTGCGAGTGGTTCTGGCGGTCGGGAAACCAATCGGCACGCCGTTCCAGTGTTTCCACCAGTTTGCCCGTTGCGGGATCCCAGCGGTCGATGCGATAGCTCGTCAGGTGAATGGAGAGCAGCGACCCATCGGGTGCCACGTCCATGAAGCGGTGCGGGTTCTCGGTCGGCGTCAGGAAGCGTTGGGTGGGAATCTCGTCTACCGACTGCAGGGTCTCGCCGTCCGGGCCCAGGATGTGGAGTGCGAATCCGGTCTTGGCGGAGAGGGCCTCTTCCGCGGACTCGCCGGAACCGAAGTAGTTCAGCGCCACTCCGCCGCCAGGGAGCACGGCCATGTCGTATCCGTTGCAGTTCAGGCAGGGCACCGCCGTCGTTCGAGCCACATTGAAGCCCGAGTCGAGCACGGTCATCCGTCTCCGCTGGTTGTCGAAAACGTGCAGTTCCTCCCCGTGCTCTCTCACAAAGACCACACGCGCGTACTCCCCCGGCCCTTCGCCCTCCCGTCCCACACGGCGGTACTCCGAGCCGTCGGCCGAGAAAACGGTGAATTCGGCCCAGGCGGAGACATTCTGAAAGGCCATCGTAAAACGGCCATCGGAGAGCCGCTGAATGTCCCACGCGATATCGATGACCGATTCGCCGTCGGTACCCAGCAGGACATCCGGGGTAAGTTCGATCGAGCAGGTCTCGCACAGATCCTCGGTGAGGACCCGGACCTGCTGCGCGAAGGCAAGCGCGTTCCAGAGTGCCAGGCCCGCCACCAACGCCCCGGCCACGATCCCCGCGCCTCCGAAGAGGCCCAACCGGGAACGGGCAGGACCAAACCGCCGTCCCACCCCCGCCC
>VXLT01000181.1 GCA_009841475.1 Gemmatimonadota bacterium
ACAATCCCGACCTCAAGCGGAAGTACGAGGCGCTCCTCGCCAAGGGGAAGCCGCCGAAGGTCGCCCTGACGGCCGTGATGCGGAAGCTCCTCGTCCTCGCCAACGCCCTGGTGCAGCAGGACCGCACTTGGACGGCGCATCCGCCGCGCGAGTACTCCTGCCCGGCCTTCCCGACGCCCAGCCCCGCGGGGAGCGTTCACGGATGATCGAACCGGGCAAGAACGGGCACCGAAGCGGCAGCGTCGCAAAGGGGCGCTGTGAGGCAGGTCGCTTCGCGAAAAACGGGCGTCCGCTTGTGAGATGGATACTGCCCGACATAAGCCGCGTCCGACCCGCCCTTTGGCGCGGCGTCCCGGACCCGGCGACCGCCGCCGTCGAAGCGGTGGCGGGGTACCTCCGCGAGCGCGCCGGGGAACCCGTTCAGACGCACCTCGCGAGGCGCGGCTGGCGGTCGGACGAAGGCCGGCGATGCCGGACCGTCCATGCGCTCCGGAAGCCGGAGCGGCGAACGATCGCACCAGCGCCCATGTCGCTGGGAATGGGCACCGGTTCCGCCTTGGGGTGGATCAACCTGACTACTTGCGACTCCTCCGGTGTTTCGGCTTCGCTCGTGCTGCCCGTCGCGCTTCGGTAACCCGAAGGGCATCGCATTACGGATTCCATCCGCAGTTGGTTTCAATCCAGCCGGAACCGAAGGCAGCCGAAGCCGATTCCGGCCCATGTCGAGAGCTTCCGGGGACGGAACCATCTGCATGGTTCGGACCGGGAGCTTCACCACGAATACCGTCGCAGACGGTGCGGAGGTGGCCACCGGGGAAGTGCAGACCGGTGTGTTGAACTGGTCTTTCTGCGTCTCCATGCTTGGAACGCTGAACAGCCCCCCGTCCGCGAGTCAACCCGCCTGGAAACGCCTTTTGTCCAATAGCGTTCAAGGATGTTCAATGACGTAAAGCAGCCGGCGGCGGCCGCCGCCAACGGGCCGGAAAAACACCCCCTTCGGTACTTGGCGAGCCTCCCCGTGCGACCGGGCACTCCCGAAAGAGCGGTCGTTCCGAAGGGTCTCGCGAACGGCGGTTACATGCCCGAGGAGTTGGTCGGCCTACAGATCTGCCGCGCTCGGTCGCCGTTCGGCGCTCCGCTTCCACTCCTCGTCAGAGAGGTGGGCGCGGTTCAACTCGTCGGCGCGCTGAGGCCAGTCCGGCATCGCGCGGTCCATGATCTCGCGGAAGCGCTCGTTGTGGCTCGGCTCGACGAGGTGGACCATCTCGTGGACGACAACGTATTCGAGGCACGGCGGGGGTTTCTTCGCCAGTTCGGAGTTGAGCCAGATGCGGCGGGCAGACGCGTTGCACGTGCCCCAGCGCGTCTTCATGCGGCGTATGCGCCAGTCGGCCACCCGCACCCCGATCCGGGGTTCCCACCCGGCGATGATGTGGGGAATGCGCTCGCGGAGGCGAGCCCGATACCAACGGTACAGCATGGCTTCGCGGGCGTCCCGCCCGGTCGCGGGGCGCAAGCGCATCTCCATCCAAGCGTTGTTTCGCAGGCGTATGCCGGTCGGTCCTGTCGATTCGACCACATCCAGCCGGTAGCGCCGACCCTCAAAGTAGTGGCTCTCGCCGGAGACGAACTCGCGCCGCGACTGGCGGGGTTGCCGCGCGAACTCAGCGCGCTTGCGCCGTATCCATGCCAGCCGCGAGACGACCGCCGCCCGAACGGTGTCGTTGTCGATACGCATGGGCGCGGCTACGCGCACCCGTCCCTCGGGAGGATAGACGCCCAGGTGAAGATGCTTGATCCGCTTGCGGACGACCTCGACGGAAATGCCGCCCACCTCCAAGAGGCTTGACCCGACCGATTGGGAGGATCCGTCGGCGGACGGCGAATGCAGATCCCCGTCAGTACCCACGCTGCGCCGTCACGATGTCGAAGATCTCCTCCGTGCGAGCCTTCCACGGGCCGAGCGCCGTGTGGATCGCTCTCTTGACGTGTCGCTCCTTGATCGGGTGGCCGCGCCACCCGGCCCACCTTGCGTCCCGGACGGCGCGGTCAACGGCCAGCGCAACGGATTCGCGGAGGTCGGTCTCCGAGTCGGCATCGGCCGTCTCGGGAAGGTTGTCATAGATCGCGCGCAGCGCCGGAGAGTCGATGCCCGGCGGTCGCGACGGACCGCCCCCGCCGCGCTTCACCTGTCTCGTCAGCACGGTCACCCGCTTCAGGTAATCCTCGTAACCGATGACCCCCTCGCGCCGCTGGCGGATCAACTCGTCGAGGAGCTTCGACATCCGCTCGTAGTACTTCGGATTCACGACCATCTCATCCACGATCAGGCGGCGGACGTTGTTCTCGATTGTCTCGGCGACGGCGCGGCGATCGCCGTTCATTCCTCCCGGAAGCGCCTCGACCGCATCCTCGCCACGCGCGACGATCAGATCCACGAGCGTCATGTCCTCGAACTCCGACAGCACCCTGCTGTCGTCGGCCCGTATGTAGCTGTCGAGGAGGTGCCTCATCGCCGGTTCCAAGGCTTTGAGATCCACGGCATCGCCGCTGGCCAGCTTGATCTCCCGCCGGACGTTCTCGAAGTGGGCAACCTCGTCCCGGATGGCGAGCCGCTCGGCCTCCGTGTATCCGGCTTCCAACATCTCGTTGGCCAGATCGGCGTAGGCCCGCACGAACGCCGCGACCATTCGGTAGAGGTCGAGGCGCTTGCGTTCGTTGGCGGCAAGCTGCTTGACGGCCTCCGCGCCTTCACCCCGGTCGTCATGGCAGAAGTAGCGGCGGAAGGCGGCGGCGTCGCGGGGTGGCTCGACGGGCTCGCATAACGCCCTGACCGCCTCCCGGGTCTCTTCCAGACGCGTCCGGCCCTGTTCGAGGCGGTCGCTCAGCAGCCCTTTGACATCCTCTCGGTCGAAGCCGTCGAAGGCTTCGCCGGTGTAGTCCGTGATCGCATCCTCCAGCGAACGGAACAGGTCCTTGTAGTCGATGACGCACCCGTACTTCTTGTCCTCGCCGTCGAGGCGGTTCACGCGGCAGATCGCCTGAAAGAGGCCGTGGTCCCGCATCTTCTTGTCGATGTACAGGTACGTCGCCGGCGGCGCGTCGAAGCCCGTCAGCAGCTTGTCCACGACGATCAGGAGCTTCATCTGTCCGGGATCGTTGACGAACCGCCCCTTGACCGTCTCTTCGAACTCCTCGGCCCGGTGCATGGCCTTGTCCTCGGACTCGCCGAAGTGGTCCGCGAGCATGCGCCGGTAGACCTTGTGCTTGAGCAGTGCCTCGGTCACGCCCGCCCCCGTCTCCTCGCCCGAGATGTCGCCCGGCGTCGGGCGGTACGAGGTGACGATGGCGCACTTCCCCTTGAGGTCCGTCTCGCTGAAGTCCCGGAAGAAGCGGCACGCCGCGTACACGCTGTCGCAGACCAGCATGGCGTTCCCGCGCCCGCTCTTGAGCCGGTCCTTCGTCTCCATGTCGATGAGGATGTCGGCCACTATCTTGCCGATTCGGTCCCGCGAGCTCGTGACCTTCCGCATCGTGCCCCAGCGCCGCCGGAGCTGCGCCCGCGCCAGGTCGCTGAGTCCCTTGGTCTTGAGATCGAACCACTGGTCGATCTTCGCCTCGGAGGTCAGGTGCTGGTCGATGTCGCGCGCCTCGTAGCGCAGGTCCAGCACCACCTCGTCCCCTATAGCCTCGTCGTACTTGTAGGTGTGGATGTAGGGACCGAAGGTCTCGATGCTCCGGCGCTTGTCCGACTTCAGGAGCGGCGTGCCCGTGAACCCTATCAGCGTGGCCTCCGGCAGGAGCTTCGTCATCGCGCGGTGGAGCTTCCCGGACTGCGTGCGGTGGCATTCGTCCACGAAGACGTGGATGTCGCCCGCCGGACGGAAGCCCGCGCCCATTTGGGAGTGGAGGTCCCTTACGTAGCGGTCGACGTCGCCTTCGCCCGAAGCGCCGAACTTCTGGACCAGCGAGCAGACCAACGAGATTTCGGGATCGGGCAGCACCTCGGCGAGATCGGCACCGCTTGCGGTCCGGTGGATGGCCTCCCCCACCCCCATGAAGACCTCTTCGATCTGGTCGTCGAGTTCGGTGCGGTCGGTGATCACGAGCACGCGGCTGTGCCGGACGTTCTCCCGGATCCACCTCGCCAGCCAGACCATCGTGAGGCTCTTGCCGCTGCCCTGGGTGTGCCAGATGATCCCGCCCTCGCGGCGCTTCACGTGCCCTTGGGCCGCCTTCACGCCGAAGTACTGGTTGGGACGGCAGACCTTCTTGACGCCCGCGTCGAACGCCACGAAATCGTGGACCACTTCGAGCAGGCGCTCGCGTGCGCAGAGGTGGGCAAGTTCGCTGAGCAGCGGCGAGTCGTCGCCATCGCTGCTGGCATCCATCTCCTTCCAGCGGCGCCAATGCTCCTCGGGAGTGCCGATCACGCCGTACCGAAGCCCTTGGCTTTCGTTACCCGCCATCACGAGTTGGACGGTCGTGAAGAAGGGCCGGATGAAGTGCGGCTCCTGATTCGAGAGGTTCTGGCGGATGCCCTCGGCCACCGAGACCGTAGAGCGCTTGAGTTCGATCACGCCGATGGCGATGCCGTTGACGTAGAGCACGAGGTCGGGCCGCTTGGTGTGGCCGCCCGCGACCGTGACCTCCTCGGCGAGGGCGAAGTGGTTGGCGAGCGGATCCTTCCAGTCGATCAGGCGGACATCGGCGGTGTTCTTCTCGACTCCGGGCTTGATCCTCGCTGGGTAGCGGAGCAGGCGGTAGGCTTCCCGGTTGGCCTCGTAGAGGTTCCGGCCACCGCCGAGCGCGGCGGCCTTCTCCAACTCGCGGATCGCCTTGGTCATCAAGGCCCGGGGATGGCCTTGGCGGACGAGGAACCGCTCAAGCAGGCCCGTCTCGATGTTCCGGTTATCCTCCCGGTCCCGCCAGTCACCGAGATACTCGTAGCCGAGCCGGTCCCGGAACAGCTTGACGACGCGCCGCTGGGTCTTGATCTCAAGTTCGCCTACGGCGGTCGTTCCACCGCCGCGTCCCGCGTGGGCCGATCTCACCGCAGCACCTCCCAATGTCCCGCCCGGTCCGAGCCGACCCGCCGGATGACCCCGGCCGCCTTCAGGTTCTGCAAGTGGTACTTCACCCCGTCCGGGGACAGGCCGACGCGCTCCGCAAGCGCCGTCCGGGTAAGCCCGGGCTCGGTCCGGAGGCAGTCCACGATCCGGTCGCGGGTGGACTTCCGGGTAGTCCCGGCCGACTTCTGGGCAGTCTTCTGGGTAGTGCCGCCGCTTTTCTGGGTAGTATCGGGGGAAGTTCCCCCCGCTGCGTTCCCGCGCGCTGCCGCGTCGACGGCCCGATAGGCATCCGAGAACGGGAACCGCACCCACAGGCCATCCCCGCCCGCGTCCAGCCGCCACGTCGGTGCCGGGTTCCCCGCCTCGCGGCAGATGTCCACGATCCGGCGGATGCCGCGCCCCCACGCCTCGATCATGCCGGCCCGGAAGAAGGCGTAGGCGATCCGCGGGTTGTGCGGCCGCGAAGACATCTCGTCGGCCAGCAGTTCGGCCGTCCATTCGGGGTTCAGGTGGGCCGCGTTCCAGATCGCGATCCGGTCGTCGCGGACCCGGATCTGGATCGTCGTGGGACTCGCGTAGTCGCGGTGAATGATGGCGTTGATCACTGCCTCCCGCATCGCCTCGCGCGGCACGGGGAAGGTCTCGACCCGATAAACGCCCTCGTACGAGACGAGACCGCGGGTGTACTTCGTGTACAGCAGGTCCATGACCCGGCCCACCTGCGCGAACAGGTCGCCCTCAATCTCGTCCTGAAACAGCAGTTCCGACCCTCGGAAGTAACCGATCTTGACGTAGGCGTCCGGCACGAGCCGTCCAGGCGAAGGATGGAACAGAAGCGCCGCCGCCCGCCTCAAGTGCTCACCGTCCCGCAGATTCAGGTTCTCGACGAGGCTCTCGATGGGCTCGTCGAGAACTGCCGCCGGAAGCCGTCCGCTCCCGACGGCCCTGCGGCGGAACGCGTCGATCACGCGGCGGTCAAGATCCTTCAGGCCGACGCCCGGCAGCGGCACGTCGTCCCACGTCTTCCCGTACCTCGCGAGCAGGAATCGGCTCAGTGCGGCACCCCTGAGCACTTGCTTCGTGCTGCCGCTGCGGTAGTGGAACTCTCCCTTGTAGCTGATCGGATTCGGGTGCGGCTCGACCGCGACTTCAAGGTACTCGCGACCAGACTCCGACTTCAGATTCACGTCCACCACGATCCCGAGCAGCGACTGGACCTTGCCGGGGATCTCTTCAAGCAGTCGGAGAACGCCAGTTACCCCGACGACCTTGCCGCCGTCGTCCTTGCCGATCTCCAGGACGCCGCCCTGCGCGTTGGCGAAGCCGCAGATCCACTTCAGATGCTCGTCCCGCCACGACCGCTTCCACTCGACGTTCTGGGTCTCAGGCGTCATGGGATTCCCTCTCCATCCCGTCGGGGATGGGCAGCCGAACGGCTCCGGTGAGAAGCTGCTGCATCATGCCCTGCTTGACGGCGCGGGTCTTGTCGCGGCGGCGCTCCAGCGTTTCGATCTCCGCGTCCATGTCGGCGAGGATGTTAGCGATAGCTCGCTGCTCTCCTAGAGTTGGCGGGCATGTGATTCGCAAGCCCCGGACATCGGTGCCATTGATCGCGGGGTAATTTGATCCAACCAAGAGGGCCTGTAGCTGCGCATCTACGACATCGCCAAACAAGTGGGCGAAGAGGAAATGAGGCTGGCACCGATCTCGTTTCGCCCGAAGGACGGCGAAACCCGTGGAGCAAACAGCCTTCCGCAG
>VXLT01000013.1 GCA_009841475.1 Gemmatimonadota bacterium
GCCCCCATCATCACCACCGTCACGACCACGTCCACCAGCACCGCGTTCATCGTGCTGGTGTTCATGGTGCCCAGGTTCATGAATCCGTAGAACAGACTCAGCAGCAGGCCGAAGACGGCACCGCCCCTGGCCCCGTCGGCAGCGCTCTCAACGCCCTTCCACGACAGCACCGTCACCAGCAGCGCGGCCCCGCACAGCTGCCCGACGATGATCTGCCAGAAGACCGGGTTCTCCTTGATCACGCCCGTCGCGGTGCCGGCGTTCGCCGCGAAGAAGTCGCCGAGCACAGGCTGGTAGATGATGAAGCCCAGCACAAACGTCGTCGCGAAGACGGCGAGGGTCGCCAGGATGCAGTTCTTGTTGATCATCGGATCATTCCTTCCTCTCATTGAAAGCCCGGTCCGTCTTCGCCGCCATGACGAAGTCGTTCACGTGCAGGTTGCGGATCTTGTGGGTCCACCAGGTCACCGTGACGCGCCCCCACTCGGTGAGCAGCGCGGGGTGATGGCCCTGCTCCTCGGCGAGCTCGCCGACACGGTTGGTGAAGTCCAGCGCGGCGGCGAAGTTCCCGAACCGGAAGACCCTCTCCAGCGCCGGGATCCCGTCGCGGCCGACGATCGCCCATTCGGGGATCTGGACGCTGTACTCGGCGATCTCGGCCTCGGTGGCCGGGGGCGCGCCCACCCGGCACGCCTCGCACTTCTGCGCGACCAGCCCCGTCATGGCCACAGCCACCCGAAGGCACCTCCGGTCAGGAGTGCGTAGATGAGCCCGTCGAACATGCTGCGGGCGGTGGCGGCCCATCCCTGGAAGGACCAGATCGCGTCCTGGGCGAGCGCCATCGCGTAGCCCATGAACGCCGCGGTCGATGCGAGCACGAAGACCGTCAGGTATTCCTCGCCGGGGCCCAGCGCCATTACACACACGAACGCCGTGATGAGCCCGACCACGAGGCAGTAGACGAACCACTGCAGGAGCTGCCGGCCCATCCGCGCCTGGGGATTGGGTGGAAGGACGGTCAGAAAAGCGGACGGGCCGCGCCTGGCCATCTCCTGGAACTCATCGCTCTTCATCACCTCCATGCTCCCGGCGTGCGGGATCGCGTAGTTGCCCGGCTCGAGGCCGAGGCCGCGAAGGGCGTCCATCGCGCCGTTCTCGTCGGGGACAGCCCTGCGGTCGTTGCGGTGATAGCCGATGAACATGTGGATCACGCTGCTAGCGACGAACACGAGCACGGCGGCCACGAAGATGGGTAGCAAGAGGCTGAGGACCGAGGCTGAGACCTCATCTGAGACCAGATCTGACAACATATGAGAACTCCTTTGGAGTGGGGTCGGGCTACCAGTTCGGCTTCTCGAGCCCCGCGATCAGGTCGGCGTAAACATGCTGCAGCCCGTCCCCGATCACCAGCGGCATGACGGTGAAGTGGTCGCGGTCGGTGTAGAACCGGGTGTGCAGGTCCAGGCTCGGGTAGCCGCGCAGGCGCAGATTTTCGGCGAACAGAGTCGTGCGGCTGATGAGCCGCTGGGCGCAGAACGGGGCGTGGTTGATCTCGCCGTCCGCCATGCCGATGAAGACCTTCGCGTCGAGGTCGTCGTGGTTCTCCGCGTATTCCGCCTCGAGATCGATGGTCAGGCCGTTGGTCCCGCTGCCGATGATGAACCGGCCGAAGGCGCCCGGGCGGGCCAGCAGCGCATAGCCCGCGAACCCGCCGCCCGCGGAGTGGCCCCAGAGCGTGTGATCGTCGGCCATCCGGTACTGCTCGCCCAGCGACGGACGCAGCTGGTCCACCAGGAAGTCCAGGAACAATTCCCCCTTCAGGAACGGCCGCGACATGTCGAAATCGAACCCCATCCCCTTCATGAACTCGCTTCCCAGGCCGGGATCCGACCAGACGCTCCCGGGCGGGAAGAAATCGAGGGTGCGGTGGGCGAGCCCCAGCATCCCCTGCTCGCTCCTGTGGCCGACCCCGACCACGATGATCTCCGGGATGCGCTTGCCGACCGTGTAGAGATTGACGATCCCGGCGGTCACGGCGAAGGCCATCGCTCCGTCCATCGACCAGAGGACGGGATAGTGCCGGTCGGGCGAGACGTGGTAGGAGGGCGGGAGGGCGATCAGGATCTCGTGGTCGTAGTCGTAGCCATCGGCGCGCGCGTAGGTGGGCTCTTCCCAGGACATGGCGTAGGGGATGGTCATCCACTTCATCTTGCCGCCTGCACGCGGGTCCGCAAGTGTTGCAGTCAGCGGTGAATCCCCCGAGCCCGGAGTTCGGTCATGCGAATCTCAAGAGCCAGCGCCCTCGTTCCCCTGTTCATCCTCGCCGGCTGTCAGCCCTCCGATGCCCCCCAAACCGACGCCGGCCCGCCCCCGGGGTCCGACTTCGAGAGCACCGCTTTCGAGTTCGAGGAGGTGGTGCCCGGCGTCTACCACGCGCGGGGAACCGGCGCTCTGTCCGTCGGCTCACACGGCGCGGTGATCGTCAACGAGGACGACGTGCTGCTGGTCGAGTCGCACATTTCGCCTGCGGCAGCGTACGCCGTGGTCGAGGAGATCGAGGCGCTCACCGGCAAGCCCGTCCGGTACGTGGTCAACACGCACTACCACTTCGACCACGCGCACGGCAACCAGATCTACCCGGACGACGTGCACGTGATCGGCCACGAGGTGACGCGCGAGATGCTCGAGAGCGGGGCGTCGCTGGGGCGGTCGTACGAGCTGTTCGTGGGGAGGTTGCCGGATCAGATCGCGGTGATGGAGAGCAGGATCGAGGGGTTGCAGCGCGCTGTCGACGAAGCCGAGGACGAAGCGGCACGCGCGGAAGCCGCGGATCTGCTGGCGGCATTCGAATCCCGCCTGGCCTACACGCGCAACTACGCCGCCGGCCAGGATGCCCTGGTGCCCAAGGGCCCCAACACGACCCTGTCGCAGCGCATGACGCTGTTCCGTGGCGACCGCGAGATCCGCATCCTCTTCTTCGGGCGCGGCCATACCGGCGGCGACGTGGTGGTCCACCTTCCGCAGGAGCGCGTCATCGTCACCGGCGACCTGCTGCTCCCCGGGCTGCCCTACATGGGCGACGGCTACCTCGCCGAGTGGGTCGAGACGCTGGAGCACGTGAAGGCGCTCGACTTCGACTGGGTGTTGCCGGGCCACGGCGACCCGTTCCAGGGCAAGGAGCGCATCACGTACCAGCAGGACTACATGCGGGACCTGCAGGCGCGCGCGGCGGGGTTCCACGCCCAGGGGATGTCGTATGAGGAGGCCGCCGCGCAGATCGACATGACGGACCACGCGGAGCACTACCCGCAGATTCGATTTCCCGGGGTGCCGGCGGTCGCGGTGCAGCGGGTGTTCGAGTTGCTGGATGACTCGCTTCCATCCACACCACCCACAATGTAAAGCACACATGACAGAATGTAATGTGTAGATGACATACCGCTGTTGGTCACCCGAATCCCCGTCCTCCGAGAGCGCGACTAGTTATTCATGGCGTAAATGATTATCATCAACATCATGAATAACCGAATCCTTCCCCGAGCCATTGGGCACCGCCTACAGGACATGATACGGGTGATGCCTGCCGTGGTGGTTTCCGGAGCGCGCCAGACGGGCAAAAGCACGCTTGCACGCTCCTTTGGCCAAGTTGAGGCCTCCTCCGGCGGGGCCACGTCGGATCACGGCGGCCGGAGATACCTGTCGCTGGATGACCTCGACGTACTCGACCTCGCCAGGCGCGATCCCGGTGCATTGGTTCGCCGTGCCGGCCCGATTACCATCGACGAGGTGCAGCGGGAGCCCGAACTCCTCCGGGCCGTCAAGCGGGAGATCGATCGTCACCGGCGGCCCGGTCGCTTCCTGCTCACCGGTTCCGCCAACCTGCTCTTGATGAGCCGTGTCTCGGAGTCGCTGGCGGGCCGAGCCAGCTATCTCACGCTCTGGCCGATGACGCGGCGCGAGCAGACGGGACTTGGCCGGTGCGGGGTCTGGGAGAGGTTGTTCGAAGCCTCCGACGGAGAGTGGCTGGACATCGTTTCCGAGTCCGGCGGCAAGCAGGAGGACTGGCGAGCCCTTGCACTACGTGGCGGCTTCCCAGTCCCCGCAGTCCATCTCGACACCACCCAGGACCGAGCAATCTGGTTCGATGGCTACGTTCAGACCTATCTGGAGCGCGACCTGCAAGCGCTTTCGTCGATCGCGGGCCTACCCGACTTTCGCCGGCTCATGCGCGCTGCGAGCCTCGGCCTGGGCAGACTCGTCAATCAGTCTCGGCTCGGCCGGGATGTCGGACTCAAGCAGCCGACAGCCCATCGCTACCTGAACCTGCTTGAGACCTCATACCTCCTGGTGCGAGTTCCCGCCTATTCCGTGAACCGGACCAAGAGGCTGGTCAAGTCACCGAAGCTGTACTGGGGAGACACGGGTCTGGCGATGCACCTGGCCCAAGAGGACGAGCCACGCGGGGCCCACCTGGAAAACCTGGTGCTGCAAGACTTGTTGGTATGGCGTGACTCCCGGTCCGTGCGGGCCGAAGTGCTGCACTGGCGGGCAATCACCGGCGAGGAAGTGGACTTCGTGATCGAGTCCGAGGGGCGGCTTCTGCCGATCGAGGTCAAGGCGACGAAGCGGCCGAGACTCGCCGACGCTGCTCATCTTCGCACGTTCCGGGCGGAGTATGGACGCGCTGCCCGCTCGAGCCTGCTTCTGCACGGGGGAGAGTCCGTGGAGTGGCTTACGCCCGAGGTTCTTGCGGCGCCCTGGTGGAAGGTGATCTGAGGGGGGGCACTCCCTACGGCCACAACCACCCGAACACGCCGCCGGTGAGAATCGCTTAGACGAGCCCGTCAAAGATGCTGCGCGCGACCGGCACAAGCTGCGTTCCGGCGGCGCTGGTCGCGAACAGGGGCATGGCCCGTCACCCCTCGCCGCGAGTGAAGCGCAGCCGTCCCACCCGCACCCTCCGGTTGCCGTCCGGAGTCTCGACGATGTCGTAGGCCAGATCCCCGTAGCCCAGCGGTCGCACCAGGGTGTCGAACCGATCCCGGCCCAGGAGCTCGAGCCCGTCCGGCGTCAGGTCGACCCAATACACGAAGGCGTCTCCCTTCTGCTCCAGCGGGCGCGTGCGGTCCATGAATGCAGTCCGCATGTCGTCTATGCTCAGTTCAGCGATGCTGTCCTCCGGCGCAATCGCGAACACCCAGACGCCGGCGCCCTCGGGGGCGGGGCGAACGGCCATAACGGCCGCCGGTGAACCGGGGGCCACGCCGGGCTCCCACCCCTCCGTGCCCGGCAGTTCCAGCTGAACGGAGCCCTTGATGACCATGTTCTCATCATAGACCTCCACCAACCCGAACGGCCCAGCACTCCATATCATGCCATCCAGGCCCCGGATGACGTTTCGCAGCCAGCCCGCGCCTGAGTGGTCCCCCGGCATCGTGCGCAACACGCTCCCGTCCCGGTCCAGGATAAAGACGATCTTCTCGCGAAGATCGGTCCCGGTAGCGGCGACCAGCCAGCCGTTGGTCGCGGGGTCGGGCTGGATCGACCCGATCTGGGCAATACCCGGAAGGAGGAAGGTCTTCTGGAACGACAGATCGAGAGAGAAGAGATGCAGCCTCGCTGAACCCGGTTCATGCATCAACACCCCGTCCGTGCCCACGGCGAAGGTCGGTCGGGAGAGCAGCTCGCCCGGACCTTCGCCTTCCCGCGTCAGCTCCCGGCCGTAGTGCCCGGATGCGTCGTAGACGATCACCACTCCGCCGAGGATCTCGGAACTCACGAGGTATCCCTGATCGCCCACTTCAGCCATCTCGGCGAACGTCCCGATGCCCGCAGGGTCCTCCAGGGAACCCAGCGTGTCCCGCACCTCGAACTCAAGGGCGCAGCCAGCGCACAGCTGCGCTCCGGCGGCGATGGTCGCGAACAGGCTCATGGCGATGTCCTCACCGGCCCACCATCACCACCGACTCACCCGGCTTCGGCCTCACGCCTTCCGCGTAGAGCTTCGCGTTGAGATCGGGTACGCGCGACGCGATCAGCACGTTGAGCGCCTCGATCGCATCGGGCATCACCTCCCAGGCGCGGTCGGCCTGCCACCGCTGGTCCTCGGTCGGCAGCGTGGACGAGCGCTGGATGGCGTTGGCCACGCCCGCGTTGCGGCGCGCTTCCGACACGTCGCTCTGGACCTCCTCGAGCGCCTCGCGGATCGCTTCCAGCTCCTCCTCCAGCCCCTCCGGGGGCTCGTCGGCACCGTCGATCACCTCCTGCGCGGCGTCGAGCTGCTCCTCAAGGCGCTGGATCGCGCGGCCGGCCTCGTAGATCGGCACCGCGAGCTTGTGCAGGCTCATAAGGATGTCCTGCCGGGCCATGCGGTCGGCCCGGGTCATGGGGCGGCGCGGATCGGCCTGGATCTCGACTGTGGACGAGAAGGTCTCGCCCGCGACGGTCATGCTGACCGTGTAGACGCCGGGAAGGACGATCGGGCCCGAGGGTGCGCCACCGCCGCCGAAGCCACCTCCGCCACCCGGTCCACCCCCACCCTGCTGTTCCGGCTCGTAGGGCGGATCGTGACGCCAGTCCCAGATCACCTCGCTGACGCCGGGCTCGGAGGGGGCCTCCAGGGTACGGACAGGGTTGCCGTCGGCGCCGGTGATGGTGAGTGCGAAGGTGACGTCATTGGGGGCCTCTCCGGCACCGTCGCCATCAGCCGCACCATTGCCCCGGCGGGGCGGGGGGCGGCGGGGGGGGGGGGGGGGGGGGGGGGGGGGGGGGGGGGG
>VXLT01000097.1 GCA_009841475.1 Gemmatimonadota bacterium
GCACCACCCCGACCGGCACCACCCCGGCCCCCGCCGCGGCACGCACATCGTCCGGGGTGTCCCCCAACAACCAGGCGGTCCGCGCTTCCAGGAGCTTCAGGGCGATCCTCACCGGCTCCGGATTCGGCTTGAGCGGCCCGTCCTCGCGGCAGACCACGGCGCTGAACAACCCCCGCACTCCCTGCTCCCGCAGGAAACGCTCGGCGTCGCGGCGCGGTCGCCCGGTCACGATCCCCAGGCGGTACGACCGGGCCAGGTCCTCCAGCAGCGCGCGGTCGGGAATCAGGGTCTCGTGGCGCCGCAGCCCGGCTTCGCGATCGTCGCCCTGATAGAGTCTCTCAAAGCGGCGCTTCACCTCCTCGAAGGGCGCCTCCACCCCTGCCGCGGCAACGAGCGAATACGTCACGGACCAGTCGTCGTTCGCGTGGCCCGCCGCCTTCGCGGCCCCGATCCCGGCGTGCCCGACCTCCACCCCGAACGACGCGCAGGTCTGCGCGATCGCCTCCCGGTAGGACCGCCGCACATCCGCCAGCACCCCGTCCATGTCGAAGAGCACGGCTTCCGGCCGGTCCAGGCATTCCAGCGCCCGCGCCACACGACGGAACTCCGCATCGTCCCGCGGCACGGTGATGCGCACGTACTCCGGCAGATGCGCGAAGTGGCGTACCAGCACTCCCTGCGCCGCCATCCCCCGCACGATCCAGCGCGCATCCGGGAAGGACGCCAGCACGAAGTTGGTCTGCGATGGCTCGGGCATGCCCCCCGCCGTACGGATCACCGAGGCCAGCCGCTCGCGCCGGGTACGAACGAACTCCACGAAACCGCGCATCTCGCCGACCCCGTTGCCCAGCCGGTCAAGCGCGATGGCGATCGACGGGCCGGTGAGCGCGTACGGCCCGCCGAACCTGCGCAACACGTCGATCCGCTCCCTGGTGCCCACGGCGAAGCCGACCCGCAGCCCCGCGAGTCCCCACGCCTTCGACAGCGTGCGGATCATGATGGCGCGCGGAACCTCGAGGAGGGCGCCGGTCGGATCCTCGTCGGCGAACTCCGCGTACGCCAGATCGGCCATCAGCGTGACCTCGGGGGGCAGCGCGGCGGCAAGGCGCAGCAGGGACCGCGTGGAAAAGGCCCTTCCGGTGGGGTTGTCGGGAGTGAGCACCGCCACCAGGCCGGTCCGGTCGTTCACCGCGGCAAGGATCTCGTCGTGCGGCAGCGTCCCCCACTCGTATTCCACAGGAACAATGTCGCCGCGGGCCATCTGCGCGCACCGGGGGACCATCTCGAAGGTGGGGGTCGGGAAGACCATCTCCCGACCGGGGGCCAGGAAGGCGCGCATGACCCGATCGATCGCGTCGTCGGCGCCGGTCGTAGCCAGGACGTTGGCGGGCGCGATCCCGAGGTAGGCGGCGTAGGCCTCCTCCAGCGGCGCCGGGTCCGCGTACTTGCGCAGGATCGTGGGGCCGATGCGCTCCAGCACCCGGAGGCATTGGCGCGGCGGCGCCTCGCCCTCGTTCATGCTCAGGTCGATGATCTCGTTCATGGCACTGCTGCTCTCGTCAGGGGGCCAAAGGGCATCATGGCACGATCTGCTGGGGTTCGGAAACCACGAGGTCGGTTCCGCCCTGCGCCTTCACCTTCAGGAGGAGCCCAGGAAGTTCCGCCCTGGGGACGGCCGCCCGCACGGCGTACGCGTCTTCCCCGTGGAGCCGTGAGACGGTGGGCTCGCGCATGCATGGAAGGATCGAGACGACGCGCTCGAAATCGCGCTCCGCGACGTTCAGCTCGAGCATGACGCGCCGGCGGGCCGCCAGCACCGAGTCGAGGAGGAGGACGAGGTCCTCGATCGGGCCGCGGCGGGCGGGGTCATCCAGCGCGGCCGGGCTGGCATACAGACGCGTGGTGGAGCAGAGGAGGGTATCGGCGATCACAAGGCCGTTGCCGCGCAGCGTAGCCCCGGTTGCGGTGTTGTCGACGATCAGGTCGGCGTCTTCGGGCGGAAAGACCTCGGTGGCGCCGTAGGACCGCACCAGGGCCGCCTCGAACGGCTGCCCGGTCGCCCACCGCTCGGCGATGCGGACGTACTCGGTCGCAACCACCAGCCGGCGGCCCGGCGGAAGGGCGCCGCCTTCCAGGAGAGCCGGGGGAGCGGCCGCAACCACGGTCACCGGATCCAGTCCCGTGTCGAGCAACTCCACGAGGTCGGTACCGAGCTCGGCCACCCAGTCCGCCCCGGCGAAGCCCAGATCGCGTGACCCGGCACCGAGCATCTTCACCACGTTCTGCGGCTTCAGGAGCTTCGCCTCGAAGCCCGGCCACGACAGCAGCGGGCGATAGTTGCGCCCGCCCACGCGCACATCGATGCCCGCATCGCCGAGAAGCGCCAACACCGCTTCCTGCATGTGCCCCTTGGGCAGACCGATACGGATCGTGTCCGATGTGCCCATGCGCTCACCCGGCGTTGCCGCACTCGTTTCCAGCGCGCCCGCGCACACCGCGGTCGCCCCTTGATTCAGCTTCCCTGCCATTCCCCGCCTGTGGTCCTTCCCCCGGCTTTCGCCCCGGCGGCCCGCCGCCAAAAAAAAGCGCCGGCCCCCTCCGAGGAAGCCGGCGCTTCAGGTTCCGTTCGCTCTCGCAGACGTTACACCGTTACGCGGCCGCCTCTCGTGGATGGCCGTGATGATGAAGTGCTGCGGTGCGGATGAAGATGTTCATGAGGCTTGAATTGTCGCCATGGGGGCGGGAGGTGTCAAGGACGCGGGTTCGCCGGCCTGTCGCCGGACGATTTGTTTACCCGGGCGCAGCAAGCTAACGTTGAGCCACAGCCAGCGCTCGCCGATCCCCTGCGAAGGGGCAGCCCCCCCGAGAACGCCGCTCCCCAGGAGTCGCCCATGAACCCCCGCCGCTCCCACTACGTGCCCCGGACCCGCAACGGCAGGGTCGCTACGATCGCCTTCCTCGCCGCCATATTGCTGGCCCAACCCCCGATCGTGCACGGCCTGATGAACCGGATCGAACCCTGGATCCTTGGCATGCCCTTCCTCTTCGCGTACCTGCTGGCCGTGTACTTCCTCGGGATCGCGGTGCTGATCCGGGCGGAGCGAAAGGGCGTTTAGCTCCCCGGCCGGGAAGCCGTCGGGCCGCTCGTGGAGCGACTGCGCTTGACATCGGCAAACCGGCGCCACACCATTACCGTTACCAGAAGCCGGAAGTTGGCCACATTCTACCCCACCTATCGAGGAGCAGCCGAATTATGTCCGCAACCGAGAGCCGCCTGAGGGCACTGATCGACGAACACCTGTCCCTGGGGCATGCGCCCGATCTCAACCGCAGCTTCAGCGAATCCGGCATTTCCTCGCTGAACGCCGTGGCCTTCATCAGGGTCGTCGAGCGTGAATTCGGAGTATCGATCCCTCCTGAGGACTGTAACAAGATCGGAACCCTCGGGAAGCTCACAGGCTACCTCGATTCAAAGGTAGGCTGACTCCCGGCTTCGCGATCCGGGCTGCCGCCGCAGCCCGTGGAGTAAGTCCCGGCCGCATTCGGGCGGCGATGCATCGGGGCCGGGCACCCGTACATACCTTCCAGCGGTGATCCCATGGAACCCTGGGTAGTTTCCACCACGCTGATCTTCGTCTACCTGGTGGCGACCATCGTCATCGGGATCCTGGCCAACCGGAAGGGCAAAGCCAACATGGAGGACTTCTTCCTCTATGGACGGCAGGCCGGGTTCATCGTTCTCTATCTGACCGTGGTCGCCACCTTTCATTCGGCCTTCGCCTTCCTCGGTTCCGGCGGCTTCTTCTACACGCATGGGATCGGCTTCTGGATGGCGGGGACGTGGACCGTGCTGGTTGGCGCGATCACTTTCACGCTCGGCACCCGGATCTGGGCGCTTGGCAAGAAGTTCGGCTACATCACACCCGCCGACCTGATCGCGGACTTTTACGAGAGCGAGACGGTCCGGGTGATCGTGGCGGTCGTGTCGGTGATCTTCACCCTGATCTACATACAGGTGCAGGCGCAGGGACTGGGGATCATCCTGTCGGTCGCGACGGGAGACCGCATTCCCTTTGCGTGGGCGTCGGGCCTGCTTCTGGTCGTGGCCGCCGGGTATCTCATGGTCGGGGGACTGCGCGCGGTCTACTGGACCGACGTGATCCAGGGGATCTGGATGTACATCGCCGTTTGGGCAGGGAGCCTGCTGCTCACCTACAAGCTCTTCGGCGGCCCGGTCGAACTCTGGCGCCGGCTGGCCGCGGAGCGGCCCGACCTGCTGACTCTGCCCGGTCCGGAGGGATTCTTCACCCCCGGAATCTGGGTTGGTCTGACGATCGCGCTCTCGTTCGGCATCATCTTCCAGCCGCACATGATGATCCGGTACTTCACCGCGGCTTCGGCAAAGACCCTGAAGCTGCTCGGCGCCACCACCCCGATCTACCTGATGACGCTGTTCATTCCCGCCGCGTTCGTCGGTCTCGGGGGGGCGCTCATCCTGCCGGAGCTGGAGACGGCCGACCGCATCTTCCCGGAGCTGCTGACCACCTACGCGCCGGCGTGGCTCACCGGACTGATCCTGGCCGGGGCGACAGCGGCCGCGATGTCCACGCTGGACTCGATTCTGCACTCCAACATGACCGTGCTGACGCGCGACGTTTACCAGCGCTACATCGCGCGGGACCGCAGCGACCGGCACTACCTCGCGTTCGGGCGCTGGGTGGTGGTGGGGCTGCTCGGAGTGGGCTGGGTGCTCACCGTGTACAACTTCGACTTCCTGGTGACACTGGTGACGCTCTCCGGCGTTGGAGCACTGCAGCTGATGCCGGCCATTCTGGGCGTGTGTTATCCCGGTCGTCGCCTTACGACCTCCGCGGGTGTGATCGCGGGGATCTGCACGGGCCTGCTCACCGTCTACCTGACCCAGGTGGTGTGGCCCCGGCCGTTTGGCCTCCACGAGGCGGTCTGGTCAGTGGCGGCCAACTTCGCGGTCACGATCGTGGTGTCCGCCTTCACGCGGCCGCCTTCGGAAGCCACCGTCGAGAGGATTCACGGCGAGGTCGAGCGCTTCGTATACGGGGATTAAGCGGCCCCGGAAAAGGCTTGCGCGGCAGCGGCCGTGTTTATCCCCCTGGTCGACCGGGCTGGATTCTCGCCATTGGCGGCAACGAGACCCGAAACCCGCCCTGCCGCGATTTGGGGGTGTTTCAGACCCGTCGAATCCCAACAAGTGGCATATTTTCACCAATATTACCGCATTTTTCCGGCATGGGCCCTTGCGCGCCAGCGCATTATTCCCCACTTTGGCCCCGCTCATCCGCAACCCGTCCACTCCGACAAGGAGAAAACCGTGGACAAGAACTGCATTATTGCATCGGTCGTCGCGGGTGTCGCCATGCACGTTGTCAACTGGCTTGTTGGCATGGTGCCCGGCGACTTTTTCGCGATGAACTTCGGCGCCATGCTGGATTCCTGGCAGGCCTGGGTTGGCAGCGTCTTTATGGGCGGAGTGCTGGCCACCGTGCTTGGCTGGAAGGGCGCCGGCGATCCCGCCGACGGTGCCAAGGCAGGAGCTACGGTCGGCGTCCTCATGGGGTTGGGCTCGGCGTTCGCGGGCATGGAGGCCTTTGACGTCATGGCGCTCGTCGGCGGCATCGTCGCCGGTGCCATCGTGTACGGCATCGGAGGCGCCACGGTGTCCATGACGACCTCCGCCATGGCGTCGGACGGCTAGTCCGGGGCCCAAGCGAACGCGAGGACATCGCGAAGAGCACTCGAATCACGCAATCCCACCCCGTGGGTCCCTGGCCCGCGGGGTGGCGTGTTTAACGGCACTGCGGTCCAGCGCGCGTGCACCGGGGATTTAGTTCCACGGGCTTGAGCTAGACGTCCAGCCTCTCGTCGATCTCGTAGCCCGCGGCCGCCCAGCCCGAGGTCTGCCCGGCCGGGTCGAACGCGACATCGACTCGGCCGAGCCGCATTCCGCCCCACCCGACCTGGTTGACCACGGTGAACCCTGAAGCGCCCTGGCCGAAGACGACCGCCTCGTCGAGGAAGGTGTGGGTGTGCCCCCCCAGGATCAGGTCGATGTCGGGCACGGCCGCGGCCAGCGTGCGATCGCTCGGACGGGCGTCGTCGGAGTACCGGTACCCGAGATGGGAGAGGCAGACGACCAGCGAGCAGCCCAGGGCGCGCAGCTCCCTGCAGGCGGTGTGCGCCGCAACGATCGGGTCGGTGTAGCGAACGCCTTCGTGCAGGCTCGCCAGCACCAGCTTCTCGAACGCGATGCCCAGGCCGAAGACGCCCACGCGCACACTCCGGAACTCGCGCACGGCGTACGGCTCCACATGCCCGGCCAGGGCCGACGCGCTCACATCGTAGTTCGCCGACACGAACTCGAATCCGGCCTCGGGCAGCATGGCCACCAGGCCGTCCACTCCGTTGTCGAAGTCGTGGTTGCCGAGAGTCGCGATGTCGTACCCCATGGCGGTCATCGCGCGGAACTCGAGCTCGCCGCCGAAGAAGTTGAAGTAGGGCGTCCCCTGGAAGATGTCGCCCGAGTCGAGGAGGAGGACATGCTGGTTCGCTTCGCGGATGCGCCGAATCAGCGTGGCCCGCCGCGCGGCGCCCCCAAGCCCCTGGAAGCGGCCGCCGTCCATCGGGAACGGGTCCATGCGGGAGTGCGTGTCGTTGGTGTGCAGGATGACGAGGTGGACCGCGTCGGTGACGAGGGGGCCGAGCGGGGGGT
>VXLT01000122.1 GCA_009841475.1 Gemmatimonadota bacterium
CCCCCGCTCCGCCCCCATCCGGGTCCGGGGCGTCGTGCGCTCACGCGGCAGCGGACTCCCCCGCATCCCCGTCACGGACGGCGTCCAGGTCGTGGACACCGCGCCAGACGGCACCTTCGAGCTCGTCACCGTCCCGGAACAGGGCTTCGTCCGGATCACGCTGCCATCGGGCTACCGCATCCCGCTCAACAGCCCCGGCACCGCCCGCTTCTACCAGCCGCTCACGCGTAGCAGCGAGCAGTCCGCCGTCTTCGAACTGGAACCCGATCCGGTCCCCCACGACGACCACACGCTGCTCCTCCTGGGCGACATCCAGACGCAGAACTCCACGGAAACGGGCTGGTTCCTCTCGCAGTCCGTGCCCGATCTGCGCGCCACCGCGGCGTCGCTCGGCGACGAGCACGCCTTCGGGATCTCCTGCGGCGACATCATGTTCGACAACCTCGAATTCTACCCCGACTACGAGCGCGGGGTGGAGCAGGTCGGGATCCCCTTCTTCCAGGTCGTCGGCAATCACGACCTGGACATGGACAGCCCCACCGACCGCGGGTCGATCGAGACCTTCGGCCGCCACTTCGGACCCGGGTACTATTCCTTCAACCGGGGCGCGGTCCACTACGTGGTGCTCGACGACGTCTTCTGGTACGGACGGGGGTACCTGGGCTATCTCGATGCCGAAACCCTACGCTGGCTGGAGCAGGACCTCGCCCGGGTGGAAAGCGGCTCACCCGTGATCGTGGCCACCCACATCCCCGTCCTCGGCAGCCAGCACCTCCGCTTCGACGAGGACTCCCCGACCACCGGGCTCGCGATCACAAACCGCGAGGCGCTCTACCGCCTCCTGGAGCCCTTCGACGCGCACGTCCTGACCGGCCACACCCACGAGTGCGAACACGTCTTCGAGCACGGAACGCACGAGCACGTCACCGGGGCCGTCTGCGGCGCCTGGTGGAGCGGCCCGATCTGCCACGACGGCACTCCCAACGGCTATTGCGTCTACACCATCCGCGGCGAACAGGTGAGCTGGCGCTACAAGGCGACCGGCCGCGAGCCCGGCTACCAGATGCGCCTGCACCGCACCGGAACGGATCCCGCATCCCCCGGCGAGTTGATCGCGAACATCTGGAACTGGGACCCGGAGTGGACCGTCCGCTGGTTCGCGGACGGCGAGCCGCGCGGCCGGATGGAGCGCCGCCGGGGCCTCGACCCGCTCAGCGTGGAGCTGCACAGCGGGCCCGATCTGCCCGCGCGCCGCGACTGGGTGGAGCCGGTGCCCGCGGATCACCTGTTCCGCGCCGCGCTGACCGGCGAAGAGCGCGAGGTCGTGGTGGAAGCCACGGACCGGTTCGGGCAGGTGTACAGCGGGGAGTGGCGGAGGTAAAGGGGGACAGTCGCACGTGTCTCAGAACCCGTACTTGAGACTCAGCGTGACCCCGAACGCCGACAGATCGTCGGTCACCACCCGGTAGACGATCCGCTCGCCTCGCCCCACGCTCGACTCGTGGCTGCGCAGCTGGACGTACTCGGCCTCGTCCACGAATTCGGCCAGCATCGTCCAGCGGAGCTTGATGCCCACACTGACCGATTCACTCAGCGCCCGGTCGAGCCCGGCGAGCGCCTGATAGCCGAAGACGAGGTCCGACTTGCGCCCAGTGCCGATGGTCGTGGTTCCCGCGATCCGCGCCTTCATCGCGGGATCGTCGAAGGTGTCGATCCGGCTCGGGTCGTCATTCCGCTTCCAGCGGTTGAAGTAGTCCACCGACACCGCTGTGACCCCCGCGCCCACCCCTGCGTAGGCCGCGTAGTCCGACGCAATCGCCATCTCCGCGTAGGCGTTCGCGAAGAGGCCGTGCCCGATCAGGCCGTTGATGCGGCTCTCGACCTCCTCGAGCTCCTGGTCGGCCTTCTCCAGGGTCACCAGGTCGCCGATGCGCACCGGCGTCGGGTCCCCGTACGTAGCCGTCCGGTGGAAGTACTCGGCCTCGACCCGGAACCACGAGGCCCGGTAGCCGATCGCCACCCCGCCGAGGGTCCCCATGCCTCCCGCCACCTCGTTTCCCCACTCCGCCCGGGGCGGCTGCGCCGTACAGCCGCCGTTCGTCTCGATCTGGCCGGGGTTGTTGATCAGATCACACTTGGTGCTCCAGTCATTGTCCGACACGAACAGCCCGGCCTCCGGAACCAGCGACGGGCCGATATCCATCCCGATATACCACCCTTGCTGCCCCACCGCGGGGCTCGCGAACGCCGCGCAGGCCGTGAATGTCACCAGCAGGAACTTGAATCGTGAACGCATGAGTCGTCTCCTTGTCAGATTGCCCAACGGAGGAACGTTATCATTGTCTTTAGCGGCTGTCACCGTGCCGCGCCGCACCCGCAGCCTGTCGCCCGGCAGGTGCTTCGACAGCCACCCCGGGGCCCGGAGGAGGACCAATGCAACCGACCACACGAAGCCTGATTCCCGCGACCCTGGCCATCGCAGCACTCGGGTGCGGGGAAGCATCCGAAGAGGCGGGCCCCTCCGGAGGCGCGCCGGCCTCCGCGACCGTATCGACCACCGACTCCGCCGGAGTGGGCATCGTACAAATCTCCGATCTGGGGGCGCTCGACCTTCCCGAACTGAACCTGCGGCTGCTCTATTCCACCGCCGCGGATATCGAGCTCTACCACGTGGTGGGCGCGGTGTTCCTGCCCGATTCTTCGCTCGCCATCGCGGACAGGGGGTCGTCCGAGGTCGTCTTCCTCGATCAACAGGGGAGGGAGCGCCAGAGGGCAGGCCGGGAGGGAGAGGGGCCGGGTGAGTACGTCGACATGGCCCGGATCGGCGTGGACGCGGGCGGCACGCTCTCCGTGTTCGACGCCCGTCTGCAGCGATTCACCTTCCTGGACGCCCAGGGAGACGTGACCGGGGTACAGCGCATCCAGTTGAACGAGGCCTACGTCCCGCTGGTTCACCTGGCCGGCGGAGGGTTTGTCGCCGTGCTGGAGACGCGTCCCTTCCGGCCCCTGGGGCTTCAGCGGGGCCCGCTCTTTCTGGTGGTCTTCGACCAGGCCGGCGAGGTGGTGGATACGCTGGGCCGGTGGGCCGGAAAGGAGCGGCGCGTCTCGCCCGACCAGATGACCGCGGTCGGGTTCGGGGCCACCACGCTCTACGCGGGAGGCGGGTCGCACGCGGTTCTGGCCACGACCGATTCGGTGGACGTTACCCTGTACGAAGGCCCGGTACCGCTGACCAGCATCCGGGGCGGACATGCGCCCCGCGAAGTTACCTCCGACGAAAAGGAAGCCTGGACCGACCTCTATCTGGAAGTCTTCCCGGAAAACTTGCGTCCGTCACAGCGCCAGGTATTGGAGCAGGCAGGGGTGCGCGACACCTATCCGGCCATCGGGGCGCTGAAAGTGGACGCCGATGGCGCGATCTGGCTCGGAGGCTACCCCCGACTCGACGACATGGAGCGGAGGTGGACGGTTCTCGGGCCGGATGGCATCCCGGTCGGCAGACTCAGGCTCCCCGTTTATCGTGCCGAACTGCTGAAGGTCAGAGACAGCGGAATCACCGGCTGGGCGGCACTCGAGCTCGAAACCACCATTCCCAGCATCAGCCACGAACTGCTCGACGTGGCCGCCGGCCGCATCGCCGTTCTCCGCACCGGCGAAATGGGCGAGGAGTTCATCGAGGTGTACGCGGTGGAGTGGCCGTAGGAACCTGGTGGGCGCAATGGTGATCACGCCGCAGGCTTCGGTCCGATTCCGAACGTTGCGCATCGAGCTTGAGGCTGCGTGCAGTTGATCCGATCCTGGCGCGACGGTACTGGACCTGAGCGGCCGGGTTTCTCGAATTGCCAGACGGGATTGATATACTATTCAGCATAATCGACATACAAATTTATAGATTAGTATATCAATGATGTGAATAACCATCCTGAAGATGCCGTTTGTCCGTCGTGATGGCCGCGGCGAAGCCCGCCTTCCGCCCACATCGCTTCCGGCCCCCTGCGGCCAATCGACCCCCGCCTCGCGCACGCATCGCCCTTTCGCCACCGGCGTCTTTTGGTTATCGGTCCCCCGATTGCGACGGATCCAACCCCCCGACAAGCGAGTCATCGACATGTTCAGCCGTGCCACTCTCCATCACGCCACCCCGGCCACGTTGCGCCGCACGGGCCCCGCCCTGGCCCTGGCCCTGACCTTCCTGCTCCTCGCGCCCACCGCCATGAACGCCCAGCCGGGCGGGCCACGCGGTGGCGGCGGTGCCGGTGCCGGAGCCGCACAGTCGCTCGACGACCGTTCGCTCGTGAACCGGGTCGCCGCGCGCTCGATCGGGCCGGCCGTGATGAGCGGCCGGATCGTCGACATCGCGGTGGCGGAGACGCCGGGCATGCGGGGCGGCCGCCTCGGCACCATCATCTACATCGCCGCCGCGACGGGCGGGATCTGGAAATCGACCAGCGGCGGCGTGGACTGGGAGCCGATCTTCGACGACGCGGGTGTCGGGTCGATGGGTGACGTGACCGTCGCACCATCGAACGCGAACATCGTCTGGGTCGGCACCGGCGAGCCGAACAACCAGCGCAGCTCGTCCTACGGCGACGGGGTCTACAAGTCGGTGGACGCCGGCGAGACCTTCGAGCACATGGGGCTGCGCACCTCGCAGCACGTGGGGCGCATCGTCATCCATCCGGAGGATCCGGAGATCGTCTACGTGGCGGCGGTGGGTCCGCTGTGGGCCGCCGGCGGCGAGCGCGGCGTGTTCCGGACGATGGACGGCGGCGAAAGCTGGGAGGCCGTGCTCACGATCGACCAGCACACGGGCGTCACCGACATCGTGATGGACCCCACGAATCCGGACATCCTCTACGCGGCGGCCCTCCAGCGCGAACGGCGCGCCTACAGCTACGTCGGCGGCGGGCCCGGCAGCGGCATCTACAAGTCCATCGACGGCGGCGACACCTGGACCCGGCTCACGCGCGGGCTCCCGACCTCGGATATGGGACGGATCGGCCTCGACATCAGCCTCAGCCACCCGCAGACCGTCTACGCCGTGATCGAGGGCTCCGAACAGGGCGTCTACCGCACCGACAACGGCGGCCGCGCATGGCGGCAGATGAGCGACATCGCCTCGATCCCGTGGTACTTCGGCCAGATCCGCGTCGACCCGCAGGACCCCGAAGTCGTCTACCACCTCGGAGTCCCGCTCCAGCGGTCGATGGACGGCGGCGTGACCTGGGCCTCGGCCGCGAGCGGAGGCGTCCACGTCGACCACCACGCCATGTGGATCAACCCCGAAGACCCCACCCACCTCCTGCTCGGCAACGACGGCGGCTTCTACGTGTCGCACAACTTCGGCGACACCTGGGACTTCTCGCCCAACCTGCCGCTCAGCCAGTTCTACGCGGTCGGCATCGACATGCAGGAGCCCTTCTTCGGGATCTACGGCGGCCTGCAGGACAACTCGACGTGGGGCGGCCCGAGCGCCACCCGCAACAGCATCGGCGTAGTCAACGCCGACTGGTTCCGGATGCAGGGCGGCGACGGCTTCTTCGCGGCGATCGACCCCAACGACCACAACATCGCCTTCGTGGAGTCTCAGAACGGGAACCTTGTCCGCTTCAACGGCCGCACGGGTGAACGCAAGTCCATCCGCCCGCGCCCTGCGCCCGGCGAGGACCCCTACCGCTTCAACTGGAGCTCGCCGATCCAGCTTTCCCCCTTCGACCCGGCAACCGTCTACTTCGCCGGCAACCACGTCTTCAAGAGCCCGGACCGCGGCGATTCATGGCAGGTCCACGGCCTCGACCTGACCCGCGAAATCGACCGCAACGTGCTCCCCATGTTCGGGTCGATCCCCGCGAACAACGCGGTCTCCCGCCACCAGGGCACGGCCGTCTTCTCCAACATCTCCGACATGCACGTCTCGTCGCACCGCCCCGGCCACATCGTCACCGGCACCGACGACGGCCAGGTCTCGGTCACCACCGACGACGGCGTCACCTGGCACCGGATGACCGACTTCCCCGGCGTCCCGGACACCACCTACGTCAGCAAGGTGCGCTGGTCCGCCCATGACGAGGCGACCATCTACGCCACCTTCGACGGGCACCGCAGCAACGATTTCAACCCCTACGTCCTGAAGAGCACCGACCAGGGCCAGAGTTGGACCTCGATCAGCGGCGACCTCCCGGAGTTCGGCAACATCCGCGCCTTCGCGGAACACCACGAGAACCCGAACGTGCTCTTCGTCGGCACCGAGATCCGGCCGTTTGTGACGCTCGACGGGGGCGCGTCGTGGGTGCCGCTGGAGAACGGCATCCCGCCCTCGCCCGTGCACGACATCAAGATCCACCACCGCGACAATGCGCTGGTCGTCGCGACGCACGGCCGCGGCTTCTACGTCGTCGACGACCTCAACCCGATCGTGCATCTGGCCGAGGCGAAGGCCGCGGGCGGGCCGTACCTGTTCCCGGTGGCGGACGCCTTCGCGTACGTCGTCAACACGGCGCCGAGCTCCGGGATCCACGCGGGCCGCGAGTACCGCGCGCCGAATCCGGCGTACGGGGCCGGGATCGCGTACTACATGCCGCAGGGGACGCGGGGCGAGCGCACGCTGGAGATCGTCGCGAGCGACGGACAGACGGTGCGCACGCTGGAGGCGGAGTCCGGTGCCGGCCTCCAGATGGCGCGGTGGGACCTGAGGTGGGATGCGCCGTGGTCGGGGCCGCCGGCGGCGCCGCAGGGCGGGGG
>VXLT01000366.1 GCA_009841475.1 Gemmatimonadota bacterium
CACCACATCCCCCCAGCGCCGCTGCGCCCTCGGCCCCCGCCGCGTCACCCGCGCGACCCCGAACAGCGCGAAGACGGCGGGCACCCCGAGCAGCGACCCCCACTTGAGCGCGTTCCGCCCCCCGTCGGACTCGAACGCCAGCGTCGGGGGTGTCCGGTCCTTCGAGCGGATCGCGATCAGGGCCTCGTCCTGGGCCAGCCAGTCGATGGCGTTGGCCGCGAAGATCAGGTTCTGCGAGTTGGCCTGCGCGAACTGGTCCTCCAGGAAGTCGGAGTCGCCCACCGCAATGATGCGGCCATCGCCCGCGCCCGCCGACGCGTCGATCGCGACGGCCAGCGTCTGGGCCGCGACCTCGTCCTGCGTCGCGCCGATCGGGAAGCTGGGGTCGGCCATCATCCCGGGCGGACGCGTGCCACCGGACTCGGTGGTGGTCCACAGCGCAGTCACCGCCGAGTCGCCCTCCTCCCAGGTGAAGGGGGCGGCCCAGCCGAAGGTGGCGTTGCCGAGGTCGCGGTTGGTGGGGTGGTCGTCGCCGCGGAAGGCCACCGGCCAGAGGGGATACTCGCGCACCACGGTGAAGATTCCCTGCCGCATCTGCACGCGCTCGGCCGACGCCATGTCGAAGACGATGTCGCCCGATGCGGTGACGCCGTAATCGGCCAGCAGGTCCTCCAGCCCGGTAGTGACCGGCATGATGGTAGGCGACTGGGGGTTGAAGAGGTGCCGCTCCAGCAGCAGCAGCGCCGCGCCCCCCTGGTCCAGATAGGCGCGGATCGCCTCCACCGCGCCGTCGGAGAGGGGCCGGGCGGGGGCGGCCACGACCAGCACGTCGATCGAGTCCGGGACGGAGGGAGGCGGGGAGGCCGAATCGGGCTCCAGCTCGACGGTGGTGATCGAATAGCGGTCGGCGACACTCTGTCGGAAGGCGCCGTACTGGAAGGCCTCCTTCGCATCGAACCCGCGGGCGAAGGCGAGCCTGGGCTGGCGCTCGGCGGTCATCCGCGCGATCGCCGACACCAGTCGGAACTCCAGGTCGTCGGCACGATCGATCACGGGGATCGTCTCCTGCTCGTCCGCGTACGTCACCGCGAGTCCGAAATAGCCGCGCTTCACCTGCAGCTCGTCGTCGCGCAGCACGTTGAACTCGATCTGCACGATCCCCATGGAGGTGGCCTCGCCGGCCTCCTCGTCGCCGTCGTCCGGGTTGACGGTGCGCACGGCCAGCATCCCGTTCGAGGCGCCGGCCATGTCGGCCACCAGGTCGCGCACGTCGCGCACCCGCAGCTGGATCTCCGGCGGCAGGTCGTCGCTCGTGAACAGCGTGAGGTTTACCATGTCGTCGAGGCCGCCGAGCATGTCGCGGCTCCCGGCCGAGAGGGTGAAGAGGTTGTCGCGGGTGAGATCCACGCGGCCCCGCACGTATCCGCCCAGCAGGTTGAGTAGGACCACGGCCAGCGCGATCACCCCCGTACCGAGGCGCAGGCGGCGGTAGGCGTCGCCCGCGTGGCTGAGCCGCTCCCGGCCGAGAGAGGCGACCGCGAGGAGGAGGAAGAGCCCGCAGGTGGACGCGAAGTAGAGGAGGTCGCGGAGATCCACCACGCCCCGCGCGATGTTCTCGAAGTGGCTGATCACCGACAGCTGTGCGGCCAGGTTGCCGAGCCCGGGCGGCAGGCCGATCTGCACCACCGGCGAGCCCAGCAGCACCAGCACCAGGCAGATCGTGGCCCCCAGGATGAAGGCCGTGATCTGGTTCCTGGTGATCGACGAAGCCCAGATCCCGATCGCGATCATCTGCGCCGCCAGGAGCGCCGCCCCAAGGTACTGCGCCAGCATGATGCCAGGGTCGGCTTCCGAAGCCATCAGCACCCCCAGCGCCATCGGCAGCGTCCCGGCGACCGTGATCATCACGAAGAGCCAGTTGCCTGCGAACTTGCCCAGTACGATCTCGGTTTCGGTCAGCGGCTGGGCCAGCAGCCACTCCAGCGTCCGGCCGCGGCGCTCCTCCGCGAGGCTCTTCATCGCCACGGCGGGCACGAAGACCACCAGCAGCCAGGGGAGAAGGTCGAAGAAGGGCCGCAGCGTCGCGTACGACATCGCGAAGAGCGAACGGAAGGCCAGATACAGCCCGAGCCCAAGGAACGCGACGGCCAGAACGTAGGCGGTGGGCTGGTCGAAGAACCCGCGCAGCTCCCGGCGGGTGATTTCGGAGACTTGCCTGAAGCTCATTTCGCGCCCTCCTCTCCGCCGGCCGCCGCACCTTCGGCTCCAGTGCCCTGGTCCCCGGTCCCGCCCTCCTCTCCGCCGGCCTCCGTACCCTCGGCTCCAGCGCCCTGGTCCCCGGTCTCGCCATCCGCCAGCCCGTCCCCGCCCGCCATCGTCAGCTCCCGGAAGACCTGCTCCAGCGTCGCACGCTCGCGCCTGAGCTCCCACAGCACCCAGTCGCGCTCGGTCGCCAGCCGGAAGATCTCGGGCCTGAGTTCGTGGTCCGTGGCCGCCTCGAGCCGGACCCGCACCCGGCCGTCCACCGAATCCACAGCGTGGTCCGACACGCCGCGGAGTCCGCGCAGCGCCTCGGCCACGCCTTCCCCGGCGGCTTCGACGGTATAGCGGGAGACGCCCCGCGCCGCGTCCATCAGCTCCCCCACGGTGCCGTCCGCGGTGATCGCGCCCCGCGAGATGATCAGCAGCCGGTCGCAGGTCGCCTCGACCTCCTGCATCACGTGGGTGCTCAGGATCACCGTGCGCTCGCTTCCGAGCGAGCTCATCAGCTTGCGGATCTCGACGCGCTGGTTGGGGTCCAGTCCCTCGGTAGGCTCGTCGAGGACCAGGATTTCGGGCTCATGGAGGATCGCGCCGGCCATCCCGGCGCGCTGGCGAAACCCCTTCGATATCTCGCCGATGGGGCGGAAGAAGACCTCTTCCAATCCCGTCTCCTCGACCGCGCGTCCGATCGCCGTACGGGCCGCGGCGGGATCCATCCCCCGCAGGCGTGCCACGTATTCCAGGAACTCGCAGACGAGCATGTCGTCGTATAGCGGATTGGCCTCCGGAAGGTATCCCACGCGGGCCTTCGCCGCCGTGAGGTCCTCGCTGATCGGAGTGCCGTCAAATCGAATCATGCCCTCGTCGGGCTGGAGTGTCCCCGTGAGCATGCGCATGGTCGTCGTTTTCCCCGCACCGTTGGGTCCCAGGAACCCGACGACCTCGCCCCGGCTCACCGTGAAGCTGGCCCGGTCTACTGCGGTGATGGTCCCGTAGCGCTTCGAAACACCTTCTACCGAAATCATCCGTCCTCCCGTGATGCAAACCGAAAGAAAACCGCGCCGGCCGGAGCGGCTGACGCGGCAGGTGACGACGGGCCCGGACCAGGCGTGGCACCGCAGCCCGGCAATCCTCGGCGCGTCGTTTGCAACCGCAGGAAAAAGAATCTACGTTTGGGGCGAAATGGTGTCCAGCGCGCGATTCCGTTACATGCACGTGACCCGCATGCATCCGCCTCCAACCAGATTGAAGGCGCCGGTGTCCTATGTTCGTACAGGACAGCATTCGATGACTGCTCCAGGCGGAGGTGCCGACCACCGCCGAGTACATGATCGCAACCCCAGAATCGGGAGGGAATGACATGAAGCGACTGCTACCCCTACTCGCGCTGCTGCCCCTGGCGGGGCCGCTCGGCGCCCAGCAGAACGGGACGGTTTCCGGGAGGGTAACCGCAGACGGATCCGTGCTTGAGAACGCCCAGGTGGTCCTGTCCCAGACGGTAACCGGGGCACAGTACGGCGGCATTACCAATGACAACGGACGCTACGAGGTCCCCGGCGTCCCGGCCGGCACCTACGAGGTCTCGGTCGAGCTGATCGGGTACACGACCCAGACCCGGCAGATCACGCTTGCGGCCGGCGGGAACGAGACGGCGGACTTCGACATGGTGGCGACCGCCGTGTCGATCGGGGGAATGGAGGTGCTTGCCGAGCGCGCGGAGCCGCGGCGGACACCCGTGGCCTTCACCAACGTCCGCAAGGCACAGATTCAGACCCAGCTGGGCTCGCGGGACCTGCCGCTGGTCCTGAACCTCTCCCCGTCGGTGTACTCCACCGCGCAGGGCGGGGGCGCCGGCGACGCCCGCATCAACGTGCGCGGCTTCAGCCAGCGCAACACCGCCGTGATGATCAACGGCGTACCGGTCAACGACATGGAGAACGGCTGGGTGTACTGGTCCAACTGGGACGGCCTCGGCGACGCCGCCACCAGCATCCAGCTGCAGCGGGGCCTCAGCGCGATCAACCTCGCGACCCCGTCGATCGGCGGCACGCTGAACGTGATCACGGATCCGAGCGCCCAGGATCCGGGCTACACCCTCAAGCAGGAGTTCGGCAGCGGCAACTTCCGCAAGACGACGATGACGGCCTCCACCGGACCGATCGGGAAGTTCTCGATGACCGCGTCGGGAGTCCGCAAGGAGGGCGACGGTATCATCGACGGGACGTGGACGGACGCCTGGGCCTACTACCTGGCGTCCCAGTACAGGTTCAACGACCGGAACCGCCTGGAATTCTACGCCGTCGGGGCGCCGCAGCGGCACGGGCACAACCTCTACAAGCTGAACCTCGCCACCCTCGACCGCGACTTCGCCTTCTCGCTGGAAGACTACGACCGCGAGGCGCTGGCGCGCTTCGGGCTGGAGGCCGGACGCTACTGGAACCCCAACGTCGGAGGCGTGGACCCGAGCTACGTCGGCAGGCAGTTCACGAGCACCGGACCAGGCTCCGGGGTATTCAGCCGGCGTGACCGCAGCTTCATCAACGAGCGTGAGAACTACTTCCACAAGCCGCAGGTCAACCTGAACTGGTTCTCCTACCTCGGCGACGGACTGAGCGCCAACACCGTGCTGTACTACTCGGGTGGCCGGGGTGGCGGGACGGGCACCTACGGATCGCTCGTCTGGGACTACACCTATTCGCAGCGATTCGCGGACTGGAACGCGACCATCGACCGCAACCGGGATAGCGACAGCGGATCCAGGGGAATCCTCCGCAACTCGGTGAACAACCAGGACACCTACGGCCTGATCACCAAGGTGCAGAAGGTGTTCGGTTCGCTCGTGACGGAGGCCGGGCTGGACTGGCGGACCGCCACGATCGAGCACTACCGCGAAGTCCGCGACCTGCTCGGCGGCCGCTACTACAACGACTGCTTCCGCGGGTGCAGCTCCGACTTCTGGAGCGACGCCGAGGGCAACCGGCTACTGGGCGACAAGATCAACTACCACAACGAGAACGACGTCAACTGGCTCGGCGCGCACCTGCAGGCGGAGCAGTCGTCGTCGGCCGGATCCTACTACGGCATGGTCGGCGTGTCGCGGATTTCCTACGACTTCACCGACTTCTTCACCCGCGGCCCCGCCGGCGGCTTCCTCGAACTCAACAGCGGCGGCCTCACCGGTTACCAGGTCAAGGGCGGCGCGGTCCGCAACGTGAACAACGAGTGGTCGGTGTACGGCAACGCGGGGTACGTCTCCAAGGTGCCGATCTTCGACGGGGTGATCGACGACAACCGGGGGATCAAGAACCCGGAGCCGAAGAACGAAACCTTCCTGTCCTTCGAGGCGGGAACCCGCCTGCGCACCGTCAACCGGAAGCTGTCGCTGGACGCGAACCTCTACTTCACGCAGTGGAACAACCGCACCCGCAACCAGTTCATCCGCAACCTGCTCGGCGACAACCAGGACGGGCTGGTCAACCTGCTGGGCGTGAACGCGCGGCACATGGGACTCGAGATCGAGGGGGCCTTCCAGCCGTCCGACTTCCTGCGCTTCGACGGGGCGTTTTCCTTCGGGGACTGGAAGTACACCAATGATCCGGCCGGCACCTTCAAGCCTGACGACCGCCAGGCGGAGACGGAGGAGTACACCTTCTATCTGGACGGACTGCTCGTGGGCGATGCGCCCCAGTTCCAGGTCGCGTACGCGGTGTCGCTGTATCCGACCGGTGGTTTCTACGTCCAGGGCGTGGGCAAGACGTACGGCAAGCACTACGCCGACTACGATCCTTTCGGCCGCACCACCAACATCGACCAGGGGGTCCAGTCGTGGAGCCCGCCGGGGTACACCGTCTTCGACCTGCATATGTCCTACACGCTGCCCGAGGACATGGGCTCGGCCCTGGGCGGAGGCAACGTCAAGCTCTTCTTCAACGCCTACAACATCCTGGACAGGATCTACGTGCAGGACGCGCGGGACAATTCCCGATTCAACGGGTACCGAAACGACGCCGAGCGCGACCGCGGGATGCTCAGCCACAAGGCCGACGACGCCGAGGTCTTCCTGGGCTATCCCCGCTTCTTCAACTTCGGTTTCCAGATCTCGCCAGGCGCCGTCCGGCGCCGCTGATCTCGCCGGGCCGCCGGGGCTCCATTGCCCCGGCGGCCCCGAGCCGGCCGTCGCTACCGCATTTCCCCAGCCAGCAGCGCGTGGATCGCGGCGGGGTTCTCTGTGTTGAGCCAGTGCCCGCCCTCGGCCTCATGGAGGACGACCCGGCCGGTCCGGCGCCCCGCCGTACGAATGCGCGCGACATCCTCCTCGTCGAGAACGCTCGACCCCAGGGCCTTGACGAAGTGGACCGTCGTGCCAGACGGCGGTGACTCCGCGACATCCCACGCGTCGACCCGGAAGTAGTCGCGCAGATAGGCTTCCATCTCGTCCGGGTCGACCCGCCACCCCCACC
>VXLT01000193.1 GCA_009841475.1 Gemmatimonadota bacterium
TCGCCTATTGCAGCGTGGGCTCGGAGATTTGTATACGCCCATGGGGTGATGGTGGGCGGGTGACGGACGGCGGTGGCGGACGTGGGCGTAGCCGGTGCTCCGCCGGTGCCCGTTAGTGTGGACCCGGGCGGGCGCGGTGTCCAGTGGACGGGCCCGTTGCCACTGGCCTCCCCCGTCCGGAGACCCTGTCGGCAGCGCCGCCCGCCGTGCCGTTGCCCCGTATGCGATTACCCTGCACTTTCGCTGGCAGTCCGCGGTCCACTCGACGGAAGGCATGAAGAATGACCAGACACGCCCCATTCCTGGGATTCCTGCTCCTGACGATGGCCCTGCCGGCTGCCGAAGCGGCCGCCCAGGTCGGGGACGACCCCATCGTCCGGCTCGAGGCCGAGCCACCGGAACTGGCCATGGGGGTCGGAGACGAAGTCGTCGTCGCGGTGCTTGGATATACGAAGTCCGGTGCCCGCGTTCAGGCCCCCCCCATACGGCTTGTCGGTCCCCGCGCCGCAGTCCGCGTCCGCGACGGCACCGTCACCGCCCTGGCGGCCGGCGAGTTCACGCTCATCGCCACCCTCATCCGGGACGATGTGCCGCCCGGTACGGAACCTGTAATCGTCCGCGTCCCGGTCTCGATCGGCTGGCCCCCCGTCGCCCGGGTCGCGGTCTCTCCTGCCACCGGCGACCGCCTCCTCGCGGGCACCACCATCCGGCTGCGCGCCCGCGCCGAACACGCCGACGGATCCATCCGGCCCGGCACCGAGCCGGCGTGGCGCAGCGGCTCCCCGGACATCGCCACCGTCGACCGCTTCGGGCGCGTCACCGCCCACGCCCCCGGCACGGCCACCATCACCGCCACCATCGACGGCGTGGACGGCGCGCTCACCCTCACCGCCGGCCCCTTCGCGGCCACCACCCTCACCATCACCGGCGGCGTCTCCCGCGCCCGCACCGGCGACGTCATCGAATTCGGCGCCGAGGTGCGCGGCCCCGGCGGCGAGCTCCTCACCGGCGTCCCCGTCGAGTGGTCCCACGCCTGGGAGGAGCCGGAGGGGATCATCGCGCCGCCCGCGCCCGCGCAGATGCAGGGCGGCCGCTTCGTCGCCGATGTCCCGGGCATCTACACCGTCATCGCCGACGCGGGGCCGCTCACCGCGCGCACCTCCTTCCGCGTCACCCAGCGCGACGTCATCCAGCAGATCGAGATCCACGGCCACGGGCGCGAACAGCGCGTCCGCACGACCGACTTCTGGGTCTTCGAGGGCATGGACGGCCGCGACTACGCGCTCACCGGCGCCAAGCGCTCCGACGGCTACGGCTTCGTCTGGGACGTCACCGAGCCCGCAAACATCGTCAAGACCGACTCGATCCAGGTCGACGCGCGCTCCGTCAACGACATGAAGGTGTCGCCGGACGCGCGCTACGCCACCATGACCCGCGAGGGCGCGTCCGACCGGCGCAACGGCGTCGTCATCCTCGACCTCGCCGACCCCGCGCACCCGAAGATCGCGTCGGAGGTCACCGACTACGGGCTGACCGGCGGCGTCCACAACGCGTTTCCCACCAACGAGCACGTCTTCGCGCTGGCCGGCGGCGACAAGTACGTGATCCTGGACGTCAGCGACATCTACAACCCGCGCTACGTGGGCGAGTACAACCACCCGGACAGCCGGCTGCACGACGTGTGGGTGCTCGACGGGCTCGCCTACTCGGCCGAATGGGAGAACGGGCTGGTCGTGGTCGACGTGGGAGACGGGCGGTGGGGCGGATCGCCCGAGAACCCGGTCTTCGTGAGCAGCCTGCCGGTGCCCACCGGGGGGACGCACGCCGTCTTCCCCTACATCTCGCAGTCCACGGGGAAGCATTACGTCTTCGTCGGCGACGAGATCATGAGCCGTCGCGGGCTTGCGTGGGAGGGGCCCGGGCAGGGGAGGGGGTCCTACCAGCTGCCGTACGACCCCGAAACCGGGATGAACGGCATCCCGCTGGCCACCCAGGGGTACATCCAGATCATCGACTTCTCCGATCCGGAGTCGCCGGAAATGGTCGCGCGCTATGAGGTGCCGGAATACGGGACCCACAACATCTGGGTCGAAGACGATGTTCTGTACCAGGCGTACTACGAAGGCGGCGTCCGCATGGTTGACGTGTCGGGGGAGCTGATGGGCAACCTCTACACGCAGGGACGCGAGATCGCGGTCTTCAAGGCCTACGACCCGATTGGTTATGTTCCGAATTCGCCGATGGCGTGGAGTGTAATGCCCTTCAAGGGCCGCATCTTCTTCTCGGATACGAATTCGGGACTGTGGTCGGCGAGGCTGGTGCCGAGGAGCAGGCCGATCAGCTGACGGGCGGCTGACGGGCCGCCGGGACGGGCGGGCCCGCGCCGGTCAGGAGAACGAACCAGGGCGGGGAGCGAGGGGCGCCGCCGGCGGGAAACCGGCCGGCGGGATGAGCCGACAACCGGACGCAAGACAATGGAATCCTCGTACCTGGTCTGGATCGCGATCGCCATCGTCGTGGTCCTCGCGCTGCTTTTCGTGTTGGTGAGTGTCTTCTTCGGATGGGGGGAGTGGCTGCGGGGGCGGCGGAACATCGATATGTCGCTGGACGTGGGCGTACGCCACCTCCTCGACGGCTACCTGAACGAGTTCGCGCGCCGGCTCGGCTGGGACGACGCGTCGACCGCGAAGCTGCGTGCCGCGGGCGAAGAGGTGCTGATGAGTCTGGCCGGAGCCGATGAGGACATCACGGGACTGCGGCGCCTGCGGGTATCCGTGCGCCAGGACAAGGGAACCGCGGTGATGGAATTCCTCGCCGCGCCGCAGGGCACGAACTTCGAGGAGCAGATCAAGCTTCTCGAGCAGCACGCGGTTCCGGTCGAGCAGGAGATGTCGCTGCGGCTGCTCAAGCACTACGCCTCGTCGGTTCGCCACCGGCACTACCACCTGAACGATCTGGTGACGGTACGGGTGGAGCGGTCGCGGTTTTAGTCCGCCTTCGCTACGACGGATCACCTAAGGGGTTGGTGCCATCCGGTTCCTCGCCCGCCGTGATCCGCGGCACGCCATCCCCTGCCTCCTCCTCCCGGGGACCGAACCGCACGATCATCCCACCGATCACAGAGATCACGATCCAGCAAATGAATGCGGAGGCGAAGTTGGTGCCGGTAGAAAACGCGCCGATGGCTGTTGCGCCGAGCGCCGTCCCGAGCCAAACGGCAAAGTTCTGAAGCTGGAAACTCAGCTGAGAGCCGGTCTTCATGCTCTTCACCGCCCTGAAGAGCAGGTACAGTACCGTCGCTCCAAGCGCGGGAATGCTCACGAAGTTCGGTAGTGCGAGAACGAACCCGAATGCCGTACCCACGGCACCGCCGCCCACGATCCACTCGGGAGAAGGGGACTCGGGCTTCTTCGCAGGCAGGTTGGTCCCTTCCTCCGCCTCCCGCACCGCCGGCACCGGAGCCGCCTCCCGATCCGCCATGATCTCCTGAATCGCCATCTCCGTAGCCGCCGCGTCGATTCCCGCCTCGGCGGCGATGCGCCGCAGCTCATCGACGGCCAGCACATCCCCGCGCGCATCGATCTCGGCGGCCCTCTCAAGGATCAGCGAAACCTGTGAAGCGGATACCGTGGCGGGTGAATCTGTCATGAGTCTCTCCTTGCAACGCGGCGGGTAACACGCGGAATCTGGCCTGATGCGCGCGGAGGCGGCAAGCCGGAAGCACGCGGAAGCTCTACGCGGAACCCGGGAACCCTGTTTCCCGGTCTGGCGTATCCACCCACATGGATACTCGCAACCAGGGAAGCGCGCGCCTCATCCTCGTCACGGGAGCCTCCGGTTACGTCGGCGGACGCCTTGTCCCCGCCCTGGAGGCGAAGGGCGAGCGCGTTCGGTGCCTGGCCCGCACGCCGGACTACCTGAAGGGCCGGTTCTCGCCCGCGACCGAGATCGTACGCGGCGATGTGCTGGATCCGCCCTCCCTCCACACCGCGCTGAAGGGGGTTCACACCGCCTACTACCTCGTGCACTCCATGGGGTCGCGAGCCGACTTCCGGGAACGGGACCGCGTCTGTGCGCACCGTTTCGCGCGCGCGGCACGGCGGCATGGGGTACGGCGGATCATCTATCTGGGCGGACTGGCGGGCACGGCGGGCGAGCGGGGGACGGTCGGCCCCATGGGTTCGCGCCCGCATCGGCACCGGCTCTCCGCCCACATGGCCAGCCGCCACGAAGTCGGCGGCATCCTCGCGAGTCACGGCCCACCCACCGTCGAATTCCGCGCCTCGATCATCATCGGCTCGGGGTCGCTCTCCTTCGAACTGATTCGCAGTCTGGTCAACAGGCTTCCTGTGATGGTCACCCCGCGCTGGGTACGGACCTCGGCCCAGCCGATCGCGATCGGCGATGTCGTCGCTTACCTCGTTCAAGGGCTGGGCGTGGAAGCCGTCCGCCCGGTCGTCTTCGAGATCGGGGGCCCGCAGCGGGTAACCTACGGCGAACTCATGCAGGAATACGCCCGGCAGATCGGCGTGCGGAGGGTCATGATCCCGGTTCCGCTGCTCAGCCCGCGCCTCTCGAGCCTGTGGCTGGGACTCGTGACTCCGCTGTACGCGCGTGTGGGCCGAAAGCTGATCGACAGCATGCGCAACGAGTCGGTCGTGAACGAGCCGGCGGCTCGGGAACGGTTCCCGGTCCGCCCGCTGGGGGCCGGAGCGGCGATCGCCGAGGCGCTCCGTGAGGAGGACCGGGAGATGGCGCGTACCCGTTGGAGCGACGCGGTGTCATCGGGTGTCGGGCAGCCGCGCCGCGGCCGCGAGGGTTCGCGGTGGGGCGGCCGGCGTTTCGGCTCAAGGCTGGTCGACCGGCAACAGGCCGTGATTCCCGCCGCCACACCCGCCCGCGCCTTCGGACCCATCCAGCGCATCGGCGGAAAGCGCGGCTGGTACTTCGGCAACGGGCTCTGGATGTTGCGGGGGCTGGTGGACCTGGCGCTGGGTGGGGTCGGAATGCGGAGGGGCCGCCGGCATCCGGTCGACATTCGGCCGGGCGATCCGCTGGACTTCTGGCGCGTCGAGGCCTTCGAGGCCGGGCGGCTCCTCCGCCTCAGAGCCGAGATGAAGGTGCCCGGCCGCGCCTGGTTGCAGTTCGAGGTCAGAACCACGAAGCGCGGGAGCCGGATCACCCAGACCGCGGTCTTCGATCCGCTGGGGCTGTGGGGCCTGGTCTACTGGTACGGCCTGTACCCCGTCCATTGGCTGATCTTCCGCGGGATGCTCAAGGGGATCGTGCGGGAGGCGAGCGCCGGCGATCAGGACGCTGGGAGCCGTGCGGGGCGACCGTCTGGTGCCGCGCCCAGCCGATTCACGGGCCGCTACCCCAGCGCCCGGGAAATGAACGCCACCGCGCGCGGGATGGCCCCGTCCAGCGACAGAAAGTCGTGTAGGCCGGACTCGTAGATGAAGGCCTCGAAATCCGGCGGCCCGCGCCCCAGGGCCTCCATCGCCCGGATCAGCGACTCGGCCTGCGACACCGACACGACGAAGTCGATGGTGCCGTGGTGGACCTGGAGGGGCGGAATGTCGGCCGCGAACAGCACGGATGAACGGCGGACGAGTTCGAGCCGCGCCTCGGGGCGCGGCATGTCGCCGCGGATGTACGGCTGGACGACCGTGGAGTCCAGGTGCCCGACTCCGGTCAGGTTGCGGGGCAACCGCAGCGCGGCCTCGCGGACGATCTCGCGCACCCAGTCGTCGAAGAAATCGGTCGGTCCGAAGAAGCTGACGATGCGTTCCACTCGCTCGTCGCGGATCCCTGTCAGCAGCGCCACCCCCCCTCCCCGACTGCCCCCGAGCAGGTTGTAGCCACCCGGCTTCGCCTCCGGCGTCGTCTCGAAAGCGACGTTGACAAGCGCGATCACGTCGTCGACGTCGTAGTCCCAGTGGCTCGAAATCCCCTCCGACACCCACCGGGTCTCGCCGTGACGGAGCGGCTCGCTGCGGAAGGACGGCAACACGTAGACGAAGCTCTCGCGCAGGTCCTCGCCCAGCCCCAGCGCGGCGATCTGCACATCGCCGATCGATACGCCGTTGTCGCCCCCGTGCAGGTAGACGAGGATCGGCAGGCTCTCCTTGTCGGCGCCGGCGGGGGTGATGATCGCGCCGTAGTGGCGGTTGCCCGAGACCACATGCGAGACGACCCGCAGGTTGGCGTCCGACCCTCCCAGCGAATAGTCCTCGGAGAGTTCGACGCGCACGTCCGCGGCCGGGGCGCTGCGGCCCGCCCAGTCGGCGCGGATCGCGTCCATCTCGGCCTGTGTGGGCGGTGCGAAGAGCAGGTCGAGCTCGGCCTCGAGATCCAGGGCCTCGGCGGTGGCGCGGGCGCTGGCGTTTCCGGATGAGACGGTGAGCGATTGTTCGCCGGGATCGGGGCCGAGGACCCAGATCGCGGACGCGCGGCCGTCGTCGTCGGTGGCGACGGAGGCCGAATCGGCCTGGCCGCCGGAGGAGGGAGTGAAGGTGATCGCTGCACCGGAGAGAGGGCGGTTGGCGTCGTCGAGGACGCGGACGACGATGAGGTCGTCCAGGGGGAGGCCCTGGACGGCGCGCTGGGCGTCGCCGGAGAGGATCTCGATGGTGGCCGCGACGGGGTCGGGGGCGGTGG
>VXLT01000184.1 GCA_009841475.1 Gemmatimonadota bacterium
GGCTTCCACCCGATGGAGCGCCGGGACCGGGATTGTCTCGCGCCCCCGGCCGAAGAGCTGGCGTGGGTGGCCGTGGGACACTTTGGAAACCGGATGGAGTGCGCCGCGGCCGGACGGCAAGGCGGCGACACTCCGGAGCGGCGGATGTTCGCCTGCTACTGGGCGGAGCCGCCCGGCGGAAGCTAGAACTTACCCACCGTAGACCCGCCCCCGGTTGGTCGCCGTTTCGTGGCAAGGGCGAAGCGGCGGCCGGCTGGGGGGCGTCTTGTTTTGTTCGCCCCCCCGTCGCTGACTCCGTGGCAGCCGGGCCGAAAACGGGTTCCTGCCGGAGGCCAGGCGCTTTTCTGCCCCAAGACAAGCCCGTCACTCTACATTCGGTCCAGAAAAGTGGACATCTCAACCTACAACCCTTCGCCCCCCGCCAGCCCATAGCCACGTCTAAGAACGCGCCGGCCGCAGGCGGCTCCCACTGGTGAGATGGCAGCCTATCCGCCCTCGGTAACGTTCCGCTCGCGCGCATCGCGTTGGGCGCGTTCTGCTTCCTCGCGCCGCCGCTCGCGCGTCTCGCGCAAATCCCGCGCCTTGCCTTCCTTGATCTTCTCACGGTCGCCGGTTTCGGCTTGTCCGCCAATCGGTCTTTCTCCCTTTGTTTGTGTAGTTCTCTACCCGCCCTTGCAGAGGTCCGGCCCCCCAAGCGATGGCTCCAAAGGATCCACAGTGCGAATCCGGTCAGAGCTGCGCCCATCGGCAGCCAACTGCCGGTCAGCATCGTGGCCATGCCGACCAGACCGGGGTACACGAAGAGCCAGACCGGCACCCATCATCGAACGCCTGGAGTCTCTCATGGGCAGCAACCTCAGGCCCTCGGCAAGCGCTTCGGATACATCATCATTCCCGTCATTGTCGAGCCGGGTGGCGAAGTGGCGGCGGCGCTCGAAAGAGGCACCGAGGGCTACCGGGACGGTGGGCCGCGTCCTGCGGGCGCTTCAGGCCCATGACGGTCGCTTGGCCGAGACGCCCGCCAACTTCATCAGGGTGTACGAACCGAAACAATGGTTAGCCCCTTGGGTACTCGGTGAACCCCCGCGTCAGATTCACCCAGTAGTACAGGTATCCGGTAGGGCCGCACCGCAGATGCGCGATCCATCGATTGCCATCCACCGGGCCAGCCAGCTCACAGTCCCCGAGACCCGGAAGGGTGAAGTCAATGACCCTCGAGGTCGGTGACACAAGCGGAACCTGAATGCCCCCGCCCTTGGTCATGTAAAAGCAGGGGTCTGTCCCCCCCTTATCCGCCAGCCACCAAAGGTTGCACGGATCCGACTCCGCTTCCCAGATCGCGAACGTGGCGATGACGCGGTCCTCCAGCGCCGGGCGTTCGAAGTTAATCCAAATCTTCACCGTGTCCGCCGCGGTTACGATCCCGTCCGACGTTTCGCCACCAACCTCCGTCCCTGCCGGCGTCGCGATACCGTTCCATGTCTCGGTAAAGCCACCATCCTCCGGTCCCGTGGCCTCGCAGCCCCCAAGCGCCATCAGCCCCATTGCTACTAGCCCGATCAACTTCCTCATCCTTCACTCCTTTGTGTTGTGAACCGCTTTACGCAGACTGGCCCATGACGGCGCCCCCAATACACCCAGCGTCGAAGATGCAGCATCGGTCCAGGTTTGTGTGCTCCACCCGTTCCCGCATGTCGGCAGGACACGCCGCCCGTCTCGAGCCATCGGTCCGATAGGATGAACCATAGGGCGGCGTTCTGCAAGGGCGATGCCGGAGTAATCCCGGGGGCGGACGAGAAAAGGCTTGAAGCCGCGCGGAAAGGACTTCCGCAAGACTGGTCCACCCCGGGCCGGGTCACCAGCTCCGTTCCGCTCTGATTCCCATCCAGACCACCAAAGAGATCTCATCCTCCTCGATCGGATCAAGCGGCTCGGGCGGTTTCCAGGGTTGAAGTCCGAGTTCGACGACGACCTCCGCGATCCTGCGCGTCAATTCACCCGGGTCGTCCTGATATGCCGTGAACACCTCGCGAAGCCGCCGTTCCTGGCGGATGCCCCACGGCGCTTCGAGCGCGTCGGCAACCCGGTCGCGTTCCTCGACGGACAGTCCGTCGGCCGGGTGCAGGCGCACGTGGTTGGCGGCGGTTCGAAACAGCGGGCGAATCCGGGGCTGGAGCGTGGCCGGATCGGTGGCGCGCATCCATTCCTCGTAGATGTCGCGGCGCGCGCGCTCCCAGGCGCCGAACGCCCCTTCGGCGAACTCCTCCGGCAACTCGCGCGGAGTTTCCTCCGTGCAGGAGAGCACGCTGAGACAGGTGAGGGTGTCTCGCTCGATGTCCTCTTCCGGATCTTCGGGCACGAACCGCATGAACACGCGGTCGAAGACGCGGGCGCAGAAGACGTACCCGGTGCGGGTTCCGCCAACGAACCCTGACCCCACACCCCATGCGAGGTTCTGGATCCGGTCGCCCCAACGCTCGATGCCCTTGCGCAGCTCCTGCCGGTACTCCTCGCCGCTGTGCGCGTGCACGCCTTCGCCGCCGCGCTCGAAGATGGAGGAGTTGCCGTCTCGGAGCGCCGCGATCTGGTCGCGGTCGTCCGCGAAGACGTGTTCGGAGTGCGCCGAACCGGGAATGACGATCTGGTCGAGTCCGATCGAGCCCGCCGCCTTGGCCAGCTTCGTGCGGATCCGCTCCTCGAGAGCGAGCAGGGCTTCGAGCTGCCGGTCGGGAAACACGCAGGTCAGAAACACGTTTTCGTGCGGACTGCCGATGCGGTCGATGCGTCCGTGGCGCTGAACCAGCCGCATAGGGTTCCACGGCAGGTCGTAGTTGATGATCCGGCCGCACTGCTGGAGGTTCATCCCCTCGGCCAGCACATCGGTGGTGACCAGGATGTCGTAGTTGTCGGCCGCCTTGCCCGGCGGGGCCTCGGTGGACTGGGGCGCGAACCCGAACACCGCATCGGTGCGCGTGACCCCCTCGAGCGAATCCCTGCCGCGCACGCCGGCGATGCGGTCGCGGTAGCAGTCGAGCCGCAGGTCCGAATCGATCACCGCCTGCAGGTGTTCGAGGATCCATTCTACGGTGTCGCCGAAGTAGGAGAACACGAGCACCTTGCGCCGGTTACGGGTGTCGCTCTCCGTGATGCCCTCCCGCTCGGCCTCCGCGGCAATGCTTGCTAGTTCCTCGACGAGAAGCCTGAGCTTAGGATCGTTCTCCGCCCGCACTACCGAGGCCCGAACCCGCAGGTGTTCGAGCAGCGCCCGGTCCGACTGCACATCCTCGATGAGCCTGTCGGTATCGAGGTCGTCCTCGATGGGTTCGCCCTCTTGGAGCAGCTCGTCCCACGCTTCGTCGGAGTCGGTCTCGCGGAGCCCGGCCAGCGAATCGGAGGACGGGATCACCCCGGCCTCGACCGCGCGCACGAAGTCGTCATGCGCGACGACCATCTTGGTGACGGTCCGGACGAACGCCTGGGCCGACGACTCGAAGCGCTTGAGCAGCCCGGACCGTATGAGCCCGACCAGCGCGGTCTCGCGGGCCGAGGGAGCGCCGTGCCGGCGATACCGCGTCGGCCAGTACCGGGCCATGGTGAGTTTGGGTCTTCCGTCTGCCCGGTCCAGGATCTCGGCGAACTCGTCGAAGAACCCGGGAAGCACCTCGTCCAAATCGTAGCCTCGGGAGCAAACGACCGGATCCGGGAACCGGATCGTGACCTCGGTCCCGTCCTCGAGGCGGAAGTTGTCGTTCGGGTAGAAGCGCTGAACGAAGTGCCGTGTCCGCCGGACGGTGGTCGCGTCGAGGATGTCGAACAGGGTGTCCGGGCTGAGCGAGAACGGATCCTCCTTGTCGGCTTGGCGGAACCGCTCCCGGAGCGAGGGGATGCCCCGGTCGGCGAACACCGCATCGTGGCCGACGAAGTAGGCCAGGAGGTCGTAGAGGTCCCAGAGCGAGTTGTTGACCGGCGTCGCGGTGAGCAGGAGTACCTTTCGGGGCGGATCTCCGCGCAGCAGTTGCCGGAGCGCGCGCGCACGCTTCGTGTCCGGGTTCCGGAAGGCGTGCGCCTCGTCGATCACGACCAGTGAGTAGTCGCCGATGCTGGAAGCCAGTGCGGTGCCTTCACCCTGGCCAAGCTGTTTGTCGTCCGCCAGTTGCTCGAACGACACGACCTCGATGCCGATCTGGTATCGCCGTCTGAACTGCCGCCACATCCCGTCCCGCAGCTGGGCCGGGGCGATCAGGAGCGCCCGCTGGCGGTTGCGCTCGATGACCTCGGTGAAGATCTCGGCCGCGATGAAGCTCTTGCCCAGTCCCACGCTGTCGGCGACCAGAACGCCGTTGTACCGGTCGAGGATCCGCTTGGCCCGGAACACGCCGTCGGTCTGGAAGCGCGTGAGCCGGATCCGGCCCGAGTCCCCGGCCTCTTCCTCGAGTTCGCTGCCGTACCGCTCCCAGAGGGCGCGCAGGTAGACCAGGTAGGGAGGGTGTTCGGCGAACTGTTCCCGGTAGATTGCGGCGAGATCGTAGGGGCGGGCGTCGTCCCAGAGCCGGCCGAACCATTCCTCGACCTTTGCGACGACCCCGGGCTGGTACTGGCCGAGGTTGAGTTCGAGGTTCGACGTGAGCCCGGCGAGCGTGAAGTTCGACGACCCGGCGAGCACCCCCTGCTTGCCGGAGAACAGAAATGCCTTGCCGTGCAGGAATCGGTGCTCGTAGCGGCGGACCTCGATCTTGCCGGACTCCAGGAAATCCAGAAGCTCGCTCACCGCCGCCCGGCTCGGCACGGAGAATGGCAGCCGGTCGCGGTCGCGCCTGAGCTTGCGCTCCGCGCGGTCGAGTTCCTCGTCGGCGAGCCGCTTCTCGTAGCGCTCGCCGCGCGGCTCGCCAAGCCGGCGCTCCGGCAAGCGGGCGGCCGGCAGCGGTTCGGCGCCGAGCAGGAGGCGCACGCCAGAGGAACGACGGAGCACATCGGCCAGCCGGGCGAAGCCGCCGGGGTTGAAGTAGCCTGTGGCAATAGACACCGCAGGCGGTTCGCGTAGCGTCCCGAGCAGGTGCTCGAGGCGTGTCCGGAGTGCCCGGTCCAGCGTATTGCCGTCCAGGTTGTCGACGAACTCCGGATGGCTCACCGGGCGCCCCTCCAGGTCTGGAAGTGACGCAACGTGGCCCTCAGCCGCTCCTCGTAATCCCAGCCCTCGTGGAAGGTCTCGAAGATATGCACGAGTTGCGGCTCGGTGAGGCCGTAAAGGTGGGCCACCACGGCGTCGAGTTCGCAAACGTGGTTCCGCTTCTCGATCGGCGTGAGGGCACCGCAGACAACGCCGACCCGTCTGGCCCATTCGGCGAATCGGTCGTCCGGTGATGCGAGTCGTCCGGCCAAAGCAATCACGCGCTCCCGCAGAAGGCTGTCGCCGGAACGGCGCGGGACCGGGAACGGGTTGATGATGAAGAAGTCCACCTGAGTTTCGACGAAACACCTCGCGTACCAGTCGAGCGGGAGGGAACTAAGGACGCCCAAGAGGTACGCCTCGTCCTCGTGCTCCCCGCGCGGCCAGACGAAATACGCTCCTTTGTCGGTAAGCACTCGCTCGGATGGGACTAGTGCAGTTCGGACCGTGCGGGTATCCGTTGCCCGGGAGACGCGCCGGTAGGCGATTCGTGGCCGCAGGCACGGAAGGTTGGCCTGTTCTTCCCGCCAGTCCCCGGAAAACTCCGCGAATGCCCCTCTGTTCCCCGCCCGCTCCCGCTTCTTCTGTAGATGGGGAAGCACCCGCTTCGGGTCCGCCCATGCGTAGTAGGTCCCCGTGTCCGGGTTCCACAGGTCGAACGACGCCCCCTTGTAGACCGGCCAGAAGCCCTCGGGACACTCCTTCGACACGAGATCCATGTACGGCTTGCCGGTCGTAGCGTTGAGGTCTCCCTGAACCGGTCTGGCTCTCCAGCCGACGCCATCGTTCAAGTCCAGTCGCGGGCTCTTGCGCAGTTGCGCAAACACCTCGACCGACTTGTCGGACGGCAGGAGCGGGACCGAGGCCGTGTCGTTCCACTCCTCTACCTCGCGAGCGCGAAAAGTCACCGGAGCCCGCCGGACACCGGCCTGAAACCGCTTGCGGTTCGCGTACGGCCCGCTCAGTCGAAGCTCACACTCGCCGGCTCCCATTCCGCGCGTGATGGCGGTCAGGCTGATCGTGTATTGCGGATGGACGTTAGGGAACACCCACTCCCGGTTGTTCACCAGCATCGTCAGGTCCAGCACCTCGGCGCTTGCCAGCAACTCCTTGCGGAACGCGTCGCCTCCCTTCGCCGCCAGCGCCGCCCGGGGCAGCACGACACCGATCCGCCCTCCGTCCGGCGACACGAGATTCCAGAACCGCCACACGAACGCCTTGTAGAGGTCGGGGTGCCCTGCCGTGATCCCCGGAAACGCACCGGCAATCAGGAGTGCCCGAAGCCGGTCAGCTTTCCGCCGCTCCTCATCGAGCGATGCAACAAGTTCGGACCGCTCCGTTCTGTATCGTTCCTTGAGCGCTTCCGCCTCCCGCTGCGTCCGAGCTCGCAGCCCCGGGAAGTGCCGAGCCCAGAACGCATGCTCTTCGACCATTGGCTTCTCC
>VXLT01000324.1 GCA_009841475.1 Gemmatimonadota bacterium
TTTCTTCTTGTCTCGCTGTCGAGGATATTTGTATACTCGCCAGGTGCGGGGCGTGCCGGAGTGGAGGGCCGGGCCGAAGACGTGGACCTCGGCGGGGTCGACGTGGTCGTGGTGTACGAGACGCCGCAGGTGATGGTGGACGGGGGGTGGAAGCAGGTGATCATCGTGTCGGACCGGGCGACGGGGGCGCAGCGCCGGGCCGTGGAGGAGATCCTGACGGGGATGCGCGGCGGGCCATGGGAGATCCTCGCGAGATTCGTGGGGGACGGGAGACCGACGCGGATCGCCCGGATCCGGATCGAGGAGGCGCCGGGGCGGAAGTCGGTGACGGTCAGGGGCATGCTGAAGGGGGCCGTGGAGGCGATCCGGGGGCGGAACCGGGCGGAACCGGTCACCTTCGAGAACATCTACAACCAGATCCACGACACCACCCAGGTGATTGCCCGCGGTTCGACCCGGTACGACGATGGCGAGATCGCGATCTCGAACGAAGGCACGCACGGGCTGTGGTCGCGGTTTCGCTGGGCGGGCGGGTAGGGTGGTCGCAGTCAGCTCTGGGCGAGGCTCCGGAAGGCCCTGTGAGGGGATACGCACCCCGGCGTTTTTTGCGTCCCAGACCCCCTGCAGCCCTTGTAGCGGCCTGCCGGCCCGGCGCCTTGCCGCTCTCGGTGCTCGGGCGGCTTTATCCACGGACTGCTGAACAGCCCTCACAATGAGTTTTTGGCCCGTTTTCGCCATGTGGATGGCCATGACGGCGATCATGATGGGGCCGGTGGTCTATCCGTGGTTACGGGCGCTCGACCGGATCGCCCCCGCGTCCCGGCATTCCGTCATCCCTTTCGCAGGCGGTTACATACTCGCGTGGGCCGGATTCAGCGCCGTGGCGGCGGCCGTTCACGTGACCCTGTCCGCCCTGTCCCTGCCCGTCCCCTTCGCAATGGATGCCCCGGTTCTCTCGGCGGCGGCGCTCGGACTCGCGGGCACATTCCAGTTCACCAGACTGAAAGAGGCGTGCCTGTCGCACTGCCGCTCCCCGGCAGGATTCCTGCTCACCCGGTGGCGCCCCGGCGCGGCCGCCTCCACCCGGCTCGGACTCGAACACGGACTGTATTGCGTCGGCTGCTGCTGGGCCCTCATGGCGCTGGCCCTCGCGGTGGGAATGATCGATCTCCTCTGGATGGGTCTCCTCATGGCGGTGATGGTCGCCGAGACTACCCTGCCCTTCGGCGCCCGCCTCACCAGGCCACTCGGGTTCACGCTGCTCACGGCTGGCGCGGCGGTGCTGGTCATGTCGCAATTTGTCAATTGACAGGCGACAAGCTGGCGCGTGACCTTCCGGTTCGAGGAGGGCGCGGCAGTCGATGTAGACTACGTGGACTACCACTGAGGAGAAGACCGACCATGGCCATGCAGAACCCGCCGCATCCGGGCGGTGTCGTAAAGCGGCAGTGCCTCGAACCACCAGGCTTGACCATTTCCCGGGCGCACCCAGTCTGATCCAGCCGGAGATGAGGCCTACCTTTCCCGCATGAACGTCGCCCTCTTCGTAACCTGCCTCGCCGATCACTACTTCGCAGATTCGGCCGCCGATGCGGTCCGCCTCCTCCGCCACCTCGGCTGCACCGTCACCTTCCCGGACGCACAGACCTGTTGCGGCCAGCCCGCCTATAACGCGGGGCGCAACCCCGAGGCCGTGCGCATGGCCCGCCACACGATCGAGGTCTTCGAGGGGGCCGATGCGGTCATCGTCCCGAGCGGGTCCTGCGCCACGATGGTCAAGAAGTTCTATCCCCGTCTGGTGGGGGAGGCGACCGCCCTGGCCGACCGTACCTGGGAGCTGGGCGAGTTCATCGTGCACCGCCTCGGCGTGACCGCACTCGGCGATGGCCTCGCCGGACGCCGCGTCGCCATCCACCAGGGGTGCCATGCGCTACGCGAACTTCGCCTGGAGTCGGAGCCGGAGGTGCTGCTGGAGGGGGCGGGCGCGGAAGTCGTCCCCTGGGAGGCTGATGATGAGTGTTGCGGCTTCGGGGGCCTCTTCTCCGTGAAGATGTCAGCGGTCTCGGCAGCCATGGCGGACCGGAAGCTGGACACGCTGCCGCCCGTCGACTGGGTGGTGTCGGGGGACGGGGGCTGCGTCCTCCACCTCAAGGGCCGCAGCCGGGCCCGGCGGCTGGGAATTGAGTTCGTGCACCTCGCGACCGCGCTCTGGCGGGGAGTGGCGGGCGACGGTGGCACGACCGCTCGCAAGCTGGCCGCCCCGCTCGCCCAGCCGGCGGCCGCCCCGGCCGCCCGGGACCGCTGACATGCGCACCCGCATCAACGAGTACACGGCCCGCGCCACCCAAGCCATCCGCAGCGAGCCCGAGGTCCGCGAATCCGTCACCGGCGCCACCCTCGCCTTCGACAGGAAGCGCCGCGATGCCTACACCGAGGTCGACGCGGACGAGTGGCGCCGCTGGGCCGAGGCGGTGAAGAACCACACCCTGACGCACCTGGACGACTACCTCACGCAGGCGGAGGAGCGGCTCGAGGCCAACGGCGTCCAGGTGCATTGGGCGGCCGACGCGGCCGAGGCGCGCGACATTGTGACCACCATCGCGGATGACGGCCTGGTCGCGACGGCGGTCAAGGGCAAGAGCATGCTCACCGAGGAGATCGACCTGAACCCGGCGCTGGAGGCGGTGGGGATCGAAGTCCTGGAGACCGACCTCGGCGAGTACATCCTGCAGCTCCTTGGCGAACCGCCCAGCCACATCCTGGGCCCCGCCATCCACAAATCCCTGCAGCAGGTGAGGGACCTTTTCGCCGACCGCCTGGGCTCCGCGCCGGACGGCGACCCCGATGCTCTCGCCGAGGCCGCGCGCCACGTCCTCCGCGATGCCTTCATTCACGCCGACATGGGCATCACGGGCGGCAACTTCCTCGTCGCGGAGACCGGCACGGTCGCCCTGATCGAAAACGAGGGGAACATCCGTTTGACGACCTCGCTCCCCCGCGTGCACGTTGCCCTGGTCGGGATCGAGAAGCTGCTCCCCCGCATGACCGACCTCGCGGGCTTCCTGCAGCTCACGGCGCGCGCGGCGACGGGCCAGCCGATCGGCTGCTTCGTGTCGCTGATCCAGGGGCCGGCCACCCAGCCCGGGGACGACGGCCCGGAGGAAGTGCACGTCGTCCTGGTCGACAACGGCCGTACGGACGTGCTTGCTCACCCTCACGCCTGGGAAGCCCTCCGCTGCCTGCGCTGCGGCGCCTGCCTGAACGCCTGCCCCGTGTACCGGCAAACCGGCGGCCACGCATACGGCTATGTCTACTCGGGCCCGATCGGTTCGGTGCTGGACCCGGGGCTGCTGGGGCTGCACGAGGCAATGCCGCTACCCTTCGCGTCGTCGCTGTGCGGGGCGTGCTTCGACGCCTGCCCGGTGCGGATCCCGATCCCGGAGCTGCTTCTGGAATGGCGCCGCGAGGCGCAGGACCAGGGGCTGACCCCCTGGAAGGAGCGGGCGGCGCTGGCGGGTCTGGCGAGCGTGGCCACACGGCCGGGGCTTTACAAGCTGGCGGGAAGGATCGGGGCACGGCTGGGCGGGACCGGCGCGGCGCGCGCACTCCCGATGCTGGGCGAGTGGGCGAGGGAGCGGGCGCTGCCGAAGCCGAGCCGGCGCACCTTCCGTGAGCTGTGGCGGGAGGGGATTGAGTGATGAGCATATTCGAGCGAAGACCGGGCACGCCGATGACGGTGCCGAACTCGGCTCGGAGCCGCCGGTGAGCACGGCGCGCGCAGGCTCCCGCGAGCGAATCCTGTCGAGGGTTGCGCGCGCGACCGCCGGGCGTGAGCGGACCCTGCATCCGGGGTGCCTGGGTACGCCGGTGGCCGCAGACCCTGTCGCCGAGTTTGTGAAACGCTTCACAGGCCAGGGCGGGGAGGTGGTGGAGGGAGAAGGGACTCAGTCGGCGGCGGTATGGCTGACCGGGTTCCTGCGAGGTTTGGACAAGGAGGTGACCGGCGTCGCGGTCGGCGCTGACGTACCCGCCGAGCTGAGGCCGCAGTTGCCGGTGGTGGCCGCGGCCCACGCGGGCGCAGGGATCTCGGTGGCCTGGGCGGCGGTCGCGGAAACGGGCAGCCTGATCCTGCCGTCGACCGGAACGCGGGCGGTTCAGCTGCTTCCGCCTGTTCACATCGTCTGGGTGCCCGAAGGAAGGGTCTTCGCGAGGCTGGAGGAAGCGCTGCGGGAGCTGCCGGACGAGCTTCCGGCAACCGTCGGCCTTCACTCCGCCCCGAGCAAGTCGGCGGACATCGGGCAGACGGTAGTGACGGGCGTCCATGGGCCGGGGCGGTGCATCGCGGTTCTGGCGTAGCAGACTCGGCTGGCGCCCCGGTCAGCTCACGGATTCGCCTCCCGCCGCTCCGAATCGTAGCGCCCGCCCGCCCGCACCGTCCCCCACGTCATGAGAGCCACCGAGGGGACGAAGACCACACCGATCGTCATTCCGCCCAGCAGCGCGAACACGCCGAGCAGGAAAGCGGCCGAGGCACGGAGCAGAGCGGCGCTCTTCCAGTCGGTCGCGGCAAAGGGCAGGATGGCCGCGACCACGGGAACGAGGTGGATCAGCCCCAGTCGGTTCGCGCCAAAGGCCATGAGAACAATGGCGGGTGCTACCGCCAGGGTGGCGGCAATCGTTGGGATGTCCCTGTTCGGGCGGTCCATCCAGGGCGCGTCTTCGAATCGGTTCACGACTGTCTCCTTGGTCCAGGCCAACTCAAGATGCCATTTTGAATCAGCCTACACATCGCCCTCCCCGCATCCACCCATTCCGCACTCTCCTATCTCCGCTCGCGCTCCAACCTGACCAGGTGCTGCTCGTCCGTGTCTGGATGTTCCCGCGCCGTGTAGAAGACGCCCGGGGGACCGAATGCGGTAGGGAAGCCGGGCGGATTCATCAGGCGCCGCGATTCACCTGTGGCCAGTGAGACGACGAACACCTCGTACTCCTTGCGGGACTGCGTCCACGCGCGCACCCAGGCGTGGCCGCCCGGGTCCACGATGAGTCCTCTCCACCGCCAGAGCAGCGCTGGTGCCGGACGTTCCGGTTGCACTTCGCGACCGCCCAGGTTCAGCGTGCCGCGGTCGATGGAGAGCTCTCCGAACGCCGGCACCTCCCACTCGGGCAGCGCGATCGAGTCCGTCTGCAACGACAGCAGATCGACGATCCACAGAAAGCCCCCGCCGCCATCCGAGACAACGACACAGTTCCGGTGGCGCGCCCATTGGGACCGGGCCTCCCTCGTGGTGATTCCGGGAAACGGGGAGTCACTGGCGTGCCGGGGAACGGGTCGTTCCCAGATGAGTTCGTGGCTGTTTCGGTCTGCGCGTTGCGTGCTCCAGAGCTGAAGGTGCCGACTGACGTTGTCTACCGAGTCCTTCCCGAAGACCATCTGCTCTTCGCCGACCGGGGTGGCGAACCGTACGCCGTCGGAAAAGGGGCGACTGGGCGCTTGGGTCGACCACCGATACTCGCCTGCGGCATCGAAGGACGTCAGGCGGCGCAGGTCGTAGACAACCAGCTGACGCCCATCGAAGGCCACATGACCCTCGTAGAGGTTATCCAGCCACATGAGGGGAATCGGCTCGTCAAACTCGCCGGGACCTTCACCCCTCCGCCCGAAGGAATGCCGTTCATCGAGTTTTCCCGAAAGGTGGACGATGCGCCTCGCCCACTGGTCGTAGAAGAACAGACTGTCGCCCACGGCGGCCAGCCCGCCGTAGGACTCGATCCACTCGCCGTCGTCCAGACCGTACGTGTGCGTATCCCGGTACGACTCGGCCAGCCAGGCCGACTCGTCGGCCGATGCCATGCAGGCCAACGGCGCGGTCTGGCCCTGGGCCGACCCGCTTGTGAACGCGAGCGCCGCGACTGCCGCAAGCGCCTGCGGATGGCCTGCGAATGGTGGAAGCTTCATCGGCATCTTTGGGAATCCTCCGTCAGTGATGGTCGACGTGATCCACATCCGTCGCGCGGATCCCGTCGCGGAGTATCTTGACGCACCCCGCACCACCGCCCCACTTCTCAGACGGCTCCTTCGATTCGCAAGGTTGCGTCCCCCGAACTGGAACGCCAAGTCATGAGCGACGATTCCCCCGAGGCCCATCGTTCCCCCGAGGCAGGCTCCTCCGCCGATGTCAGCCCCTCCCCCGAGTCTCGCTCCGGACTCAGCCCCTTCGAGAAGGCCGAACTGCCATCCCCCCCGAGGCCGAAGGGATTGGCCTGGATCGGCGTGGTCGGGCCCGGCGTCATCGTGCTGGGCGCCTCGATCGGGAGCGGCGAGTTCCTGCTCGGGCCGGCGGCGTTCGTACAGTACGGGCTGGTGCTACTCTGGGTGACGCTGGTCGCGGCGTTCCTCCAGACCGTCTTCAACACGGAGCTGATGCGCTGGACGCTGGCGACGGGCGAGCCGGTCGTGACGGGGTTCATGCGGACGAAACCGTGGGCGCCGCTTTGGGCATTCTTCTATGCCATCCTCTACTTCCTGCAGGTGGGCTGGCCGGGGTGGGCGGGGGGG
>VXLT01000318.1 GCA_009841475.1 Gemmatimonadota bacterium
CCCCCCCCCCCCCCCCCCCACTTATTTTTATAACCCCACCTCCCCCTATCCCCTTCTTGCGCTTTTTGGTGTGGCCTGGGTTTTTTTAAGATCCCCCGCCGTTGGCTCCACCCGCCGCAGAGGGGGCGCCCGGGGCGTCTAAGCTCATCAACCCCGCCCCGGACTCCTCTCCCCCCAAAGAGATTCACGCGATCCGGAAGAGCTTCACGGATACCCTGTCTGAAATGGGAATCACGCTGGTCGTTCTCATTGACGACTTGGATCGATGTCTTCCGCCCACGACGATTTCCACACTCGAAGCTATCCGGCTCTTCCTCTTTCTCGAGAACACTGCGTTCGTGATCGCCGCCGACGATACGATGATCAAGCACGCGGTCCGGAAGCACTTTGAAGGGATCGAGAACGAGACTCTAGTCACCAGCTACTTCGACAAGCTCATCCAGATTCCCATCCGCGTTCCGCCTCTCGGCACGCAGGAAGTCCGTGCTTACATGATGCTGTTGTTCGTTGAGAACAGTGCTCTCAGCGACGCCGACACAGAGGCCATTCGGGAAAAGGTCTGCGGCCAACTCCAGCAGACCTGGCGTGGTCAACGCGTCGACCGCGCGTTCATCGAGACTACGTATGATCCGTTTCCGGCTGAACTATTAGGTAGGTTTGACACGGCCGACCGCCTTGCTCCTCTCATGGTTTCCGCCTCGCAGATCGCCGGCAACCCGCGCCTGATCAAGCGCTTCCTCAATGCGCTGTCGATCCGCATGGCGATTGCTCGCATTCACGGCGTCGCGGTGGACGAAGCAGTTCTCGCCAAGCTAATGCTCTTCGAACGATCCGGTCCTTCAGACGCCTACGAGGAACTCATCAAGGTGGTGAACGAGAACGAAGAGGGCCGACCAACATTCCTCGCCGACTGGGAGGAGAAGGCGCTCGCCGGACAGGAGTTCCCACTTGAAGGACCCTGGGATGTCGCTTTTGTTCGCGAGTGGCTAGCGCTGCAGCCGCAGCTTGCTGACATTGACCTTCGCGGCGCGCTGTATGTCAGCCGCGAACATGCTCCGCTCGTTACCCCGGAGGACAGACTGTCCTCAGGGGCGGCGGAGTTGCTCACCGGGATCCTCGAGAATCCGGACATGGCAGGCGCCGTACGTGATCAACTTGAACAACTACCGCCCACGGAAACGGCTGTGATCATGGATAGGATCCTTGCGAGCGCGCGACAGGAGCAAGAATGGGGCACACCACCGATCCTCGACGCAGCTTTGGCAGTCGCCGCCGCTGACCCAGCAGCGGGCGTACGTTTTGCGGGGTTCCTGCAAGAACGCCCACCCAGTCAGGTCACTCCGAGCATCGTCCCGAAAATCAGTGGTCACTCCTGGACTTCCCAGGTATACGAGAGCTGGCTCGCGGCCGATGTCGGTGGCCCTGTGAAGAGGGCGATAGCGCAGCGCACGACAGCAGCGGACGGTAGATAGCCGATGGGAACATCGAAATCGAGCACTGGAGCGCCATCGAGCGTCCCTATGACACCTCCGTGGGTGCCGGACCCAGTTCCACCCTCGGACGATCCAGCCGATACGGATGGCGATGGCGAAAGCCTCGACAGCCAGGGAGAGGGAGTCGATCAGGCGACACCAACTCGCGTACCTCTGCGAATTGCCCCACCACGCCGGTTTGCATCTGCCCGGAGAAGTCTCGGGTCGTTTGCGCGATCCGGTTCCAGAACAGACATGCGGCGTGGCGTTGGGCATTATTTTCGCAAAGGCCTTGGGGGTAGCCGATCGGCGTCACGGCGCTTCGCAGGGACCGCACGGACAGCAGGAGTCCTCTACGGTGCCCTCTCATCTTCGGCCGCTGGGCAGCCATTCGAGCCTGACAGTCCGCTGGACCCTGGTCGTCTCGCAGGGCGCTCCGCCCGGGAGATCATGGATGCGGTGGTTGAAGCAGTTCGACCCGTAGACGGGACACAGGACGCTGAAGCAAGCCGTCAGGCTGTCAACGAAGGTCTTTCCGATCTGCTTGATCGCTATCCCGACGCGGATCTTCTCAATCTTCACGAGGAGCAGCGGCTGTTCGTCATCGAACGCTTCATGGCGCAGGATGTATACAACCGCCTTTACCTCGATATCGGGAAAGCGGTGCAGGACAAGGCATCGGGTGTCTCGGCCGCTCTCCTCCGGATGCGCCAGATCAAGGACTACATCCGTGAGACGATCTCGGCCCGTTTCCGCGCAATGCGGGCTACCGCATCCGCGCTCACACCTCGTTCGGTGGCCCAGATGGCGACACGGGCTCTCGCGGAGGCCTTTGCTGTCTTCGAGGATTACATCCAATGAAGGTCATCTGCGCGCCAGCCGATTGGTCGTTCCGTCCGGACCATTCAGCCGATTTAGAAGTTGTTCTCTTCTCGCGTGCTGACCGACCCCAGCGGGGTGCGGCAGGTGCCCGCATCATCCGCGTGGTCAAGGAAGCCAAGCTGCGCCCCGACCCGCGGGCCTGGGATCTCCTCTCGCTGGCGCTGGCTGTGACGGCGGCTGACCTAGGAGTTAGACGAGACAGGAGCCCGGATGGCTGGACGCGCGAGATCAACCTGCAAGTCGCCGTATCAGATCCGTCCTTCTGGCGCGAACACCGCTCTCTCCTCGAAAACCAGCTACGCTTCCTCACCACAGACCGGTGGACCGTCACCTTCGTTGATGGCGGTGCTCGTCCGTCGCCGCCGAAACGGGTGGTGCAGCCGGACGAAGATTGTGTTTCGCTTCTATCGGGTGGGCTCGACAGCCTTGTTGGGGCAATCGATCTCGTCGGTGGACATGGTAGGCGTCCGTACCTCGTGAGCCAGGTGGCGAAGGGTGACAAGAAAAGGCAAGTCCGTTTTGCATCGCTGATCGGGAGTGGACTCAGTCATCTGCAGCTTAACCATGACACGAAGTGTCCGGCACAGCACGAGAGATCACAGCGAGCTCGATCGATCGCCTTCCTCGCTTATGGCGTCCTGCTTGCAACGGCCCTGCGTCGCTATAGCGACGGCGACGAGATACCGCTGTTTGTCTGCGAGAACGGCTTCATATCTGTGAACCCGCCGCTGACGATTGGGAGGCTTGGTAGCCTGAGTACCCGCACTGCGCACCCGGTCTTCCTAAGCCAGTTTCAACGTTTACTTGACATGGCCGAGTTGCGGGTTCGACTCACGAATCCCTATGAGTTTGTCACGAAAGGAGAGATGCTAAGCGATTGTGATGATCAGCCGCTTCTCGAAGCACTCGCCCACGCCTCCACGAGTTGCGGACGCTTCGCCCGCTATGCCTACAAGCATTGTGGCCGCTGTGTCCCCTGCCTCATCCGGCGAGCCAGCCTCCATGCGTGGCGAGGCCAGGATAGCACCCCTTATCACTATTCTGACCTGTGGCGCGACGACACGAACCACGCCCGGTTCGATGATGTTCGGTCGGCCGCCATGGCTGTGACCCAGATCCGCAGGGATGGCCCTGATCGGTGGCTAGGTGCCTCGTTGTGCTCGAAGCTGATGGACGACGCGACCCCTTATCGGGAAGTTGTGAAACGCGGCATCGATGAGTTGAGCCGATTCCTCAGAGCCGTCCAAGTGATGTGATCGATCTGCACTGTCACCTCGACCTCTATAGCGATCCCGCCCAAATTACCGCCACCTGCAAGGACCGTGGTATCTATGTCCTGTCGGTTACGACCACACCTTCTGCATGGGAAGGAACTGCGCGGCTGGCGCACGGGGCTGATAGGATCAGCACCGCAGTCGGACTGCATCCGCAACTGGCCCGCGCGCGGCACGCGGAATTGGAGATCTTCGACAGGCTTCTCCCGCTCACGCGGTACGTTGGGGAGGTTGGTCTGGACGGTGCTCCCGAGTTCCAACCCCATTGGGACATCCAACTCGCAGTCTTCAACCATGTTCTCAAGGCCTGCTCGAACGCGGGAGGACGCATCCTATCGATCCACAGCAGGCGGGCCACCGCCGCCGTGTTAGGTCGCCTTCAGGCCTACCGCGATGCGGGGATCCCCGTGCTACACTGGTTCTCAGGTTCACGTCGCGACCTCGAATGCGCCATCGACCTTGGATGCTGGTTCAGTGTGGGCCCTGCTATGCTCCGTAGCAGGAACGGGCGTTTCCTTGCCGCACTCATGCCACGCGACCGGGTCCTGACGGAGTCGGATGGTCCGTTTGCTCAAGACAAGGGGACGCCACTGATGCCGTGGCACGTCGACCGAGCGGTTCACATCCTCGGCGAGCTCTGGTCGGTCTCGGCTGCGCAGGCACAGCAGACTATCCGTCGCAATCTCCGAGCACTTACGATGCTCGTCCCAGACCTGCGGTCGGCGCCTAGGTAGTCTTACTTCCGGGCATCCGGTCGCGCCGCGAACCTCGCCTGTCATAATCAAGATGGGCGGGGGACTGTCGCGATGCTGTCGAACGTTCTCGATCTAGGCCCGCTTACCCGACTGCTCGGGATCTACAACCATAGCCTCGCGTAGGGTTCCATCTTCGCCCACCATTCGGCGGGTGTGACGATGCTCAGCGGCAACCCCCTTAGGTCATCGCGAAGCTGCAGAACCGTTCTCCAGTCCCGCGTGCAAAACAACTCGCACCGATAGACGACGGCGTCACAGACGAGTACACGGTCACCCATGTCCGATAGCGCGTCGAGACTGCCTGATGCGAGCAGGCGAACGCGAATCTCCTCGGCTTCGACGAAGCTCGGCAGGTCGTTGTCTGAACAAATGGTACGTTGCCAATAGTGCCATGTGTCACTGAACCAAGTCTCCAATTGGTAGCGTCTGGCGTCATCGGAGGTCGCTGCTATCTAGGAAAATCCGCCTTGGCAGGTCTTGAAGATCCATCATGTCCGCAGGGACACTGCTCGCACTATCGCGTGCAGGACCAACTCCTCACGACCTGTGTCGGGCACGGCGCGGGGAGCAGTCCCAAGATACCTCGCGCCCGCTGGCCCCCCCCCTATTCGACGCGTCACTTTGCAACCTCCTCGCGCTCCTCAGAGGCACCCATTCCATCATTCTCTAACCCCGCGGAGTCTCCTGGACCCACCCGTTCCACCGGTCCTACCCCCTTGAGCCGCTCTACCATCGCATCGCAGCACTCTTCTTCTCTGTCGCATGCGATAAACTCCATCCCGATCTCCCTCGCCGCCACCAAAGACGTTCCGGCTCCAGCAAACGGGTCCACTAGGAGCCCGCCCCTATCCCCGCTGATCCTCACCACTCGTCGCAGCAGTGGTAGAGGCAACTCGTTCCCGGGACGGCTCTTGTTCCTCCGGTGACGCACTGGACTGAGATCATCCCATACATCACTTAGGTTCAACCCTTCACTACTCACGTATTCCAAATAGCCGCCGTAGTCCTTCACCAGTCCACCACAATGCCGACAAGTTGCCGGAGGAATCTTCGGCCGCCGAAACACGCGTGGTACACCTTTAGAATAATGTAAGAGTGCGTAATGCGCTGGATACAAGCGGCCCCCGTATGGATAGCTTCCCTTCATCGACACAGCAATCCAGTGACAGAAATCAAGCACACCCTCGAGCATACCTCCGATACGAATCGCCCACGCTGGTAGATGATATACGTACAACGCTCCTCCTGGGCGCAACACTCGCACGCTCTCCTCCACCATGGACGAAAGCAACTCTAGGTACTCCTCCTCCTCAAGTTGATCACCGCTCCGCGGACTACTTCCGTATCGCTTCCCTAGGTTGAACGGTGGATCCAGAAACACTACATCGGCACTGCCGTCTCGTACGGTCGACATGAAATCCCTCGCGTCCACCGAGAAAATCAAGCCATCCCTTAGCTCTCTATGTGGCATGACTCCCTTGTTCCGTAGCGCCTCCAGCGCACGACGCGGCAGCTCATCCACTTCGACATCTCTCATGCTTTGCCAAGACTCCCATCGCTTGCAATTTGTGTGAAGTTCGAAAAAATCTCCCGTAGCGCCTTGCGATACCCTGCATCAGGTGTGGAGATCAACGACCCGGCTGGTATGAACTCCAATATCCAAGCTGCCATCGGGGCGTTAGGCGGCGTCCCGTAGCGAAAGTTGTGCTTGGTCACCAATCGCCAGCCCAAGTTTTGGACCACTTGTGCAATCTTCTTTGGCACAAACACCATCAAGAACCGTTGCTGTTCTACGCGATCCAAGTCTTTGAAGTCGATTGTGTTTGCTGCCACGAGGCGCTCCACAAAGTCTTTGGTTAGCGCATTGGTGGCGCGCACGCGAAACTCGTCGTCGCGACCGAGGTTTTCTCGCATGAATGCCTGGGCTGACTCGGCCACCTGGACGGGCCATGGAATCGTCCCGTTTAATGTGAGGCATAGAGTCCACTGCAGCGGTTGCGGGCCCGCATGGATCTCAAGAAGTTTCCGGATCACCTCGATGACTGGAAAGACCACCAACCCACCCGCAGACTGCGCGATGAGCCCCGTGTTGAGATCCAGATTGACGACGCGCGCCCGAAAGAGGCGACGGTCCTTCTTTGCGGGCCAGTTAAACTGACTTTGCCACGCTAGGAGGTTTTCGACCGTGCCTTCTATGATCTTCATGCCAGGAAACTGTTGGATCAGTTCCGCAACGGCCATCCCGTTACGTTCAATGCAGACGACTCGGAATTGTTGATCCTCGGCGATGGCACCGCTCTCCGTCAGAGCGAGCAAGCCTTGATCGATGAGCAACCGAACATCATACGCTGCCGGGCCTGGAAGGGTAAGAAACAGAGGATCAGTATCCTCTGGATACCGTTCAGAATAGGCCTTAGCCTCTTCCAACCAAAACTCCCGCATCACCTCCTTCTCCGGACGCAGCTCCGACATCGCTTCGTGAACCGGCTGTCGACCCTTCACTTCCGCAACCGCTCGGTAAGTCGCTTGACGAAACGGGCCAGAACCGGCTTCGGTAAGACCTCTTCGGCAACTCCAATTACGATATCGTACAGCTGGCTAACTGAGTACTTCCTCGTCAACCTAACCGCCCAGGTGTCACTCCCAGCCTCATCCCGCCACGTTTCCTTGACCTCCTCCATGGCTTGTGGGGCCACCGCTGTCCGGTCAGCAACAACGCGTTCAATCTGCCGCATCTCGCCCTCGGCCCGATACACGCGGCGTGCCGTGGCGCCTGCGCCGTACAGTTCCCGTCTTACGTCTTTCAGGAAGCGAGACATGAATTCATGCAGGGCTTTTCGCAGTTCGACGTACGCCGGATGAACATCGCGGAGAGTGCTTCGGTCGATATTCATCGCGTCTTCAAGTTCGTCGTTTGCCCACACCTCTCCGCTAACCCATGTCTTGAACAACGGTCCTTCCGACGCCGGGAATCCCCAATATGTCTTGTCGTACTCCCCAACGGCGGCGTGTCGAATGCGAACCAAGACCCCTTGCAATTCCTCAGGCTGAATTCGGCCATGTTGAGCATAGAAATAGCCTCGAGCCGCCACCCGGTCGCCACGGTGCTCGAACGTTCTCGTCAGGGTTCGCTTGTCTCCCGGCCGCAGAACGATCGGCTTTCGGACATCCGTACCGTCGTACTTGAGCGCCAGATTCAAAGTGTCCGCCTCCACTGAGAACTCTTCCAGTCCGTCAGCCAGTACGGCCTCTGGAGCCCAAGCAGGGGCATAAGCGACCGGCACATTGAGACCGATTCGCAACATCGTCTGCGAATATGAATCTAGGTCGGTCCATGAACGGAGCTTTGGGTCTGCAAGAGCATCAGCTATCGATTCCGGCGATTTTCCATAAAGCGATCCCGGCTGGTGTCGCGCGCCCTCTCCGGCCAAGAGATCCCTTGCCTCACCGCGGATCTCCTTAAGGACGAGAGTAGTGTGATGATCGTTTGGATGGGCAGATAGGATCTCACCCATATAATCAGCTTTGGCGAAGTCACCGCCGTCCCGCCTACGCTTGTCAGGATCCGTTCTCATCATCCTGAAGTTGATAGTGACATGCAGAAGGTCTTTACTGTTGATCTGTGTCGAGTAGATCTCGAGTTCCTCGCACAACTCGTTCGCGGCAATAAAGCCAATGCCTATTCGGCCGATCTTGGGTCGGCCACTTGTCGTCGTGTCTGAGTTGTCGCGCTTGCGTGACTCGGCGATTCGACTGAAGTGGGCCTCGAACTCCTCTCGTGAGAATCCCGTGCCATCATCTTGGACGATGATCCGGTCCGCGTCCGGCTTGACCGATACATGAACGTTGAGCGCATCCGCATCGTAGGCGTTATTGATCAATTCTTTCAGACACGCGGCAGGCGACTTGTAGATGCCGGAGCTAAGGTGGTCCACGATACGCGACGCCACCTTGATCTCGCCCTTGAATCCTTCGGTTTCTTGTGCCATGGTCACCCGCTTCGCGACGAACTTCTGACCCGAACGATCATGGACAAGCGTGCTCCTGTTCGGACCTCGGATGCGCGCGCCGCTAGGTGCGCCCTTGACCTGCTGTCTTTCCGCCTACGCGGGTCGGCCTGGCACGTCTCGGTCCTCCACGACCTCATCTTCCTATGGCCTCCCGAATTGTAGGTCGCCGAGCACGAACGGCTCTGGTCCCTGCGCTCCGGAGCAGGGAACACCGCACGCGCTGCGAGTTCCACCCTCGGCGCCCTCCGGCTTCCAGTAACAGGATCCACGGGTTGTTCACGCCGGAGAGAACGGCTTGACGACATGGCCCGCCGTGCCCGGCCGTCGATGCCTGGGCGAAATCGTCTCGTCGCACCCGTTCGGTCCCAAGGTGAACTCAGCCGCTTCCGGGTTTGTTCTTCGAGGGGTCAACCAAGGTGTAGGTCGAGCCACGCACGGTCGTCGGTGGTAGCGGTTTCCCCTTCACCGCTGTGAGCTCGCGACCCTTGCCGCCCCGGGGATCGATTTGCTGATACTGACCGGAAGCGGGTGCCTCCGTACCCGGCGTCCAACCACTCGTTGTGGCCATCGTTGCTCCTTTCTCCCATGCACGGCGTTCGGGCGGGTGCAGCCCGCCGTGAACCTCGCAATGTAACACCATCCGGTCTGCGGATCCCGAATCGCGCCACTGAGCCCTGGCCGAGAGCTTGCGGGCCGTGCGCCCGGCGGACGTCTCATGAACGGAGAAACCGCGTGGGGTCAGGCCCGAGGAACGGATCCAAGAATCTTCTCCGCAACCGGTCGGCTTCCCACGCTGTGCTAGGGTCCCCGCAACTGTAGTCGACGCCGAGCTGGTTGAAGACACAGGTTGGGGTCGGTGCCGGGGGTCCCCCGATGCCCACGCCCATTCGTTTCAGGCCGCCAGAATCACCTCACGCTGCACAGCCAACCTAAACGGAGGGCGTGAATCCCGGCAAGGAATCGTCTAAGTTCAACCAGGACTGCACGATCTGCCGTTCGTGCCGTGAGGTGCTGTACGGGGCTATCGTGCTCCAATAGCGTGAAAGCCGGGTCAATCAGCGGGAGTTCGGCAGGAACCGTCGACGCTACGCTGTCCTTCACATGGGTTCGGTTTCGCCGACACGAAGGAACGATGCCGTGGGGTTTTGTCCACGGGCTAGAGAAACTCGCATAGGAAGCGACGCGTTCCGGATGACTGGTTCGGTTTGCTCCGAATTGACGCAGGTCATGGAGGCGGCGAGGTAACGGGCTCGTAGCTCCTCGATCCTCGAGCCTGGAAGCCCCTTTCCTCCACGGTCGCAGATGACCGCCTCGCGGTGAGGCCGGGTAGATTCCTCCGTAGACCACGGGATCACGCCCGAGACGTGAGAGTATCCGCCCTCGAAGTCGTCCTCAGTCGGACTCTCGGTCTTCGGCACGTGTACGTAGAGGCCACCTTCCGGGATCCCCGGTCTCGAAGTGCGGGCCGTCCACCGAGCCCAACCGCACCCAAAACGGTTCGGCATAGACCGCGTGGACCGTCGTCCCCGCGCCCGTGGTGACCTCCCGGACTTCGAATCGACATTCCGGCTGGCCGGAGCGGCGGCGGGACGGCCACGACCAGCGCGGTGATTGAGTAGGCAAGTGAGCGCTTCACTGGGTGTACCTCCAGTCTCAGGGACAACGGTCGCCGGTTCCCTTCCTCTATGCTACCCGGATCCGGACTGAGGGCGCGAGCGCCGCCCTCCTTCACCGGTCGCGCCTTCGGCTACGGCCAGTATCGCCGCCGTCGGCTACATCGTCCTTTTTGCGCACCGCCTACGGACGCGACGACGCTGGAGGCGGCCTCGCGGATCGAGGCGCAGACCTGGGAGGGTCTCCCGAAGCTGGACCCGGAAACGCCCGGGTAAGGGCTCGAACCACTATTGAGAGCATTCGCAGGACCCGGAGGCCCGGATCACGAAGATCAAGCACGGCTGGACTCATCTGGCGCAGGAGGTGGACGTGGACACTGGAGCGGCGGTTGCCACCACCGTGCAGACGATGGTCGGCGCCGACACGGCCTCGCTGCCGGTGAAGCTGGACGGGGCGGAGCGGCGGCTGGCGGAGACAGGGACGAGGGGGCCACCACTCGACCCGGACCACAACGGACCAAAGAAGCGGGGGTAGCAAAGCTAAAGTGAGCGAACCCGACCGGGGCGGTCGCAGACGGGAGGATTCTCGAGGGGAGCCGAGCTATCATCCCAGCTTGGGCCACCTTACACTCGCGTGGCGTAACGCGAGTCGCGATCTTGGTCGCTGGCGGCAGATCCGTGCGTGCCCCGGGAGGAACCCACATCCGGGCTCACCCCCGCCCCTTCAAGCGGTCCCCCTTGCCCCGGTTGCCCAAGTGATCATACGATGCACGTGTGACTGGAAGGAACATCCTACCCGTACGAACCCGCATTCCCGAGATTGGGAGGACGACATGTCGGAGGAAACGCAGGAGCAGCCGCAGCCGGAGGAGAGCCAGAAGGCGCAGGAAGAGCCAAGACAGGACAACGAGAAAGGATCTTCTGGAGAGTGGGAGTTCACGTCCGACGTCGTCCGGATGACGGATGATGAGGGACCCACGCGACCCACCACCGACAAGGGTAGCGGAGCAGGCCGAGGGGATGGCATTTGACCCTTGGGGGTCTGCTCCGAGGCCGTGCGTTCTCAATGGGCCGATTCGGGACGCGGTCCCCGTCCCACCACTTCCACGACGAGGCTCCGCTGGCGAATCCGAAATGGACCGACACCCAATAGATACGCCGCATCCGTTGCGTGGATCCAAGATCGTTGGGGCTGGCCAACCACTCTCGGAGGGCTACGAACGGACGCGAAATCGACGGCTCGTACGTCGCAACATTCCCCCTGACCCTTTCGGGAGGGCCATCAACCATTAGCGACGGCAACAACAAGAGACATCTTCTCATTCGACTAACACGCGACCGAACACTGAAGTTATTCCAGTCCTTGTTGCGGAAGCTTCACCGCGCGCTCGACAGTCTCTCCTTCACCCTCGATAGGCTTATTGTGCCCGACAACCGTGATACCGAGCAAGAGAATGACGGTGACAATGACCGCCGTCCTCGCCCTAGCGCTCCACTTGCGTACGATTACGCAATCCAGTCATACGAGATTGCGGCGAATAGACTCAACACGATTCGCGATCGGCTGAGTGGCCTCGCTACCATGATACTGACTGTTACTCTGGCGGTGGGGACGTTTGCGGAACATGGTAGTGGCATCTCTGCTTGGATCTTCCGCCTTGCACTGATCTGGGGCGGCGTTACTGTACCGGTGGCGCTCTACAACTTACGGCGGCGAACGCTGCGACAACCGGATCTTGACAAAATGTGGGATGCCACCCACCGAGAGCCCGATGATTTTAAGGCGCGTCTGCTGCAAGAGACCGTTCGGTGTAGTTCTGTGAACAACCAACGACTAGAGAGATTCCAGACTACCTATGACAGGCTCCTCATTTCGTTTATGATTCAGATCGTGTTGTTCTTGGTCTCGCTTCTTCTTTCGGGCGAGCCTGTGACCGGTCATGCCAACTAGAGACATGCGTGGCCTTAGTGTAAGCAGGCGCGAAAGGTCCCTGCTGGCCACGGTGGCCGCAGTCGAGGCCGGTCCATCCGTACGTCTTCCGACAAGGCCTAAGACACTTGACTGCACGGCTCGAACGCCCGACTTGTCACCGCAGCATTGATTCCCCTCAGGCTCCATTCCGCGGTGCTCTCGCCATACGCGTCCGTCATGCGCACCGCAAACACCGCGGCGTTGCGCATCTGCTCAAATGATCGCCCCATTGTCCTCGCCGAAAAAGAGGGTCCTACCACTGTACCAGAGCGTCCGTTCTTCCTCGCTGTCGTCGAAAACCAAGACTACGTTCCGGTATTGCGAGCGGATGGTTACCTGGCACCATTACGAAGTCTACCCCATATGCGCAGCGTTCCGGATTCGTGTGAGTTCACGGAGCAACTGAGCATGAGCTCCGGCACGTCGGATCTCGTAGGCCACCAGTCCATTGAAGACGGATCGCCGCAGTCGATCCCGATGCTCTCCAACTCTTTGCACACACCTGGCAGATGGCCAAGACTTCGCCTCGAGTGTCGCCCATCCCGATGTTCCCATGCCATCGACTTCCCATGTGCCTCTTGAACGGATCGCTACCACCAGCAACACCCCGGCAACCCCAATCGCGGTCACGGCCGCCTTTACGCGTGGGCTCACAGATCGCCATCTGCCTGCAACAAGAGATCCACACATAACGCTTGCCCGCTCCGGATCAAAGGGAAAGGTCAAAGACAGCGACGAAGGGCGCGTGATCAGATTCCGGGTACTTCATGTCGACAGCGAACGGCAGACTCTCGTCGTGCAGACCTTCGTTGTGAATCGCCACGCAACACAAGTGCGCCAACAACGGTTTCGACACCAGTATATGGTCCAAGAGGTTGCCTTCTCCGTGATGCAAGTGAGTGAACCTGAGCGACTCGGGCACCATCTCACTGCAGGCAATCATGACGCGCTTTCTTAGCGCGGGATTGCCTGTATTCTCAACCCGTCCGCAGATGGCCTCGATCGGCACTTCTCCGGGCTCGGCGTTGAGGTCCCCACACACCAGCACTTTCGCATCTGGTTCGTCGTCGAAGATAGTGTCCAAAAGTACTCTTGTTTCCAGCGCCTGGCCGACCCGCTTTATCGACGAAAGAAAGTAGCCTTCTGCCCATCCGGCTGCGGAACGCCACAACCACCATTGCTCTTCGTCGATCTGGCCCTTTATCTTCGACGGCAATCGCGATTTGAGATGTAGGTTTATGATATGTAGCTTATGCTTCTGTTTCCCCGAGTCTACGGTAATCGTCGCATGAAGAATCGGGCGTTCCCAACTAATCATCGCATTCGGTTGCTCGCCCTCCTCTGCCTCTTCAGCTTTCTTCTCGGTGACCGGCACATACATCAGTTTGTCAATCCACTTGTTCCTGTACTGACTGCACGAATCAAAGGGGAAACGCGAGAGGATCACCAAGTTGCGTTTTGCACGCGGAACCCCTTCGTGGTCGGGAAGCGACGTCCAATACGGATGATAGTTCTCGTAGATGGTTGTCTTTAGCAGCTCGTTGAGGGCACCCAGTTCTCTCTTCGGGTTGTCCTCAGTATGTCCATCTAAGTTCTCAGCATGGACTTCCTGCAAACACAGGACATCGGCCCGGAGTCGAGCTAGTACTCTTCTGAGTTCGTCCTGCCTAGCGTGCACCCCAGGATTGTTTTTCCGATCCTCGAAGGTGAGGTTCTCGATGTTGAAGGTCGCGATTCGGAGCATTCGGTCGTCCTCAGCGTTAGCGTGATAACCATGCTGTGTCATCTAGCCCTGCATCGGCAATGGGGACCGTACGGTCTAACCTAACGTTCTTGCCGCATGGGTCGACATCTGGGCCCAATCGTGCTGACATCACCGAAGAATGGCCACTAGTAGGGTATGTGGACGCCCCGGAATGCGCAATCCCGGGGGTCGGCGTCCGAGTCGGTGGCATCCGGGTGAGCTAGTGTCAGATGTACCGCTTCCTCACAGTAGCCTACCCCCTGGCCGGGGGTCCGATGCGTGAGTAGACCAGGTCGGTGGTTTCGAAACGAAAAGGAGACGGGGGAGGCCACGGCCAGCGAGATGTCAAGGCGCGCTCATCATCGGGCGTTCGATGGCCATGCCCAAGTCCCCACGTGGCCACCCGAATGACCGCACGCTGTACAGGCACGGCCACCGGCGCTCGTCCGCGGGCTGGTGGCAGCAGGTAGTACCCGAGAGACCGACGCACTCGACCATCCGGAGGGCCGTCCCAGATTGTCCGAGCAGTGGCGGCTGAGTCTGATCGGTTGGAAGACCTCGCGCTCTCGGTGCTTGCCCGAGGGACGCTCGACACTGTTCCGAAGCCGAGGGTCGCCCCAGGTCAGCGGGCGGGTGGATCCTCGACAATGGCATTCTCATGTTGGATGCTGTCGGCTTGGCTCATCACCGCCGTGGCCGCCAACCGGCGGACATGCGCCTGCGCGGGCAGGTGGCGGCGATCATAGTCCCAGGCTTCGCCCGCCAGTTCGCGGGCGAGGGTGCGGAGCCTCTCGATGGTCGTCATCCAGTGGTCCTCGGGGGTCTGTGGCTGCTGGTATTTACCGGTCTTGAGGGGTCTGGGGGGTCGATACAATCGCCCATCATCGATCCATCATCACCGGGCCACGGCTCGCCTAGAGAGGCCAGTTCGTGCGGATTCCGATCACCCCTTGGTCGAGCGGGCGGGCGGGCTGGAGAACCTGACGCAGCGGCCACCGCCAGCCGTTCATCCGTTGCGAGCGCGCCTTCACCCGTTTCCGGGGCTCGACCATCCACGCGAGAATGTCGAGTTCCTCGGCCGGAATCCCCGAAACCGGGTCCCTACCCCTCCCGGGGGGTCGAGTTCGTGCGTTACAGGCGATCCTGCGGGCTTGAATCTCGCCCCTCCGCCCCCAAGACGACCAGAATGGACGTGAGAGCGGTTTTGTTACCGGTCTCGACGGGATGGGAGGGTGGCATTGCCCGGATGTCTGACACCCAGTCGGCCAGAGGCCCGCCTACGGGCGGATCCTCAAGCCCTCGCCGGTCAAGACCAAGCTCCCGGCTGGCCGGTCCGTCGAGGACCATGTCCGGTCGGCCCGTCGGCCACGGACGGGGCAGGGGCTCAGGAGCCGCTCGTGTGGCCATGGTAGTTGCGGGAATCCGCATTCCGGTCAGCCCCAACCATCGGGGGATGGCGGAGGCACACTTGATCGCGGCCCCTCGCGCAGACGCTGGTAACGGGCTAGTCGCTACGGCTCCACACGGTTACAAGCGTGTCAGCCGCCACGACAAGATGGTCTCGGGTCACCGATATGGCCGTCACGGACGGTGTCGGGATTGGGATGGAGTATTGGTACTGGCCTCGCTCAGCTTCGTACACATCGACCAAATACGTGCCCTCGCCGTGGGCAAGCACATACACCGTGTCCCGGCGGGCGACGAGGCCGAATGACGCCCCAATCCGGTCTTCCGGCGCGATCATGAAAGCACCGTCCTGGCTGACCGGAGTTGGGAAGGGCTGCTCTACGATCGTGCTCCCCAGATAGCGCCGCGCACCATCGTCAGCGGACCAACGGCCGAGGAATCCGCCGTAGGCACCGCTGTAGAAGATACTCGATGCGTTCGCGTCGACGAATCCCCAGAGCGCAATCGCGCTCTCAAATCCCTGATCGTCTGCCACCCGGCCGAAGTCGTTCACGACGGTGCCGCTACGGGTCACCCGCCGAAACAGCAGGCTGTCCAACACCATGAGAACCACATCGTCGTCCGGGGTGAGTTCGAAGGCTGTAGCGTTCCCTGGCACTCTGATCGTCTCTACCAACTCGGCCGCCTGATCGAACACCTGGATTCGGCCTTGCGCCGGGTCCAGCGTCCAAACCCGACCCGTCGCATCCACTTCGAAATCGCTGAGGGAGAGGAATTCCCCAGGACCCTGGCCTTCGCCAGTCCCGTAATCACGGATGAAATCACCCTCAAGAGTGAACTGCCGGACAAGGGGCGCACCGAAGTCCATGACATAGACGTGATCCTCCTCTGCGGATACAGCGAGCCTCATTGGGTTCGCCAGCCCCCACGGCACTGCTCCCAGGTAGGCTACTGCCGTTTCAGGCGGGTCCACAAGGACGCGCTCGGAGGAACGCGTCGCCACCTCCTCGGACGCCGCCTCGTCGCGTTCACACGCACCGAGGATCGCCCAACACGCTGCTGCAGTCGCCACGGCGCAGCGCGCCCCGGATGCGACGCCCGTAGACATCGTCCCGCTTTGTTACTTCTTCGGCGGCTCGACGACGGGGGCCGGACCCAAGCAAGTGACGTTGTGCCCGTCAACGACTGCGTTCGCACACGGATGGAGCCCAGGTGCGCAGAGCTTCGGGCAGAGGGGCCCATCATCCTCGCTCGCGCAGAGACCGGTCGTCAGTGGCGATCCGGCCGGTAGCGTTGGGAGGAAGGCCGCAGCCGCAGCAACGGCAACGCCGACGGCGGCGACGCGGAACGGTCGGCGGTCGGTTGTGAACAGCGCCAAGCACGTAGCCGTGAAGGCGCGAACGGTGTGGATAACGGTATTCATCGTGGCTGTCCTCCTCTTGGACGTGGGGTGCGATCTTCGATGGGAATCACCCACCGAACTCGTAGTCACAGTATGGCGACTGAGTGTGCTCTCGTCAAGACGGATATTCCATGAGGATCGCGAATTGTGAAGAATACTGCCCCATTTACGCCTGAATCCCATTCTAGCGTATGCCTTGTACATGTCTATTTGTTCTGTTATTGTGTTGTCACCGTGACGTGACAAACTCGACCTAGGAGGGCTGACCGTTGAACGATTCCCGCGAACCGGCTCCAGAGCGCGAAGGCCGGGAGGACCGCGAATCCGCCGTGATCGCAGCGATCCTGCGCGTCGGCGCGAGCCTCGACCTCGACACCGTGCTGCGCGAGGCCCTTGAGGGCGCCCGCGCACTCACCGGCGCGCGTTACGGCGCCATCTACGCCCCGACCGTTCCGGACAGCCCCGTCAACTTCGTCACCTCCGGCCTGACGCCGGAGGAACACGGAACGCTGGCCGCGTGGCCCGACGGGCTCCGGCTCTTCGAACACCTGCGCGACCTTGAGGCGCCGCGGAGACTGCCGGATCTGGCGGCCTTCGCCCGCTCGCTCGGATGCTCGCCGCTCCCGCTCCCGTGCCGGGCCTTGCTGGCCACGCCGATGCGTCACAGGGACACGCCCGAGGGCGGCTTCTTCCTTGCGGAGAAGGAGAGCGGGTTCTCGGACGGAGACGAGGCGGCGCTGGCGCTGTTCGCGCAGCAGGCGGCAGCGGCCATCGCCCACGCCCGCGCGCACAGCGACGAGCGGCGCGCCCGGGCCAAAATGGAGGCGCTGGTCGAGACCTCGCCTGTCGGTGTCGTCGTGTTCGACACCATGACCGGAGCGCCACTGTCGTTCAACCGGGAGGCGAAGCGCATCGTGGACGGGCTCCTCACGCCGGAGCGCCCCATCGAGCGGCTTCCGGAGGCGGTGACCTGCCGGCGGGGCGACGGAAGCGAGGTCACACTCGCCGATCTCGGCACCGCCGAGCGGGTGCGCGCCGAGGAGGTGGAACTCTCGGTGCCCGGAGGGCGGAGCGTCCGCACGCTGCTCGACGCGACCCCGATCCGCTCCCCGGAGGGCTCGGTCGAGACGGTGGTGGTGACCATCCAGGATCTGGCCCCGTTCGAAGCGCTGGCGCGGTCGCGGGCGGAGTTCCTGGAGCTGGTGAGCCATGAACTCAGGGCGCCGCTTGCCGCCATCAAGGGCTCGGCGACGACGGCGCTGGGAGACTCCCGCGAGCCCGACCGGGCGGAGCTGCGCCAGTTCCTGCGCATCGTCGAGGAGCAGGCCGACCGCATGGACGGGCTGATCGCCGATCTGATGGACGCCGGGCGCATCGGTGCGGGTACGCTGCCGGTGGACGCGGCGCCCGAGGAGGTCGGCGGCCTCGTGGAGCGGGCGCGCGGGGCGTTCGCCGGCCGGGGCGGGAGGCACTCCGTCGTCGTCGACCTGCCGCCGGACCTTCCCGCGGTGATGGCCGACGGGCGGCGCGTCGTTCAGGTGCTCGACAACCTGCTTGCGAACGCAGCGCGGCACTCGCCGGAGACCTCGCCCATCCGGGTGGCGGCGGCGCACGACGAGGCGCATGTCTGGATCTCGGTTGCCGACGAGGGCGACGGGTTGGCACCGGACGCGCTGCTCCACCTGTTCCGCCGCCACACGGGCGCTGATCCCCGGGGCCGGGGGTCCGGCCTGGGGCTTGTCATATGCAAGGGGCTGGTGGAGGCGCACGGCGGGCGCATCCGGGCCGAGAGCGGCGGGCCGGGCCGGGGCACGCGCGTCGTGTTCACGCTTCCCGTGATGGAGGCGGAGCCGGATGCCTTGGCGAGCGCCTCCGAGCCGCCGCGGCGGGCGCGGGAGCGGACACCCATCCTCGTGGTGGACGACGATCCCAATTCGTTGCGGCAGGTGCGCGGCGCGCTCGCGGCGGCGGGCTACGCCCCCGTCGTCACCGCGGAACCGGGCAAGGTGTCCCGTCTTGTCGAGACCCGCAAGCCTCGTCTGGTCCTGCTGGACCTCGTGCTGCCCGGCACCGACGGCATCAGGCTGATGGAAACGCTCCCGGCACTCGCCGGACTGCCGGTGATCCTCATCTCCGCGTACGGGCGCGGCGACACCGTCGCGAGGGCGCTGGAGGCCGGTGCCGCCGACTACATCGTCAAGCCGTTCTCGCCGGCCGAACTCGTGGCGCGCGTCAAGCTGGCGTTGCGCAGGCGTGCCGGACCCGGGCGCGAGCCCTTCATGCTCGGCGACCTCGCCATCGACTACGAGAAGCGCCGCGTGACCGTGGCCGGCCGTCCGGTGCGCCTCACCGCCACCGAATACGGGCTGCTGCGCGCCCTTTCGCTCAACGCGGGCGGCGTGACGACCTACGACGCCCTCTGGCGCCAGGTCTGGGGAGAGCACGCACCCAGCAGCGCGCAGCCGGTGCGCACTGCCGTGAAAAAGCTCCGCCGAAAGCTCGGCGACCAGGCGAGGAAGCCGACTTACATCTTCACCGAGCGCGGCGTCGGCTATCGCATGCCGACAGCGTCCCATTAGGGTGCGCGCGTCCTTCGGCCTGGAGTTTCCCCGGTCCCGCGCGAACCCGGGAGCCCGCCCGGATTGAACCCGGTGATACGAGGCAGCCGGATCCGACCGACAGCCAAACCCCATGGGGCGGGGGACGGAAGAAGTCCGTGTGAACCCCATGGTCATCGGCGATTGTATTCCGGCGCGAACCCCCGGATCGTAGCGCGTTCCTAGGTGTTTCGCCAAGCCTTGTCGCTGTCTTCGGCGGCTTGGAGCGCCGCTTAACCGACGATCCCCGGTCCGGGATTCGGACGAGCCGACGGCAGCGGCGTCCGATGGCCCGGATACTGGTCCAGACGTTCTGGGACTACTTGGGACACTTGGGATGTTGGCCTACGGCTCCTAGCGGTGGGAATCGTTCAACGGTCCGCTCCTTCCTTCGATCCCATATGGTCACTATAAGGACATGATTACATGTCACCTTGGCCATATTATCGTCATATGAGACAACTCAGGCTGGGCGTCAGTGAGCAACAACCGTCACAATTGCCGCTTTCCCATGGACATCAGGCTTGACCCGAGCACATTCAGTCGCCATACTGTGACTACGAGTTCGGTGGGTGATTCCCGCCGAAGCCCCAAGGGGTTCGGATGTTCCACACTCAATTGAGCTAAGGAGGCCCAAATGAGTAACGCAGCAAGAATCATGTGGATCGCGCTCATCGCGGTCGTAGCGTCGCTGGCGACGACGGGTATCGCCAGCGCCCAAGACGGAAAACCCAAGCTCCCGGAGAAGTGTGCCACGTGCAGCGACTGCGCGAACTGCGACCGCGCTGCTTGGGGAACCACCGACTGTGACTACGAAGGCGAAGATCCGGAAGACCCGGATAATGGCTGCTGCCGACTCTTCGGCAATGCCTGCAATCCGACTTTCGCCCTGAGCCTCGAAGCCGAGGACATGGAGTTTGTCGCGGTGGAGGACGGAAGCGAGGGTGTGGCCGTGGCGAGGCTGAAAGGCGATGTGTTCGGAACGTGGACCTGCGAGGACGGGGACCTCAAGGTTGCGTACCGCGCGCTCGCCGACGGTACGTTTCACAGCCTGAGCGGGGACGAGTTCGAGGCATATCGGCGTGAGTACTCGCTGAGCCAGTATGTCGCCTTGCTCAGTGACCGTCTTCGTGAGGCGGCGCAAGAAGCGGGTTGACAACCGTGTTACAGCAGCGAATCCGGCGAGCTTCGGGGCTCGCCGGGTTCGCGTTACTGGCCCTCAACCTTCAGCTAGGTGCGCAGGCCACGGATCGCCTAACTGTGACCGAGGTATGGGTTGCTGACGGCAACACACGGCTCGAAGAGCTCACGAGGATTACGGGAGCAGCCGAGAGCCCGCTGGGGACAGTGTGGATCGCGAGTTCCAGACCAGGAATGGTGCTGGCTGTGGCCCCGAACGGAGACAAGAGTGACGATTTCCTTGTCGCTCGCGACGGAGACGGTCCTGGTGAATTGCGGGGACCGGGTCGGGTTGATGTCATGCCGGACGGCAACATGGCAGTCCACGACATCGGACGTAACGCGGTGGAAGTCTACACTCCTGCCGGGGAGCCGGTTCGACGGGTGATTATGCCGATCAGCGTGGGATGGATTAAAGGATTCGCCGCGCTGCCAGGTGGCGGCTTCGTATTGAGCGGAGGGGTGTTCGGCAATGGCCACGCGATCCATCAATTCGACGAACTGGGAGGGTATCTTCATAGCTGGGGTGAAGCCATGGAGGCCGAAGACATGATGGCCCGGTTCGTCGGGACGGGTGGGGCGCTCGACGTGCTGCCGGACGGATCCCTACTCTACTCGCGGGCGGCGCCCCACGAGATCGTACGGTACCAACTACCCACCTCTGGATCGGTCGCCCCGAGCGGTCGTACGATCGTTTCTATTGGTGGCCTCCTTGAGTCACCGGGAGACGATGTGCTCCTCAAGACGACTGACGAGAACGGGGTTTCCTATACCACGTTCAGGGTCTGGTATCCGCAGTCTAGGGGTGTGTTCCTAATGGCCGACGGGGCGATCTTGAACGTGATCACCCACTCGAACGAGGATCCAGAGTTGCGCCACACCATCTGGCAGCTCTTCAGTCCCTCCGGCGACCTGGAGGCCGAAGCTAGGACGGACGGGGTAATGTACCAGCCTTGGTTCCAGTGCTCCAACGGTGACATCCTCGCCTCGCGGCACGATGTATTGGGCGTAACATCGCTCGTCAGATTGAGGGTCAACTTCAACGGAGGATCGTCCGGCTAACGCCGCAAAGCGGCGTGGCAAGCGCCTTCCCAGGGCCCGCCGCGCACAGTCCGAAGCGAGTCTGAATCGGGCGCATGTAGACGCTTCGGCAGATCCGCAGGAGCCCCGCGCCCGAACGCACGAGACGAGAGAGCGACCGGGCCACCGCCGACCGGGCGGCAACGCGCAGGAGGTCGTCCGCCTGTATCGGCGTGGCCTCCGGCTGGGCCTCGGCACACTCCATAGTCCGTTCCGGTAGGCTGTTCATCGCGTCCGTTTCTCCGTCGCAGGTCCGCTCGCTCAACCCGACATCAACACCCGGCGCGGACGGGGGCGACCACGGACGAGGATGTCGTGGCCGTGCCACGCAACCAAGTCTCCGGCTGGGCACGCGCGCTGACCGCGCCCACCCGAGGATCCCCCTCTTCCCGGTCCTCTGGTTCCCGTCCATCCGGCCGTGTGCCGTTTCGCCAATGGGTCGGGCCTCGGCCGAGCTTCGCATCCCCCACCACCGGAACCTCGGCTTCCGCTCCTGTGCGGGGGTGCTCCACCACCGCGTTGGCGGCGGGCTCCGGCGGCTCCCGGACAACGTCGGATAACTATAGACGCCATAGACACTTAGGAGATTTCCTATGGGTTGACGGTGGGAAGAAAAGTCCTTCACCATTGGGGGACACCGATGACACTTGAGCAGGAGTTCAACTCACGGGTGAATGCGTTTCTGAGGCGAACGGGTGTGAGTCCCACGGCGCTCGGTCTGAAGGCGCTGGGCGACCCGAACCTGATGCGCCAGATCCGCCGCGGCCGATCGCCGTCACTGCGGACGGCGGACCGGCTCCTAGCGTACATCGCCGCCTACGAGCTGGCCGGAGGCGGTGCCCGGGATCCGCCCATCCGGTCCCGCAGGCCTCGGTTCGCGACGCGGGCGATGAGAACGAGGGAAGGCAGGGCGATGACCACGAGCGTGACGGAGGAAAGAACGACCCCGACGACTCGACTCCTGCGGGTCTCGGAGGTACAGGCCCTAACGGGCTTGGCACGGAGCACAATCTACGCGTGGTCGGCCCAAAGGCGCTTCCCCCCGGCGATCCGGTTGAGTCCGCGAGCGGTGCGCTGGATCGAGGCAGACGTGGAGGAGTGGCTCCGCGAGCGGGTCGCGGACGGCCGGGGCGAGGCCAAGGCCGTCGCCCACTGACCCCAAGAGAGAAAGGAAAGACGATGAGAACGTTGTTGACGACCGTGTGGGCCGCATTCTGGCTGCTCACGCCGACTGCGCTGGTGGCGCAGGGAACGAGTCCGTGGGTGGACGCGGTGGCGGAGCTTGAGCGGCAGTTCACGGGACCCATCGCGCGCGGGCTGTCGCTGATCGCGATCGTGGTCGGCGGGCTGATGTTCGCGTTCGGTGAGGGCGGCAGCAAGCGCACGCTGGCCGGAATCATCTTCGGAATCGGGATGGCGGTGGGTGCGGTGAACTTCCTAGCCTGGCTGTTCTGATGCGGGACTTGAGGCGCTGGCCGGGCTACGCCGCGCTCAACCGTCCGCTGACGGTCCTAGGCGTCGAGCGGCGGCTGTTCCTGCTGGGCGCGACTCTAGCGCTCGCGGTGTGGAACGCGACCGCCTCGCTGATGGCGGGCGGCGTGGTGTTCGCCGCCTGCTACGGGGCAGGCTGGCTCGCGGGCCGCAAGGACCCGGCCATGCTGGCGGTGCTCCGGGCGGCGGCGCGCTATCCGGCGCGTTTCGATCCGGGCAAATGGGCGGACGAACCCTGGCACCTTCGGATCCGGACGGACGGCGGATGAGGGTCGCCGAGGAGTTGCGTGCCTACGAGGCGGCCGGTTCTCTGGCCGAGGAGCTGCCCTACTGGGGCTGGCTGGACGACGGCCACACGTGCTTGGGGCGTTCGGGCGAACTGTTCACGGCGGGCCGGATCCGGCCCGCCGTGACGGACGGTCGCACACCGGACCAGATCGACCGCGTGCTGGGTCTCTGGCAGCGGCTATTGTCGGGGCTCGGTCCAGATACGCGACTCTACTTCTACTTGCTGCGAAGGCCGGGGTCCATCAAGGGCGAACTTCGGGAGTCGCGCAGGGACATTGCAGCCGTCTCGGAGCGGAACCGCCGTGCGTTTCTGGCCCGGCGCGTGCAGGCGCTCGAAGCCTACGTCGTCTGGTCGCTGGGGTCCGGCCTTCGTCCGGTGGCCGAGGATGCGCGGTCTGGACCGGTCTCCCGGCTGATTCGAAGATGGGGACGCCGAAAGAAGGGCGCGTCCACCTACCTCGCCTCTGAGATCGACACGGCTGCCAGCCGTTTCCGGGCGGTGATCGACGCCGGGCGCTCGCTCGTCGCCGAGCACACGCCCGTCGAATTGCTCGATGCACGCGACGGGTCGCGCCTCCTCTCCGAACTGACCAACAGGCCGGGGACGGTGTGGGATGGCGCGACCGGCAGCGGAATGAACTGGCGGCTGGCGCTCTCGGAACTCGAAGCCGAGCGCAGCCACCTCCGTCTCGACGGCGAGCCGGTGATCCTCTATTCGCTTCTTTCGCCGCCCGGCCAGGCGCACGCCAACCTGCTCAAGGACCTCTACTGCCTGGACGCGGTCCTGACGGTCTCCCTCGAATGGAGACCGTGGACAGTCGAGAAGGCGCGGAGGCGGATCCGGGGTGCGCAGCGCCACTACTTCTCGCGCCGCTACTCGATGATGGCGCACATGCGCGAGACCGAGGGCACGGCGTCGGCGATGGTCGATTCGGCCGCCGTAGCGGAGTCGGACCGGCTGGGCGCCGCGCTTGTCGAGCTTGAGGCGGACGGTGTGGCCTACGGCGAAGCGTCGCTCACCGTCGCGCTCCATGGCGATCTGGACGAGATCGAGCGGCTGGACGGAGATGTGCGCCGCCTCTTCGCGGCGCACGACGCGAAGGTTGTCCGGGAAGGCTTCGGCCAACTCCCGGTCTGGTTCTCGCGGCTCCCCGCCCAGCCGCGGAGGCGGCAGGTGCGCAATGTCGTGGTCTCGGCCGGACTGGCCGCGTGTCTTGCGCCCGTGTTCGGACCGCCGAGGGGTTCGGCGCGCAGCAACCACCTTCGGCGCGAGTCGCTCGCAGTGCTGGAGACGCCGTGGCGCACCCCGTACCACTACGACCTGTTCGCGGGCGACGTGGGCCACACGCTGATTCTGGGCGCGACGGGGTCGGGCAAGAGCTTCACGCTCAACTTCCTCCTGGTCGAGGCGCTCAAGTACGGCCCCCGGGTGTTGATCCTGGACCTGGGTGGCTCCTACCGCTGGCTGACCCGCTTTATCGGGGGCTCCTACCTTGAGCTCACGCCGGGCGAGTCTGAGTCCGGCCTCGAGCTTCAGCCGTTCGCGCTGCCGCCCACCACGCGCACGTTCCAGTTCCTGACCGGCTGGGTCCAGCGCCTGCTTCGCCTTGGCGGCTATGAGCCGGGCGGGGCGGACACGAGCGAGATCCGGGCACGGGTCGAGGACCTGTATGCGTTCGACCGTAAGCGCCGAACCCTCCGCGTGCTGAAGGGTTCGCTCCCGTCGGCGATGTGGCCCGCTCTGAGCCGCTGGACCGGCGACGGAGCGTGGGGCCGCTACTTCGACAACCCGCCGGGCGAGACGGCCGACCTGGAGTTCCGGGACTGGCAGGTGATCGACCTGGCGGGCGCGGCGGAGCACGCGGACCTCTGCGAGGCCGCTCTGTCGTACCTGCTGGAGCGGATGCGGCTGGAGATCGAGGACCCCGCCGAGGCCGCACGGCTCAAGCTGATGGTCGTGGACGAGGCGTGGCGCTATCTGGCGGACCCTTCGGTGCTCGCCTACTTGGCCGAGGCGGCGAAGACGTGGCGGAAGAAGAACGCGGCGCTGGTGCTCGCCACCCAGTCGGCGGTGGACGTGACCGGGACGCCCGGCGCATCGGCGCTGCTGGAGTCGGTGCCGACCAAGCTGTTCCTCGCGAACCCCGAGTTGCCCGAGGAGGTTGGGACGCTGTTCCGGCTGAACGGGTCGGAGGTGGCGCGGATCCGGGAACTCACGCCGAAGCGCGAACTGTATCTCCGCCGCCCGGACGAGGCGGCAGTGCTTCGCCTCGAAGTCGATCCGGCGAGCTACTGGCTCTACACCTCGTCCCCGCTGGACGCGGAGAAGCGCGCCGAGGCCGTGGCGCAACACGGCCTGGTCCGGGCGCTCGAAGTGCTGGCAGGGCCGAACACACCCCAACCGACCAACAGAAAGGACGTGACTCCATGAGAACCCCAATCCTGGCGATTCTGCTCGGACTCGTCGTTGTCCTGCTGGCGCTGCTTCTGGCCGCGGTCCCAGCCGATGCCACCGCGCAGCAATCTCATGAAGATGCCTCGTTTCTCCGCGTAGCGGTCGCCGGGGAGGACGAGGAGCTGATCCCCCGCGTTCGCGCGCGCGTGCGCCACACGACCTTGATCGTGCTTCCGGCCGGAGAGCGCATCCTCGATTTCGTGGTCGGCGACTTGGAGTACTGGCACCTGACCGGCGCGGCGAACGTCGCGTACCTGAAGCCCTTGGCCGAGGACGGGACGACGAACGTCGCCCTCGTCTGCGAGTCGGGCCGGATCTATTCGTTCCTGGTGTCGGAGCACGGGGACAAGGCGCCACACCTGGTCGTCCGGGTCGATCCGGCCACGGAGGCGGCTGGCGCCGTCGCTGGCGCTCCCGGGTTCGTAGCCCGGAGCGAGGTCGTGGCCTACCGCCGGATGGCCGCCGAAGCGGCCGAAGTGGCGCGCAGGGCGCGTGACGAGGCGGATGCCGGGATCATCGAGGCCCGGCAGAAGGCCGAAGCGGACATCGAGGCGTTCCGGGCCGAGTATCCGGGACGGCTGCGGTTCGAGTACCGGCTGGACTCGGAGGCGGCCAAGCGGCCGTTCCTCGTCGAGGCGATGTGGCACGACGGTCGGTTCACCTACATCCGTTCGCGCGCGCAGGAGTCGCCCGCACTTTACGAACTGCGGGACGGCGAGCCTGCGCTGGTCGCGTTCGACCTCTCACAGGACGGCCTCTACGTCGCGCGCCATGTGTTGGATGACGGGTGGCTCCAGATCGGCGACAAGCGGCTGCGGTGGCGGTTCGACCCATTGGAGGAGGGCCGATGAGCCGCTGGAAGCAGCTGGTCAAGCAGCCGAAGGGCGCGCTTCCGGGCGGGATCGTCACTAAGGCCGGCATTGCGCTGATCGCCGTGTTGATCGCCGGGATGCTGTTCTCCTGGTCCCTGACCGGTCCCGAAGCGGACCCCATGGCTACCGCCGCGCCGGAGCCGAGGGCGGTGGACGACCGCGTGGGGCGGGCGCTCCAGGGGCGCCTGCGTGCGGAGGCCGAGCGCCAGGCCCAACAGGCGGCGGCCAACGAGGTCCGTACCGGCCTGGAGAGGCGGCAGGGCGCTGGCGAAGACGCGCCCCCGGTCGAGACGCGGGATGCGGCTCAGGGTGGCGTCGGCTCCGGCTTGGGCCAAGCGGAGGCCGAGCTTCGCGAGGCGCTCCGGCTCGAAGAGATCGAGCGGAGGACCCGATCGCTCCGCTCGCTTCCGGTCGCCCGGTCGTACCGGGATCCGGGCGGGATGCGCGGCGGAGCGGGGGCTTCTCCGGCGACACCCGAGCCGACCGATGCCGCGCTGGACGCGGCCCTGGCTTCCGTCGAGCGGTCCGTCGCCGCGCTCGGAGGCGAGTTGGCGGCCGGATTGGCCGGACAGCCCCTCCCGACTTCTCCCGAAGTTCCACCGCCAACCCCTTCCCGGAGGCCCGGCACAGCGGAGCCGCCCCGTAGCGTCCGCCCGGATGACCCGCCGGGCTGGGAGCGGATCCGCGAGGGCTCGTTTCTCGAAGCGGTGCTGCTGACGCAGCTCTCGGGCGACTTCCCCGGCCCGGTGCTCGCGATGGTGTCGGTACCGTTTCATTCCGCGGACCGGCAGCGGGTCCTGATCCCGCGCGGCGCGCGCGTCGTCGGGACCGCCCACGCCGTTCAACACCGGGACCAGAGCCGCCTCGCCGTCTCCTTCCACCGGCTGCTGCTCCCCGACGGCGCCTGGATCGACTTGGAATTCTCGGGCCTCAACCAGGCGGGCGAGGCCGCGCTCAGGGACGAGGTGAACCGCCACTACTTCTCGACGTTCGCTGCCGCGGGCGCCATCGGAGCCCTGAGCGGGCTCACGCTGGCCGGAGCCTCGCCCTACGGCCTCCAAGCCGGAGTCGGCCAGGGTCTCGGCAACAGCTCGACCACGCTTCTCGACCGGTTCCTCAACCGGATGCCTGAAATCACGATCCGCGCGGGCCACCGCCTGCGCATCTGGTTCACTGCGGATGTCCTCATCCCCAACCCCACGACACCACGCTGAATCGAAAGGACTCTCCCATGCAATACCGCACACTTGCACTTGCCGCGGCCCTTCTCATCCCGATCCTCGCGCTCGCCAGCCCGGCTCCCGCGAGCGCCCAGTTCGACTTCGGCAGCTGGTGGCAGCGCGCGCAGATCATCGCAAACCAGATCACGCAGATCACCAACCAGGTCCGCCAGCTTCGGTCGATGGCCCGCCAGCTCTCGGAATTGGAAGACCAACTCGACCACCTCGAGCGTTCCGCCCGAGGCGAAATCGAAGCGCTTCTGCAGCCGTTCTCCGATCTCGCGGCCGATCCCTTCGGTCTCGTCCGCGACGGGCTCGCCTGGCATTCCGACTTCACCGGGCCGGGCGGTGAGATGGTCGGGGCGGTGCGGGACTTCGGAACGGGCAACTCCCTCACCGGCCTGTGGCGCACCGCACGGAACGCGGCCGACCGGGTGACCGAGGCGGACATCCTCGCGCTATACCGCGACTATTCGCCGGCAGTCGCGACGCGAGCGCTGGAGGACTACCGCCGCGCCCGCGAGGCTGCCGACCGGCAACGCGTGCTCGACTACGCCACGCTCGACGCGGCAGCCGCGCTGACGGGAACCATCGAGAGCGCGCAGGGCTCGTTCGCCGATCTGACCGCGAACGGCAACCTGTCCAACACAGCCCTTCAGCAAGCCGGGGTCGCCGCCGCGCTCAGCCAGGGCCGGATCAACGCGGCAACGGCACAGGTGCTCGCCCACCAGGCGGCCGAGCAGGCGAACCGGACGCGGCTGGCCGAACTCGCGCGCCTGGAACAACTCGCCGAGTGGCGGGAGAGCCGGATGCGCGCGAACGCGTTCGCCCGGACGATGCAGGGCGCCGCGCTCCAAAACCGCGCCGCGCTTCGCGAAGGGCTCTTGTTCTGGATCCCGTCGTTCTACCGATAGAGACCGACGGGAACACTTGCGATGCAACTCCCCCCGCAGTCCATCGACCCGAACGTCCCGACCCAGATCCCGGGAGACCAACTCCAGGACTTCAAGAGCTTCCTGGACGTGGTACTCGACACCGTGATCGGCGGCGCGGCACCCGACGTGCATACGCTCGGGCTCCAGCTCTGGGGCGGGCTCGCCGCCGTCATGGTCGCGTGGACCGGGCTCAAGATCGCCTACAGCGGCACGTTCCAGCCGTGGTCGCTCGTCAAGCTCGTGATCGGCATCGCGATCCCCCGCACGCTGCTCCACTACTATGTCGTCCCGATTCCCGGCGTCGGGCTCACGTTCCCGGCCATGATCGCGTCTGGGGGGATCTGGCTCCAGAACCTCTTCCTGTCCGACGTGGTGTCGGCTGGCTACACCGAGATGACGGCGCTCGTGCAGGCATACTCCGCGCACCTGAGCGCCGCGTGGTCCACGGGGAATCTGCTGTCCATCGTGACCGCGGGCGTCACCGTGATCTTCTCGTCGCTCGTGACGCTGGTGATGGGCGCGTCCCTCGTGTTCTGCCTGCTCGTGCTCTTCTGCGTGACCTACGCGCAGGTGATCTGGGCACAGGTCGCCATCGCCATCGTGATCCTGCTGGGGCCGGTATTCATCGCGTTCCTGCTCTTCGAGCCGCTCGCGTTCCTGTTCTGGGGATGGTTCCGGACCCTGATGGTCTACACGCTCTACGGCGTCGTGGCGGGTGCCGTGCTCCGGGTCTTCATGGGCGTGGGGCTCGGCTACATCACGACCTACGCCGAAGCGCTGATGGGCACCGGCACCGCCGATCCGGCCGAACTCTGGCTCTGGGCCGTGGTGCTGCTTCCGCTCGTCGTCTGCGGCCTCATGGCCAGCCTCAAGGTGGGCGAACTCGCCGCCATGCTGGTGTCCGGCTCCGGCAATGCCGGGTCGGGGTTCGTGGCCCTCATCATGCGGGGCGCCGGGGGGGCGGTCGCACCCGCGGGCGGGGCCAAGCCACCCGTCTGAGACCCAAGGAGAAGCCAATGAAGAGAGACAGGAGCGCGGGCCGCGAGTACGCAGAGATCTGGGGAGAGGCGGTGCAGGCGAACCGGAAGCTGCGGAGGATCGTGGTGCTCCTGGCCGCAAGCTGCGTGCTCGGCGTCGTGGTGCTGCTGCGGATCGCGGGCGCGGAGCCGCCCCGGCCCATCGTGATCCGGGTCGACGAGGTGGGCCGCGCCGAAGCGCTCGCCTACGAGGCCGCCACCGCGCAGGCAGACCCGCTCGATCCCACCACCAAGTACTTCCTCAACCGGTTCGTGGACGACTTCCACTCGCGCCGCCGCGCGACCGTCGAGGAGCACTGGACCCGGAGCCTCCGGTTCCTCTCGACCGACCTCGCCAACGCCGCGTTCCAGAGGGACGGCGGGGACGTGGCCGCCACGGCGGCCGGGACGGCGGAGACGGAAGCCCAGGTCGAGAACGTCGTGCTCCGCATCCACCCCTCTCCGGAGCCGCCCCACGGCGCGACCGCCGACTTCGATCTCGTGCACCTGGCCGGAGCACGGGAGGATCGTCGCGAGCGCTGGTCGCTGACGCTGCGGTTCGAGTTCCTTGAGTCGATCCCCCCCGAGCTTGTCGTCCACAACCCGATGGGCATCCTCATCACCTACCTCCAGGCCGACCGCGCGCTGGTCACCGGAGAGGAGCGATGATCGCGCATCTCAAGGGGCGCGAGAAGGCGCTCAGACCCTTCGGCTGGGCGGGGAAGCAAGCCGAGTGGATCGCGCTCGTGTGCCTCCACAGCGGCGTGTTCACCCGCGCCCAGTGGGCACGGTTCAATGACGCGCACCCGGAACAGATCCGGCGCGGCGTGCTCGGGCTGCTCGCCCAGCGAGTCGCCAGCGAGGAGACGGAGCCGGGCCTGGCAGGCATCGGCCGCGTCTGCCGGATCTTCGCCCGCCCGGTCTACCGCGCGCTCGGGGCCGAGCACATCCGCCACCGCCGCGGCGCCTCGCCCGAGGTGCTGATGCGCCGTCTGCTCTCCCTCGACTACGTGATCGAGCACGCGGATCTGCCCTGGCTCCCGACGGAGCAGGAGAAGGTCGCGGCGTTCGAGGCGCTTGGGCTAGATCGCTCGCTCCTGCCCGTGCGCGTGTACCGCGGCGCCGCCGGGCATACCCGCCGCTACTTCCCCGTCAAGCTGCCCGTCGCGCTCGACCCGGCACGTGCCCTGTTCGTCTACGCCGACCCCGGCCACAACACCGCCACCGCGCTTCGCTCCTGGGGCCGGGCGCACCGCGGTCTGTGGCAGGCGCTCGCAAAGCTGGACCTGTCCGTCGAGGTCGTGGCCGTGGCCCGCACCTCGCGCGAACTCGAGCGGGCCCGGCGCGTGATCGGCGGCTGGGCCGAGCCCGCCGGCCCCGGAGACCGCGACCCCGGACCAGGGATCCCGGAGGAACTCGCCCGGATCGAACGTGCCATCGTCGAGGGTGCGGTCGATGTCCTCGACGAGTTCGGCGGCCTCCAGGCCGCCCTAAAGCGCAGCATCGAACTTGAAGCCCAGGCGCGCCGGCAGGAGGCCGGGCGCGGGTCGATCCACCGCGCCGCCGAATGGCGCACCGCGCGCCTCAACGGGGTCCGTTTCCGGTGACCGGCCTGCGTGCTATGCCGCACTGCGGCGTGAAAACGACGCGGGGGGTCGTTTCACGACACAGCGTCCCGTCGGTTCACGCCGGACGTTCCGCCTATACGCTTGCGCGGTATTGTGTTGCGGCCTCGCGGCCCGCCCGTTCGTTGCCGGACGGGCCGCATCGGCCGTGGCGGGAGCGACCCCCCTCGCCGAAGGCTCGGTACGGCATAGCGGCGAGTGTGTTTTCACACCCTCGCCCCCATGCCTGGGTCGCTCCCGCACCATCGATCCCTCCGGGAAGGGTGTCCGGTCCGTGAGGCCGTGGACGCTCGTCCTCATCGGAATCGCGCTCATCGCGCTCGCCTGGCGCGCGTTCCTCGCGCCGTTTCCCGGTCCGGGCGGCAACCCGTACCTCGACCTGATTGCCGACCGCGATCCGGGCCTGCACCGGGCGATCCACGCCTGGCACTTTCTCGCGCCCGGCGTCGCCGTGCTCCTGGCCGGGTCGATCGCGCTGTCGGTCTCGCGCGTCTGGCTCCAGCCGCGGAGCGGGAGCGGAGCCCAGGGAAGACTTCCGGACTGGCCCGCGTCGCCCGACGACAACGCGCCCTCGCTGGTGATCGGCGAGCTCCACCATCCGACCGTCGCCGAGGAGGCCGAGCGGCCGTCCTGGCTCGTCATCCCAGAGAAGGGGCTCTACACCGGCATGCTCGTCGTCGGGGCCGTCGGCACCGGCAAGACGACCGCCTGCATGTACCCGTTCGCCCGTCAGCTGCTCTCCTGGCAGGCCGGCGATCCGGGCCGCCGCGCGGGCGCGCTCGTGCTCGAAGTCAAAGGGGACTTCTGCCACCAGGTGCGGAGCATCCTGAAGGACGCCGAACGGGAGGACGACTACCTCGAGATCGGGCTCGGCGGCTCGCTCCAGTGGAACCCGCTCGACGATCCGCTGCTCGACTCCTACTCCATGGCCTACGGCGTGGCCTCGCTCATCAACCAGCTCTTCGGGAAGTCCCGCGAGCCGTTCTGGCAACAGGCGTACACGAACCTCGTGCGATGGATCGTCGAGCTGCACCGGCTCCTGCCGGGGAGCTGGGTGACGCTCCGCGACGTGTACCGCTGCACGGTCGACGCGGAGCTGTTCGCCAACAGGATCGGCGAGGCCAAGGCGCAGGCGCTGCGGCTGTGTCCCATGCGGGCCGTCATCGCGGCGAAGGATCTGACCGCGCACAAGAAGGCGCTCGGCGACCGGGAGTGGGACATGGCGCCGGGCGCCGCACGGGTCACGTGCCGCCTCGACGCCGATCTCGGAACGCTGCTCGAGAAGCTGAAGGTCGAGTACCGGACGGAGCCGCGGGGCACCGGCGCGGGCCGCGAGTTCGCCGAGCAGGTGCAGGCGATCGAACGCTGGTACCTGCACGACTGGATGGCGCTCGACGCCAAGCTGCGCACCTCGATCGTCGAGGGGATCAGCGTGTTCCTCTCGCTCTTTGACCAGCCCGAGGTCGCCGGCGTCTTCTGCCCGCCGCCGCCGACCGGCGACGACTCCCAGCCAACCGGGACAGACGTCGCCCAGGCTGAGGAAGAGGCACCGGATGTCCAGCCCATGCCTGGGCTCCGCCGGAGGCTGCCGCCGCTCAGCGACCTAATCGAGGGCGGCAGGGTGCTCGCGCTCAACATGCCCGCTGGCGCAAACCCGGCGCTGGCCCGCGCCATCGGGGTGCTGCTCAAGAACGCCTGGATGCAGGCGCTGCTCCGGCGGCCCGCGGAGGCCGCCCGGCGGCCCGACCGCTACATGCGGCCCGCCGTGTTCATCTGCGACGAGTACCAAGCGTTCGCGACCGTGGGCCAGGACGACCCTTCCGGGGATGAGAAGGCGTTCGCGCTGACCCGGCAGTGCCGGTGCGTGCCGCTGGTGGCCACGCAGTCGATCTCGTCGCTCCGCTCCGTGCTCCCCTCGGGCGAGGCGTGGCGAACGCTCGTCCAGACGCTCCGCACGCGGATTTTCCTGTCGCTGTCGGACGAGGCCTCGGCCAAGATCGCATCCGAGATGTGCGGCAGCGTCATGAAGACGCAGGCCTCCTACACGTTCACCGAGACGACGGGGAGGCCCGAGTTCTCGCTGCTGTCCGGCCGAGCCGGCGGCGGGCGCGGCACCATCGGCGCGAGCAAGTCGTTTCGCCGGTCCCGCGAGCCCGTGTTCACGCCGCGCGAGTTCGCGCTGCTCGCCAACTACCAGGCGGTCTGCCTGCCCTACAACGGCGTCAGGTCGCTTCCGGCGACGCGCGTCTACCTCAAGCCCCACTACCTGCCGAGGACCCACGGCTACTGGCGTCAGCGCGAGGAGGGCCGGATATGAAGCGCGCGAGCGGGGTCGGCCACCTCACTCCGTTCCTGCCGGGCCTCGAGCGGCTGCTCGGGGACCCAGAGGTCTCCGAGATCATGATCAACGGACCCGGCAACGTCTGGGTCGAGAGAGGCGGGCGCCTCGAACCCTACGAGGCACCCAACCTCACCGCGGCCTGGCTCCACCGCGCGGCCATCCACATCGCGCGGCCGCTCGGACTCGATCCGGCCGCACGGCCGATCCTGGACGCCCGCCTCGACGACGGCTCCCGGGTCGCCATCTGCACCCCACCCGCGGCTCCCGAGGTCGCCATAACCATCCGCCGGTTCGGGGGCCGGGCGTTCTCGGCCGAGGACCTGGTGCGCCTGGGCTCGCTGCCTGAAGACATCCTCGAAGCCGCCCGGAACACGCTTGCGTCACGCCAGAACATCCTCGTCTCCGGCGGCACGGGCTCCGGCAAGACCACGCTGCTCAACGCCTTGATCGAACTGTTGCCGGAGGGCGAGCGGATCGTCGCGATCGAGGACACGCTCGAACTCAGGATCGACCGGGCGAACTGCGTCCGGTTCGAGGCCGGGGCCACGCCGTCCGAGACGCCCGTCGAGATCCGGGACCTGGTGCGCCACGCGCTCCGCCACCGGCCCGACCACATCGTCGTCGGCGAGGTCCGGGGCGGCGAGGCCGCCGACCTGCTGCAGGCCCTCAACACCGGCCACGGCGGATCGCTCACCACCATCCACGCCAACAACGCGCGCTCCGCGCTCTCGCGGCTCGCCAGCTGCGCCATGCAGGCCGGCGACGCGCTGCCTTGGGAGGTGACCTGCCGGGGCGTCGTCGACGGGATCGCGCTCGTCCTGCACGTGGCCCGCCGCGGCGGGCGGCGGTTCGTCGAGGACGCGCTCGAGGTCGGCGGCTACGACGCGGCCACCGGCCACTGGATCACCGGGCCGCCGGAAGCGGCCCCGGGACTGAGCCGGGGAGAAGAAGCCACACACCAACCGAAGGAGGTGAACCCATGACCTGGAACGGCAGCACCATCCCCATCGAGACGTTCGAGGACTTCGACCGCGAGCTCGCGCGCGACAGCGGCGATACGCTCGAGGTCTCGGCGTACATGGCCGAGCAGTACGGCCTCTTCCCCGAGGACGTGGGGAGCGAGGACGAGATCGCGGCCGCCTGGGGCGACCCGCACGGCGAGGAGGTGGATCGATGAACCACGACGAATACCACCGCAAGTTCGCCGACGCGATCATCGAGCAGATCAGGAAGGGCACCGCGCCCTGGCAGAAGCCGTGGGCGCCGGGCGAGCGCGTGATGCCCATGAACGTGGACACCGACCGCTCCTACCGGGGCGGCAACAGCCTGCACCTCGCCTCCGTCCAGCAGGAGCAGGGCTACGGCGACGTGCGCTGGGGCACCTACCGCCAGATCCAGGCCCGGGGCGGACAGGTCAGGAAGGGCGAGCGCGGCACCCGCATCCTCTCCTTCCAGGACAAGAAGCGGATCGCCGTCACCGACGCGCAGGGCAAGCCCAGGCGGGACGCCGAGGGCAAGAAGGTCTACCGCTACGAGAAGCTCAAGGCGCCGTTCGTGCGCCAGTACACGGTGTTCAACGCCGAGCAGGCCGACGGGCTGCCCGAGCGCTCGAACCCGACGCCCGAGCCGCTCTGGAAGGTGCACCAGGAGGCCGAGCGGGTCATGGAGGATGTCGGCGTGCCGGTCCGCCACGTCCAGGGCGACCGCGCCTACTACCACATGAAGCGCGACGAGATCGTGCTGCCCGAGCGCGGGCAGTTCCCGTCGGCCAACAACTACTACCAGACAGCGCTCCACGAGCTGGGCCACAGCACCGGCCACCCCGAGCGGATGAACCGCGAGACGCTCGCCGAAGGGATCAAGAACGGGTTCGGATCGCCTGACTACGCCCGCGAGGAACTCCGGGCAGAGATCAGCGCCATGATGACCGGCGAGCGCGTGGGCGTCGGGCACGACCCGAGCCGGGGCGCGGCCTACGTCGAGGGCTGGATCCAGGCGCTCGAGGAGGATCCGCGCGAGATCCGGCGCGCCGCCGCCGACGCGCAGAGGATGTCCGACTACGTGCTCGCGCGGCACATCGAGCGCGGGCAGGCGCGGGAGAGTGCGGGCGCCACGCGGGAGCCCATGGCCGTGGCCGCGACCCGCACGCCCGGGTTCCAGCGGATCCAGGTGCCCGTGCCGCAGATCCCGACGCCCCGGCGCGGCGCCGGGCCGAGCCGCTGACAGGCGGATGAGAGGGAGGGAGACGTTCGGCCGAACGGGCGGACGACCGGACCCGCGCCCCGCCGCGCCAACCAGCCGCAATCCCCGCCGGATGCGGGACGGCCACCGCCGAGAATACGCCGCGGGCCGGGAGCGCGGGTCCATCTCCTTCCCCGAACGGTGCGCCGGGGCGCTGGCCGACATCGGCGTCCACGGCGCGGTGTCTTTCCGCGACCTGGCCGAGGCCCGGTTCGGCGGGCACCCCTACACCACGCGGCGGGCCGTGGACCTGTGGATCCGGGACGGCCTCGTCACGGAGACCACGGCCACGGGGCCGAACGGCAACCCGTTCAAGGTCCTCACCCTCACGCCCGCGGGCGTGGGTGACGCACGGAAGCTCGCCGCAGAGCGGGGAATGGATCCGGGGCAGCGGATCGACATTCCCCGAGTCCGTTCGGAACAGGCCAGCCACGACACGGCAGTCTACCGCGCCACCTGGAAGGAACGGCAGCGGCTGCGCAGCCAGCGCGCCACGATGCGGCGCGTCCGGCTCGACACCGAACTCAGAAGCGCCGTCGCGCGAGGGAGCGAGTCGGCGCGGAAGAAGGACGGCAAGCGGGCCGCCGACGCCGAGCGGCACCGCATCGCCCATGAACTCGGGCTCCCCGTCGACGACGAGGGCAGCGTGCTCTACCCGGACGCTCAGATCGAGTACACCGACGCCGAGGGGCGCACCGGGCGCGTCAACGTCGAAGCCGTCTCCGGCGACTACCGCGAACCGGCCGTCCGGGCCAAGGCGGCCGCCGGGTTCGCGATACGCGCCAGCGGGTCCGCCGCGGCGGCGCTCCTCGGCCGAATCGGCCTGAGCGCCGGCGAAGACGGCTCCTGGCTCAGGGGTCCGGCCGACCGCGATCCCGCGTCCGTCGAACTCTGACGGCCCCACGATCAGGGAAGGACCCCCATGCAACCGTGGAGAATCAGCGCGGGACTCACTGCCGCCCTGGCTGGGTGCATCCTGCTCCTCGGGGGACCGCGGCTCCACTACCTCGGCCCGTTCTGGCCGCAGATCCTCGCCGAGCACGGTCTCGGGCTCGCGCTGCACCTCGCGCTCGCGCTCGCCGCCGTCGCGGCCGGCATCTACGCCGCCGCCCGAACCACCGGGCTCGCCGACCTCGGCAGCCGCGTCGGTCTCGCCGAACGGTCCGTCCGGCGCGGCGAGGGGGATCCCGACCTCACCGACGCCCTCCGCAGGGACGCCGAGGGCGACTGGAAGTGAACGCGCATGAATGACCGCACCTCCGTCAAGGCGCTGCCCGGCATCTGGCGCAGGCGCGCCAAGGCGCTCCGGCGCTACGGCAGCGAGCCCCCTGCCATCGCGCTGGAACGATGCGCCGCCGAACTCGAGGACACCATCGCCGAGAGGGACGAGACCACGTTCTCGCTGGTCGAGGCCTCCCGCGAAAGCGGATACTCCGCCGACCACCTCGGACGCCTCGTGCGCGACGGCAAGATCCCGAACGCCGGACGGCCCGGCGCGCCCAGGATCGCGCGCAGGCACCTGCCGCGGAAGGCTCACGCGCCCGCCGCGCCGCGACTGGCGCAGAAGCGGCGATCTGGCGAGTTTTCGAATGCGCAGATCGTGCAGTCCATCATCGAGAAGGGAATCGAATGATGGCACGCACGAAACGTGGCCGGCGCGCGTACAGCGCCGGAGAGTGGGGCCGGAACCGGGTGAGGGTGTTCCCCGATCCCAAGACCGGCTTGTTCCAGATCGAGTGGCGCGAGAGCGGGCGCAGGCTCACCCGGTCGCTGAAACACCGCGACTGGGCCCGAGCGAAACGGCAGGCCGACGAGTTCGCGGCCGGGTTCGCCGGGCCCGAGCTGAACGGCAAGAACGAAGCCGAGCCCGAGCCGCTCACCCTGGGGCGGCTTTTTAACATTTACGGGGAAGAGGTGACCCCCACCAAGGGGGAAAGCACACGGCGGGGCGACCGGGTCGCGACCGCGATGTTCCTCGGGTTCTTCGGCAGGAACCGGAGGCCCGAAACCCTGTCCCAGCGCGATTGGGACCGGTTCATCCAAGCGCGCCGCGCGGGCAGGGTCGGTGCCTCGGGCAAGCCCGTGGGCGACCGGACCATCGAATGGGACCTGACGTTCCTGCTCGCGGTCCTCAACTGGGCCGAAAGGTCGAGGGACGAGGAGGGAAGGCTGCTCCTCGACAGGAACCCGCTCAGGGGCTTGAAGAAGCCCAAGGAGAAGAACCCCACCCGGGTCGTCCTCTCCGAAGACGAGTACCGGGCGCTACTTCGGGTCTCTCGGAAGGTCGGCTGGCAATTCCACGTCGCGCTCGTGCTCGCGCACGAAACCGGACATCGCATCGGCGCCATCCGCAAGCTCAGGTGGTCCGATATCGACCTCGAGGGCGGAGTGATCCGGTGGCGGGCGAAACACGAGAAGACGGGCTACGAGCACCGGACTCCGGTGACGGCCGAGGCAATAGCCGCCCTGGAAGTGGCGCGACGGATGGGCAATAGGGACGCGGACGCGCCGGTGCTTCCCACGCCGAGGGATGCGTCGAGGTGCTTGTACCACACATCGGCCCACCGCATGTGGGGTAGGGCGGAGAGGCTCGCGGGCCTGAAACCGAAGCCTCGCCGGGGCTGGCACTCGCTGAGGCGCAAGTTCGCCAGCGACCTCATGGACCAGCCGCTGAAGGTGCTCTGCGAATTGGGCGGCTGGAAGAACGCTAGGACGGTGCTCCAGTGTTATCAGCACGCGGACGAAGGACAGCTCAGGAAGGCCCTCGCAAGCCGCCGCACCGTTCGCCCCTGAGATCCCAATCAGCGGGAGTCATTCGGCGGGAACCCGACCCCCGATAGCCGCTAAACCCAACCGTCACAAACAGATGCCCGCCCGGCGTCATTTGCTCGGTAAACAAGATCATTCTCGTGGGCAACGTGGGGAGCGACCCCGAAGTGCGCATCACCAGCGCGGGCGTGAAGGTGGCCCGGATCTCCCTGGCGACCAACTGGAGGACAGGGGGGGAGGAGCCGGAGGAGCGCACCGACTGGCACCGCGTCAATCTGTGGGGCAGGCTGGCGCAGGTGGCCGAGGACTACGTGTCCAGGGGCGACAAGCTCTTTGTGGAGGGGTACCTGCAGTACGACTCCTACGAGCGGGACGGCGTGACGATTCCGACGGCCGAGATCCGTGCCCGAGAGATGGTGATGCTCACCCCACGGGCGAACGACGTCTGACCGATCGGATCAGTGCGCGGTCCAGAATCCCGAAAGGGAGTCTCCCTGCGGGCTCTCGCGAAGCTTCTCGAAGGCCCGGTTGCGAATCTGGCGGATGCGCTCCCGGGTTACGCCGAGAAGTGAGCCGATCTCCTCCAGGGTGCGCTCCTCGCCGTCGTCGAGGCCGTAGTAGAGGTAGAGGATCTTGCGCTCGCGCTCGGTCAGGTAGCTGTCGAACATGTTCTCGAGGTACGAGCGGCGCGCGATCGCCTCCACATCCTCCTCGATTTCGGCACCGTCCACGCCGGCGAAGCGCTCGCCGAAGCTGGCGCTGTCGCGGTCACCCCGGTCGAGGGGGGCATCCAGGCTGAGTTCGGCGGCGGCGACGCGGCGGAGCGCCCGGACCGTCTCCAGGGGCTCCCCCATCTCGCGGGCGAGCTCCTGGTCGGTGGGGGACCGGCCGAGCTGCTGCGTCAGACTGGTGTTGGTACGCGCCAGCCGGGCGAGGTTGGAGTTCTGGTTGAGCGGAATGCGGACGGAGCGCGTCTGCTCGGCCAGCGCCTGGAGCACGGTCTGCCGGATCCACCAGACGGCGTAGGAGATGAACTTCACCCCCTTGTCGGGGTCGAACTTCTTGACGGCCTTGAGGAGACCCTCATTGCCGATACAGACCAGCTCCGCGAGCCCCAGGCCGCGCCCCTGGTACTTCTTCACGTAGGAGATGACAAAGCGGAGGTTCGCGGTGACGAGGCGCTCGGCGGCCTCCTTGTCACCGGTTCGAGCTCTTCGCGCCAGCGCTCGCTCCTCCTCCGGGTCCGAGATTAGGGGGTATCGCTCCACATCCTGGAGATACTGATCGAAGGAATCGAGACCGCGCGAGTCTGCGAACAATGCCGTCCTCCTGATAGGGGAATCGAATCGGTCCCTTCCCCGGTGCCGGAGGGGGCGGCCGACTCAGGGACGGCGGGAGATACCCGGGGCGGCCACTCCGGTGTTCGGTGAAGGGACAGATATCTTACGTCCAGACGGCCCCCAAGTCAAATGTTTTTTTATGCAGCCGGCAGTGGTGGCAGGCGCAGCGGGCTTGTTCGCCGACCCCGGCTACCGTCCGCCCAGGAACACGGCGGAGGGTCCCGCGCCGCGGCTTCTTTGCATCTGACGGTCCCTCAGGGTCGCCAGGAGACTGGTCGAGTCGTAGCCGATGCGGAGCTGGTAGTCGCCCAGGCCGCCCGCTTCGAACGGCACGGCCAGGTCAAAGCGAACGACCTGACGGTTGCCGTCCGGGAAGGCGAAACGGAGTCCGACGCCTGCTGCTCCGCGCACGCCGGAGTCGGTGCTGAAGGGTGCGTCCCCCTTCCAACCCGCGCCGACATCGACAAAGACCGCCAATCCGGCGTCGAATACGTCGCTGAAGGGCGCGTCCAGGGTGATCCGGTCCTCCAGACTCACCACCACCCGCCGCGCCGCCGGGAAGTCGAGTCGGCCATACCCACGGATGCCCAGCGGCCCCCCCAGAGTGAGCTGGAAGGGCCTCGTATTGTCCCACCCCCCGGCGCCGCCGAGCCCCAGAACCAGCGTGTGCCGGCGCCCGGCGCCCGGCTGCCAGTACAAGTAGGCGTCGAACTCGGCGAGCACGTCTCGAATCGACCTCGTGTGGCGCTCCGTATGGGGCAGCCACGCACCCTCCAGATTGAGCTCCGAGTTGAACACCCACCGCTCGCCGGCGGCGCCTCCGAAGAGGGAGAGGCTGCCGCGCAGCTCCCTGTCGGCCCCGTCGGCTCCGAGCACCGGCCTTCCGAGCGTCGTGCCGGCCGCGATCATCGCCTGCGTCCCCACCCGCACATCCTGCTCGGCGCGCACGGCGTCGAGTCCACGCCGCGTGATGAAGCGGATGTTTCGCTTCCCGGCGACGGCATGAAAGCGCGGGATCCTTCGCTCCGAGGTCTGGCCCGCAATGGCCGCGACCATCGCCGCGTCGGCGTTCTCGCGCGCCGAATAGTCGAATCCGGGCACCACTTCGACCCCCTCGGGAAAGCCGTCGAAGCGTAGTCCCTCCCAGGAGACCCCCGCCGCGAGCACGATCAGGTCCCCCGGGGTCCCGAACCGCCGGCCCACGGTGGCTTCGGCCCGCCGGGTCTGAATGGGAAGACTTACGTAGGTGGACGTGCCGGACTCCGGCGTGGCGTAGGGGAAGATGTCCTCGCGCAGGGAATACGACTCCACGAACGCCCAGCGGCCGACCTCGCCGACGAAGGGATAGGAGAGCGATTCGGTGAAGAACGTCCCGGTGCGAGTCCTCCCTCCGGAGATCGCCCCATCGAACCGGGTGCGGGCGAGTCGCGGATTGCGCAGGTGCACCCCGATGTCGCGCTGCTCCACCTGGTCCCGCACGTAGGCTCCGAGCAGCGTTCCCGTCCCGAGGAAGTTCTCCTCCACGCCGCCGAGGTAGGCGAAGCGGAGACCCTGATCCAGTTCCGGCCGCACGTCCAGCTTCAGTGTCCAGTCGTCGCGCGTGGCCACGAAGACGTCCGTGCCGCCGCCGTCGGCGGGAGCGTGCCGTATGTCCGCTTCGGCGAGGAAGGACAGCGACCTGAGGGAACGCTCGGACTCATCGAGGAGCAGCTGGTCGAAGCAATCCCCGGCGCGGAAGAGGAGCTCGCTTTCGATCAGACCCTTCCGGGTTCGGATGTGCACCCGGTTGGCGACCCAGGCTGCCAGTCGCTGAACCCACCCCTGCGACACCCCGTCGTCCGGCCCGTTCTCCTCGTAGATGGACTGGTTGTCAATGAAGATGTTCTCGATCACGCCCGCCGGGCATTCCGGCCGGCCCCCGGGGGTTTCCTGGGCCGAAGCCGAATGCGCCGTACCGAGCAAACCGAGCAGGATCAATGTGGCCGCCGGGCGGACGGCGGAGCCGGTCATGGTGTCATCAGGCGTGGGGTTGGCAATTGACGGCGCTCCGTATGCTCCGGTAGGATCACAACCCGGTGAAAGCCGTTGCTCTCCGCTGGCTGGAGCCCGCGCAAGATACTAACAGGACGGGGACTTGTCGTTAATGCGAAGTGACGCACTTGAATACCACGCCGATGGCCGGCCCGGAAAGATCGAGGTCGTTCCCACCAAGCCGGTGGCGACACAGAGGGATCTCTCGCTGGCGTACTCCCCGGGTGTGGCGGAACCCTGCATGGAGATCCATCACGACGCGGAGGCGGCGTTCCTGTACACGGGGCGCGGGAACCTGGTCGCCGTGGTTTCCAACGGGACGGCGGTGCTGGGGCTGGGGAACATCGGGGCGATGGCGGCCAAGCCGGTCATGGAGGGGAAGGGTGTCCTCTTCAAGAAGTTCGCGGGCATCGACGTCTTCGACATCGAGATCGACACCGAGGATCCCGAGGAAGTCATCCGTTTCTGCCAGCTGCTGGAACCGACCGTCGGCGGCATCAACCTGGAGGACATCCGGGCGCCGGAGTGCTTCCTGATCGAAGAGACGCTGAGGAAGACGATGCGCGTCCCGGTCTTCCACGACGACCAGCACGGCACCGCCATCATCGGGGGGGCGGCGCTCCTCAACGCGCTGGAGATCTCGGGCCGCGACATCGGCGAGGCCACCGTGGTCTTCACCGGTGCCGGGGCGTCGGCGCTCGCCACCGCCCGCCACTGTCTGCGCCTCGGCGTCCGCCCGGAGAATCTCGTCATGATCGATCGCTCCGGGGTGATCCACGCGGGGCGCGAAAACGGAATGAATGAATATAAGGCGCCCTTCGCGACCGAGCGGGCGGTGCGCACGCTGGAGGAGGCGATGGTGGGCGCGGACGTTGTCATCGGCCTCTCGGCGAAAGGGGTGATCACGCCCGCGATGGTCGCCTCCATGGCGCCGCGCCCCATCATCTTCGCGCTGGCGAACCCCGACCCCGAGATCTCCCCGGAGGAGGTGGCGGAGATCCGGGACGACGCGATCATCGCGACGGGCCGTTCCGACTATCCCAACCAGGTCAACAACGTGCTGGGCTTCCCCTTCATCTTCCGGGGGGCGCTGGATGTGCGGGCGCGTGGGATCGACGAGGGCATGATGCTTGCCGCCACCCGGGCGCTCGCCGAACTGGCCCGCGACGACGTCCCCGAGTCGGTGCTGAAGGCGTACGGCGACGACGCCTTCGAGTTCGGGCCCGACTATCTGATCCCGAAGCCCTTCGACCCGCGCGTGCTGCTGCACGTGGCGCCGGCGGTGGCGAAGGCGGCGATGGAATCGGGGGCGGCGCGGGTGGAACTGAACCTCGAGGAGTACCGGCACAAGCTGGAGGCCAGCCTGGGACCGGGGCGCGAGGCGATGCGCCGCATCCTGGGGCGGGCGCGCAAGGAGCCCGCGCGGATCGTGATGGCCGACGGCTACAACGAGCGGGTGCTGCGCGCGGCCGCCCAGGTCGTCCGGGAGGGCACCGCGCGCATCGTGCTGATCGGCAAGGCCGAGAAGGTCCACCGCTTCGGCGCCGATCTGGGGATCGACCTGGACGGCGTGGAGTGCATCCACCCCGCCGCGGTCGAGGACACCCGGTACGCGTACGCCGACGATTTCTACCGGCGCCGCGAACGCAAGGGCCTCACCCTGGCGGAGGCTCGCGCCCGCGCGTACCAGCCCGTGTACTTCGCGTCGATGATGGTGCGGGCGGGGGACGCGGACGCCATGGTGGCCGGAATCGACTCGAACTACCCGGAGATCCTGCGCCCCGCGCTGGAGGTCATCGGCACCTCGCCGACCGTGCGGCGCGTCTCGGGACTGCACATGGTCGCCTTCCGGGACCGCGATCCGCTCTTCTTCGCCGACACCACCGTGAACATCGACCCCGATCCGGTCACGCTCGCCGAGATCGCGATCTCCGCCGCCGGGTTCGTGCGCGACCTGGGCATCGAACCCCGGATCGGGATGCTGTCCTTCTCCAACTTCGGGTCGGTCCGGCACCCCGAGGCCGAGAAGGTTCGCGAGGCGGTCACGTGGGTGAAGTTCCTGGCGCCCGGCCTCGCGGTGGACGGCGAAATGCAGGCCGACGTGGCGGTCGACGAGCGCATCATCGCCGAGACCTATCCCTTCAGCGATCTGACGGGACCCGCGAACGTCCTGGTGTTCCCCACCCTCAGTGCCTCCAACGCCTGCTACAAGCTGATCAGCCAACTCGGCAACGCGGAGGTCATCGGTCCCATCCTCCTGGGGATGAACAAGCCCGTCCACATCCTGCAGCGTGGCAGCTCCGTTCTTGAGGTGGTCCATCTTATCGGGATTGCTTCGGTGGACGCGCGGACGCCGCGGGATCACATTTCAAGGTTGGATAACCCCGACTGACCCTTCAGTGACCAACCACGAAACCACGGACAGCAATATGCTTGTAGCAGAAGCACCTACGACGGCTCTGCGCGAAGAGGGATTGAACCCGAGAGGACGCGTCAACCGCAATCTCTCTCCCGCGGAGCTGTATGAGGAAACCCTCAGGCTCGGCACCGGCCAACTCGCCCACGGCGGCGGGCTGGTGACGAGGACGGCCCCCCACACGGGCCGCTCCCCCAACGACCGCTTCATCGTTGACGAACCGGGCTCCAGTCATCTGATCGACTGGGGCGATGTAAACGTCCCCATCGACGACATCCACTACCGCACCCTCAAGGCCGAGATCATCGAGCGCCTCAACGGCTGCGAACTCTATGTGCGGGACGCGCGCGCCGGCGCCGATCCCCGCTACTGCGTCAACGTGCGGGTGATCTCGGAGAGTCCGTGGCACGACCTCTTCGCCCGCAACATGTTCCTGCGGCTCGGGCCCGGCGAGGAGGCCGGCTTCGATCCCGACTTCATCGTCTACCACGCACCGTCGATGCAGGCGGACCCGCGGCGCCACGGCACCAACTCCGGCGCCTTCATCGTGGTTCACTTCACCGAGCGGGTGGTGCTGGTCGGCGGCACCGCCTACGCCGGCGAGATCAAGAAGTCGATCTTCGCCGCGCTCAACTACACCCTCCCGGCCCGGGGCGTGCTCCCGATGCACTGCTCGGCCAACATCGGTGCCGCCGGCGACACGGCGCTCTTCTTCGGCCTCTCCGGCACCGGCAAGACCACGCTGTCCGCCGATCCAGCCCGCGGACTCATCGGCGACGACGAGCACGGCTGGAGCGACGACGGCGTCTTCAACTTCGAGGGCGGCTGTTACGCGAAGACGATCCGCCTCTCGCCGGAGGGCGAGCCGGACATCTACCGCGCGACCCGCAGGTTCGGCACCATCCTCGAGAACGTGATCATGGACGAGCGCACGCGGGAGATCGACTACGATTCCGCGAGCATCACCGAGAACACGCGCGCGTCCTACCCGATCCTCTACATCGACAATGCGGTGCCGACCGGCCGGGGCGGCCACCCGAACAACGTGGTCTTCCTCACGGCCGACGCCTTCGGCGTGCTGCCTCCGATCGCGCGCCTCACCCCCGAACAGGCGATGTACCACTTCCTCTCCGGGTACACGGCCAAGGTGGCCGGTACCGAACGGGGAGTCACCGAGCCGAAGGCGGCCTTCAGCGCCTGCTTCGGGGCCCCCTTCCTGCCCCAGCACCCCACCGTCTACGCCAGGCTGCTGGGCGAGAAGATCCCGCGGCACGGCGCCCGGGTGTGGCTCGTCAACACAGGGTGGACGGGCGGCCGCTACGGGGTCGGCAGCCGAATGGAGCTGGCCCATACCCGCGCCATGCTGGAAGCCGCGCTGAACGGTGACCTGGAGGCCGCGCCCCGAGCGGTTGACCCGGTGTTCGGGCTCCACATTCCCACCCGCGTTCCCGGCGTCCCGGACAGCGTGCTGCTGCCCCGCGGGACCTGGGCCGACGGCGCCGCCTATGACGCCGCCGCCGCCGAGTTGGCCGCCATGTTCAAGCGCAACTTCGAGCGCTTTGCGGGCGGGGCCAGCGAGGCCGTGCGCGCGGCCGGGCCGGAGTAGCGGCCGATGGAAGATTTCCGGCGGCCCGTGGAACAACGTCCCGCGGCATTCGAGCTGCGCTAGCGGGGACAGCGCATATGGCCCAGCGACGGCGACGGTTCGGCACTCTGCTGGCGATCGCGGCGCTGGGCGCGTGTGAGCAGGCCGAGAAACTGGAAGACCGTTTCCGCGACCTGACCCCTTACGAGGCCTACCAGGAGAAGCTGGCCGCGGCCGGGCTGGACAGTACGGCGCTGGCGATGGATTGGGCCGCGGCCGGGCGGGAAGCGGTGGAGGAGCCGATCACCGTCGATCTGCCCTTCGAGGAAGAGGGTTACATCACGGCCGAGGCTCCCGTGGCGGTGGGGTACCGGGTCCACATTCCCCGGGGACGCAAGCTGACCTTCGGAGTCTATCTGGAGACGGACGACGGCACTCGTCTCTTCCTCGACCTCTTCCGCGTTCCCAGCAACGAGGAGGATCCGCTGAGGCCGGTCTTCTCCTCCGACTCCGTAGGCGGGATCTTCGAGCACGAGGACCCCTGGCGGGCGGGCGACTATGTCCTGCGCCTGCAGCCCGAGTTGCTCCGCGGCGGGACCTACCGCGTGGTCCTCACCCAGGAGGCGCAGTTCGCCTTCCCGGTCGAGGGGTCCAGCATGAGCGCAATCCTGAGCGTCTTCGGCGCGCCCCGCGACGGCGGGCGGCGGGTGCACCACGGCGTCGACATCTTCGCGCGCCGCGGGACCCCCGTACTGGCCGCGACCGCTGGGACCACCTACCGGGTGAACGACACGAACATCGGCGGCAAGGTGGTGTGGGTGCGCGACGAGGAGCGCGAAGCCCGCTTCTACTATGCGCATCTGGACAGCCAGTACGTGGGCAACGGCGTGCGCGTCGAGGTGGGCGACACGATCGGCTTTGTCGGCAACACGGGCAACGCGCGCACCACGCACCCGCACCTGCACTTCGGCGTCTACCGCCGCCCCGGCGGGCCGTTCGACCCCTATCCGTTCCTGGATCCACCGCGCCGCACCCTTCCGGAGATGACGGCGGATCTCGCGCTGCTGGGGGGGCACGTGCTGCCGAGCAACGAGGGGATTCGGCTGCGGGCTTCGCCGGGCACGCGAAGTGATGTGGTGATGGAGCTGGAGGCCGGCGCCAGTCTGCGCGTGCTGGGTGCCTCAGGCGGGTGGTACCGGGTGCAGTTGCCGGACGGCCGGCGCGGGTATGTGGCCGCGCGTCTCATGCAGGCGGAGGTCGCGCTCGCCGAGGACGGGGGTGGCTCGGGAGGCTAGCCGGCTAGCGCGCCCGGCGCGCCGTGGCATACTGCAGCACAAGCCAGGCGACCGACGCAGTGCCCAGGATGCCGAACCCCAGAATGGACGGGGTAGCGACGTTCCCGACCCCGCTCCACGCAGTCGCCGAAGACACTCCGCCCGCCTGTTCGATGACGGTGGCCATGTTGCTCACACCGAGCAGGCTGCCGAGCACCCCGACGCATGCGCCGAGAGCCCCGAGCATCAGAATCGAATGTGTGCGGAGCGGGCTTATGGAGCCCTCGCCGCGAATCGCCTGAGTTGCGCAGCGCGCGATCTGCACAAGCAACAATACCAGCACGATCCAGAGCGGGTACTGAATGTCACCCAGTGAATCGATGAACGTCATCGGAGTCCTCCTTGGGGTTTGGGGTTCACGCCCGGCGGGGCCGACGCAGGCCGCGCCTGAGCGAAGAATCTCGTGATGCGGCGTTCCAATTCTTCATCGCTGATCAGCCGTGGAGTGATGGCGAGCCATCCGAAAAGGCCAAAGATGGCTGTCGCGACGCCGGTGGCGGCAAGGCTCGCTATGCGTCCGACGACCTCCCAGCCGGCGGAAGCGGGTGTGACGACCGCCAGGTAGCCCTCCCACGCGGCGCCCAGCGCTCCGATCGCCACGGCCGCGACGATCAGGCCGGCCTGACGTGCCCAGAGCGCCTGTCGCCGGGGAGTGCGCAGATCACCGTGGAGCCACAGCCGGGTCACCGCGTGGGCCAGGTTGGCAGCCAGGAGGCCGATCACGATCGCCTGCGGCCAAACCAGGAAGTTCGCCGTACCGAGCGGCACGAGCCCCGGGAGTGCGAACACCGCCTGGACGCCGACCACGGTGGCTACGGCCGCGACGGCCAGCATGAGTACCCGGTCGATCGGCCCGGAAGCGCGTGTCCATCGGCCCAGCCGCGGCGTGTGACGCGCTTCCAGCTCTTCGAGCGCGGCGCTGGCGGGTACGAGCTGGCGGAGCGCCGCCCGCCGGGCCTGCACGCGGCCGTGACCCCGCCGCACCAGTTCCGCCTGCAGCGCCCTCACATCGGCTTCAACCTCCTCGATCAGGTCGAGCCGGTGTTGCGGTGCCACCTTCAGCTCGCGTTCAACGCTCGCCAGCGGGTGCTCACGCGGCATGGGTGCCTCGCAGAAGTCCCAGGAGCGCCCGAAACTGCCGCTCCAATTCGTCCGCACCGGCCTGGAGTTCGGCCCGCCCGGCTGTTGTGATCCGGTATGTCTTGCGGCGGCGGCCCTCACCGCGCCAGGCGCCGCGCACGCGCCCCTCGTCCTCGAGCCGGTGCAGGATGGGGTAGAGCGTGCCGTGCTGGAAGGAGAACGCTCCCCCGGTCCGTTCCTCGACCGAAAGCGCGATCTGGTAGCCGTGCGCCGGGCCGTGCTCCAGCACCGCGAGCACCATCAGTTCGTTGATCCGCTTGGAAAGAGTGACTTGTGGCATCTAGGTTGACCTCCGCACCAACCGGTGCAGCTGGATGTGTGGAACCCCCATTTCATCGAGCCGGGCTCCGAGCAGGTAGTCATCTCCCACCTCGTAGAGCCAGAAATACCCGTCGAACCGGCCTTCCCCACGGAACCGGCCTTCCGGGTCGAAGGCGTCGAAGACCGATTCGTCCTGCATTCCCCGCATGGGCGCCCGCCGGACCCAGATGTCTCCCTGGCTGCCCACTGTCAGGCCGAGTGAGGCAGGCACCAGATCGGGGATCTCGGGCCTGGCCGGGGCCGGTCCCATCGGCGGGGGCCGCATCGCCATCTCCATTGCCGCCTCCACCTCCCGGTCCGTGGGGGCGCGCCGGCCGTACACACGGCGGATGATGCGCATCAACCGTCCCTCGGGACTCCACACTTCAACCGAATACTCGGGATTGTTGACGATTGCGACGATCATCGGCGATCCGCCGGACGCGACCCAGGTGCCGCTGGAGAAGAGGACACCCTCGTCCGCTCCCACGTAGAAACCCAATGACACCTCCGTTCCATCGGAAGTCGCGCGCAGCAGCTGTGCGACCAACCGCGAGCCCCAGCGGTCGCCGACTTCGGGCCGGCCAAGCGCGCAATGGAACCGGGACCCATCCGCAAGCAGCGCGCTGGGACCGCACGCGGCACGTTTCCTGGCAACCAGGTCCGCCGAGTCGATCCTCCACTCGCTCAGGTAATCTCCGTTGGAGGCGAACGAGATGTAGCGGTCGATCGCTTCGACCAGCAGAATGTCTCCCGGCAGACGCACGAAGGTCGAGGCGTAGTGGAACTCGCCCGGTCCCTCGCCCCTGCCCCCGGTGGTCCGCAGGTGCTGGCCCTCCGCGTCGAAGAAACGCAGTTCCGACGTCTCGCTCTCGAGGACGACGAGGCGGCCGTCGCCGAACCGGGCGGCCTGCGTGACGACCGTGAACTGGGCCGGAGGGGCCGCGGAAACACCGCCGATCGTCAGGAACGGCTCCGCTTCCACTACCCAGCGGTTCTCCGGCGATGGCAAGCCGGTGTTCTCGGCGATCAGAATACCGGCGGAATCCCGGGTTGCGTACGGGACATCCGGCACCGGTGCTGCCTCCGTCTGACACGCGAGGGCGACGGTAGTGCAACCGGCAGCGACAATGATCCTTCCGGCATTCAAGGGCTTCAGGGGATCCTCCCGGAGCAACGTATCTCATTCCTTCCCTCGGGTATGGGAATAATATATAGGTAATCTTTATATCGCAAGTCTGACTATTCGACTGAACTGCGTGGGGGGGGCTCGCCGCCATGCCGGCTTGGGCGCGCCTGGAACGATCACTTGCGGAGTGCCCGCGGACGTTCCCACTTGACGTTGTACGTCAGTGTGTAGTATCATTAATACAGATTGACGTATGACACCGATTCCCAGGACCAGGGAGACCGCGAATGGGCCTGCCGAGAATCCCGAACTCCGAGCTGGCCGTGATGGAGCTGCTCTGGCGGAAGGGCAGGCTGTCCGCACGCCAGATCCTGGAGCGGCTCTACCCGGACTCGGCCACGTCCCAGCACGGTGCCGTCCAGAGTCTGCTGCGACGGCTCATGCAGAAGGGCTTCGTGGTCCGCGACCGCGACGTGGGCGTCTACCTGTTCTCGGCTGTCCCGAGCCGGGAGGAGTATGCGGGTGACCGTCTCGATGCCCTCGCCGGCCGGCTGACCGGCGGTTCGGTGGTTCCGATCATCACGCAACTGCTGGCGGCGGACAGGCTGCCAAGGGAGGAGATCGACAGGCTCCGCAGGATCCTGGAGGAGTGGAAGTGACGAGCATCCTGTTACAGATCGGCGCCACGAAGCTGGGCCTCGCGATCGTTCTGGCCGGGATGGTCTGGGTGGTCCAGCCGCGCGTGAAGCGGCCGGCCATAGTCCACGCCCTTTGGCTGATGGTCCTCGGCGTCATGCTGGTGCCCGCGGTCGTGCCACTTCGCGTGCTGCCGGAGGTGGAGGCTGTGCGGGAGGCGGTGGCGTCGGAATACGGCCCGCTGCTCATTGCGAACCCGGAGGTCGGTGGGGAGTTCATTGCCCCTGCGGGTTGGTTCATGGAGGACGCAGAGCCGCTGGTCGCGCTCGTGTGGCTTCTGGGTTCGGCCGCGTTCTTCGGTTGGACCCTGGTGCGGACGGTGCGCTTTCAACGAACCCTCACCAGGGCTGCCCGGCCGGCCCGGCAATTGCAGCGGCTCGCGGACGAGATTGGCGACGCGCTCGGCCTGCCGCGAGTGCCGCAAGTCCATACGACGAATTCACGCTTGCGCCCGATGGTTTGGTGGTCGGGTGGCCGTGTCCGGATTCTGATCCCCTCCATGTTCCTCTCCGAACTCGACGAGACGGAGCTTCGGGCCGTGCTGGCACATGAACTGGCGCATGTCAGGCGCCGGGACTACCTGGTGCGAATAGTGGAATGGCTGGCGTGCTCGGCCTACTGGTGGAATCCATTCGTCTGGTGGGCAAGGCGAGAGCTGCGGTCGGCGGAGGAGTCGAGTTGCGACGTCGTCGCAGTGTCCGCGTTGAAGTCGACGCGCGTACGGTATGCCCGATCTTTGCTGCGCGTGGTCGAGGTCATGTCGTCCGCACCGGTCGTGCGGACTCCGGCGCTGGCCAGTGCGGCGGACGGTGGCCGGGATTCGAGGCAACTGGAGAAGAGGCTCCGGACGATTCTGGCGGCCGCTCCGGTGTCGGACAAGCCGGGGTGGCTTTGTGCGGTCCGGAGGGCTGCGCTGGTGTGTGGCCTGTGTGCCGGACTGGTGTATTGCGATGCGGCCGAGCGGGTGGCGGCGCCCGAGGTGGCGACGGTGCCCGAGGTCGGAGAGATGTCACCGACCGCCAAGCCGGATTCACTGGCCGGGGCCCGGGTCGTCGAACCCGGCCTGATCGTGTTCCTTTCCGGCACGCGGCGGGACTGGTTCGTCGCATGGGATGTGGCGAGGGTCGCGTCAGGTCCCCGTCCTTCCGGCCTGGGGGTCCAAGCCCCGCCGAACTGTTACCTCGACCCGGTGGAGCGGAGTGACCGGGACCTCCAGTGGGCCCACGATCGCCGCGATAAGCACATCCAGTGCATGATCGCGTGGGCGGACACGATGGATGCGCGAGGAGTGCCCCGCGGGCCCAACGGTGGGTGCATCGGTTTTGACGTGGTCCCGGACCGGCCCATTTGGGCATGCACAAGCAGGACACCTGTCGACATAGAGCGCTTTGTCAAGGTGGGTGCGATCGGGTATGCCCTGAGAGCGGAGCTGCCGGAATCGTGATTGGGCTGCGCAGTGCCCGATGGCGTGCGGGATTGCTGCCGGCCGTCCTGCTGGCGTTTGGGTGCGGTGACGGTGAGCCGAACGCGGTGGCGCGACCCGACGTGATCGATGCACTGCCGGCGGACACTGCCGTGATCACCACGGACTCCATCCCGGGCGGGCTGACTGCGGACGCCCTGGCGGAGTGGCGGGCAGCAAGGGACGCACTTGTCGGCGCCGGTTCCCTGCTGGGCATCGGCGACTACGAGGAGGGTCCGGCGGTTTTCGGAGAGATCACGGACGCTGCGATCGACGGAGCCGGCAATATCCTGGTCCTTGACCGGCAGGCGGTGAGAGGCTCCGTCTTCGACTCCGAAGGTGGATTCCTGGGGAGTTTTGGCGGGAGAGGAGATGGCCCGCAGGAACTGCGGGAGCCGAGGCACTTCACATTGCTCGGGGAAGACCGCATCGCCGTGCCCATACCCGGTCGCATCAAGGTTTTCCGTCCCGAGGAAGGCCAGTGGCGGCTGGGTGACCTGGTAGAGCTTTCGCTGCTTACGAATGACATATGCACAACGAGTGACGACCGGCTTTTCGTCTCCGCGTGGCAAGAGGAGGGGAATACGGTAGTTCACGAAATCTCCGGCTCCGAAATCGCTGCAAGTTTTGGAACGGGATACCCAAGCGAAGACTGGCTATTACGGTTTCAGTTGTCGGAGGGCCTGCTCGCCTGTATGACCCATCCACCCGGATTGGCTCATGCCCTCCGGTACGCTCCGCAGGTGCGATTGTTCGCGTTGGACGGGTCCCTCCTGTGGAGCGCCGCTCTGTCCGACTACACGCCAATCGAGACCTCGACGACCCCCGGAAGCGTGTCGATGAGCATCTCTGAAGACTATGATCTGTTGGCGTCGATCCATGGAACGCCTTCGGGTCACATCGTTCTCCAGTACGCCCATCGCCGAGCTGGGACCGATCCGCACCTGCGCACCTATCTGGTCGATGCGGCGACCGGCTCGGGGGCGCTTGTGAGCAGCGATCTGCCGTCGATCAAATTCATCGGCCCCGACAGCTACATTGCAGCATTCGCCGATCCGTATCCACGGATTGAGGTGCGGGAAGTCGACGGATGGGAGGGTTGACGTGAGAAGCCGGATCCGCCTTGCCGTCCTTGCCACCCTCACCGCCCTTGCCTGTTCGCCGGACGACGATTCCGGCGGCGCCGGAATCCGCAACGACGACGAAGCCGGCCAGCGCCCGGCGTCAGCGGACACCGTCTGGCGGATCGAACCTCAACCGACCCTCGTTCTCGGGCAGGCCGAGGAGCAGGAGGAGCAACATTTCTACCTGATTCGGGGAGTCACGCGTCTCTCCACCGGGGTGGTCGTGGTGCTGGACGGTGCTTCCCGGGAACTGCGCGCGTTTTCTCCTGACGGGACGCATCTGTGGACCGCGGGCGGGCCCGGGGACGGCCCTGGTGAAATGCGGAACCCCGCCCAGCTAGAACGGCTTCCGGACGACATTCTGCAGGTGCAGGACTGGCTCTCCAGGATTCGATACGGGTCCGACGGCAGGTTGATCGCGGACCAGCAGCTGGCGGTGGCCGAGCTGTCGAAGTTCGGCCGGTACTATGCGGCGGAGTGTCACACCCCCTCGTTCGTCGGCGACGCGGTGCTCGCGTGTACGGGTGGCTTCGACGCGAGGCAGGTGCCCCGCCAGGCGGGGCCGTGGCGAGGCGAGACCGAGCTGGCACTGCTGCCGTGGGATCTGGACTCGATCAACCGTTTGGGCGTGTTCCTGAGGGAGGAAGCCTGGGCACTTCCCCCTGAGGAGCCTCTGGTCGTGCCCGAAGGGATCACGGTGCTCCGTACCGGACCGATCTTGCGACATGCCTCGCCGCCGATGTCGCGAAAGGGGTTGTTTGCGGTGGGCGGATGGCCGCGGAGGCTTGCGGTGGCGGACAGCTGGGGGGATTCGGTGCGCACATTCGATCTGACTGCGGACAGTTCGCTCCCCGATATGACCATGCCGATCAGGCATTCTCGGCGACCTGCGACCGGCGACGAAATGGACGCGGCCTGGGAGGCTGCAGCCGCGCGGAGTTTCAGTTCACCGCAGCACCTGCGGGAGCACCTTCCGGAACCCGACTCGATTCCCAACGTCGATCGTCTGGTGGTCGACGACCTGGGCATGGTTTGGGTCGGGTCGTACGTGGCTGATCCTGCCGCGCCGCGATTGTATGAGGTGTATGACCCGGAAGGGCGATTCGTGGCCCGGGTGACGATGCCGGGCGGCGTTGAGGTGGTGGAGATCGGAGCCGGGCATGTGCTCGGCGTCAACCGTGACGAGATGGATGTCGAGCGGGTCGTGGTGCTGACGCTGGTGCGGGAGCCCTGAGGGGACTGACGGGCTTCGCCAGTAAAACGCCCAGACCGTCTGGTGCAGCGGCGGATGGAGTGAGGGCGTAGCAGCTGGGCTTGACCACGGGAGCGGGCCGGTGTACTACGGCCTCCTGCGCGACGAGTGGAAGATCACGTCAGGATCGAATAACCCACTTTACTTTTCGCCCGTTCGGCGACTACGCCGGACCCGATGGGAGGGGATGGCGCCATTTCAGTCCCTCGAAGCGACTGAAATCGCGATCGGTGGTCACCCACTCGCACCCGCTCTCGATCGCCATGGCGGCGAAGTACGCGTCGGGGACGAGGTTGCCCCTCGCGGCAGCCTGTTGGCAAAGCCGCACGAAGATGGACCAATGGCGAGCGCCCGGTGTCACTTCGATGCAGTTGGGCCGCGCGCGGAGTTGCTCCGCAAAAGTTGTCGCATCGGAAAGAGTGCTCGGCACCTTGAACACCCTGGGGTGCGTGACCACGCGGATGAATCCACTGAGTACCAGCGGACTTAGCCCGAAGGCCGCGTCGGAGTCGACCTCGGCGACCAGCCATTCGAGATATCGGTCGTGATCCCGAGCGTCCTGGCGATGGGCGTACACGAGGACGTTGACGTCGGGGAGAATCAACCGCCGCCCTCCATCAGATCCATGAGGGTTGCGGAATCGTCAAGGTCGACGCCGGGTAGCAGGCCACCCTTCCCCGTGGTGACAAGATCCAGCGGCGCAGGCGGTTTCGAGGTCCGGCCCCTGTGTCGCTCCAGCCGTTCCCGCAACGCTTCGGTAATGACGGCGGTCACGGTCGTTCCCGACTCGAGTGCGTGACGCTTCACTGCCTGCATGAGATGGTCGTCCAACCGAATCGTGGTTCGCATGACATAAAGTCATATATTACTGATGGCAATATGTCAACCGATGCTCGAGCGTGGGGTGTTCTACGCCCCTTGCCTGGTAGGATCCCCGGGCACCGGGGACCGGGTTCAACCGGACCTGCTCCTCGTGTCCGAAGAAAGGCGGGAGATCATCGGGGGGCGGCTGTACGTGCGATCCCGGAAGGGGGCCCCCTGGAGTCGCGGTTCAGTCCGGACCCTGCCACCTGCACGGGAAGCTCTACCGAAGCGCCACGTTGAGTGGTACGATGTCGGAAGTCCCCCCACACCCCCGGAGAACCCCCATGGCCCGCCAGTACTGGCTCATGAAGAGCGAGCCCTACGTCTACTCGATCGACGACCTGCAGCGCGACGGCACGACCCACTGGGACGGCGTCCGCAACTACGCCGCGCGCAACCTCATGCGCGACAGGATGCGGATCGGCGACCGGGTGCTCTACTACCACTCGAACGCCAAGCCGCCGGGTGTCGCCGGAATCGCCGAGGTGTGCCGCGAGTCCTACCCCGATTTCACCCAGTTCGACGCGTCGAACAAGTACTTCGACCCGAAGGCGACCGAGGAGAATCCGCGCTGGTTCATGGTCGACGTCCGGTTCGTGGAGAAGTTCGAGCGCGAGGTGTCGCTGCCGGAGATCCGGGAGACGCCGGAGTTGGCCGAGATGGTCCTGGTGAACCGTAGCCGGCTTTCGGTACAGCCGGTGACGCAAGCCGAATTCGAGCACATCGTCACGATGGCGGGGAACCGGTCGTGATCTTCCGGCGACCCTCCCCGGCAGCCCGTGGACAGAATCCCGGCTCTGTCCGGGGACTGCTCGCCCTGATCGGGGGCGCGTCCTTCTGCCTTGCCTGCACGGGCGCGCCGGACGATCCCGCCCAATCGGAGGCCGGAGAGTGGGAGCTCGTCGAGGATCTGCGCCTCGACGCGAACGCCGAGGACTTTTCGGTGGTCCGGTGGGTCTTCGTCGGACCGCAGAGCGAGATCGTCGTGCATGAGCCGCAGGACGTGCGGTTGCGGCTCTATGACTCGACCGGATCGCTGGTGGCCACGATCGGGAGGATGGGGGAGGGCCCCGGAGAGTTCCGGCATCTGGGTCCCGTCCTTTGGGCTGCCGACACGCTGATTGTCGTGGATGCGCGACTGAGCCGCACGACGTACTGGCTGCCGGATGGAACCCTGGTCCGCACGGAGCCGATGCGGTTCTTTGAACCGAACTGGGATGCGGAGGGAGGGAGCAGCTTCTTCCACACCTTCGGTCCACAAGCCGTTGACGACAGCGGTGCGATGCTTGGGGTGGCATATCGGACGAGTGTTTCGACCACCGGAACGTGGGAGTCGTCGGCGCAGGTGGTGCTGCGGGTGGGTCGTGACGGGGAGCCCGGCGTTCTCGCCGTGCCTCCGCAGACCGACGACGAGCGTTGGGGCGTCACCGTGTCCGGCGTCACCAACCCGGTTCCCTTCGCATTCCAGCCCTGGCCTGAATTCGCACCGGACGGAAGCCGATTCCTGTTCGCTACGACCGATCAATCGACTCTCGACGGCACCATCAGCCTAACGATGATCCGCCCGTCCGGCGGACGGGCAGAAATCCGCATCGTCTCATGGCTGTTGAACTTA
>VXLT01000146.1 GCA_009841475.1 Gemmatimonadota bacterium
CATCCCCCAGAGCAGGCGTCCCGTCACCCATCCCGGCACGAGTTGGAACGCCCCCTCCCCGCGGGCGAGCACGAACCGGCTCCCGCCCCACGCACGGTACGCGTGGCCCGGCAGCGTGCCCCGTCCCCCCAGCAGGAAGTGCAGCTGCGGCGGCGTCCGCCCCCACGCAGCCCCCGCCTCGAGCGACACCCGGCCGTGGCGGGCAAGGTCCCGCGACGCGGCCCGACCCTCCAGTCGCAGGGCGAGCGATCCGTTCCCGTCCCCCTCCCACCGCCCCGCCGTTATGGCGACCGCCGCCTCCGCGCTCCGAGTTCCCAACCCCCCCCAACGCCTTGACGCCGCCGCGCGGGCCCTTGCATACACGCCTTCTTCGGGGGCAAGCAACGGCCGCCCCGACGCATCCGGCCCCCAACCGGCCGACCACGCCTCCCCGGGGCCCGAATGCTCCTCGATCACCCCCCCGATCTCGACGCTCGCCGACTCCCCGAGCGGGCGCTCCAGCCCCACCCGCACGCCGGTGGCGAAGTGGGGATCGCTGTAGTCGAGGTTGCGAAACAGCGTAGACAGCGTGTTGAGGGCATTCGAAGCACCGGGGCGCGGGCCGGTGTCGCGCAGCTGTGCGGCATACAGCTCCAGGGTCGTCGTCGAGGAGCCCCCCGGGCTCGTCCAGCGTCCGCGCACGGTCGCGCCGGGTGTGCGGCTTCCGGTCGCCAGGCCGGCGCGGCCGTCCAGTTTCAGCGCGGGCCGTGGCGAGTAGGACGCGCCCAGCCCCAACCGGACTCCCTCGGCCCGGTTCGCCCGCAGCAGCGACGAGAAACGGTCGGTGTAGAAGCGCACTCGTGGCAGTCCGCTCACAAGATGCTGGCGCGCCACGTGCCGAGCTTCGTCCTCGAGACGCTCCAGGCTGACCGGAGACAGCCCTTCTTCCGCCATCCTGTCCATCAGCCCGGCCTCGAAGACCGTCGAGTCCGCCGCCCCGTAGGGAACCGCTGTCACGCGTGGCCCGCGAAAACGCCACGCGGGCAGATCCGGGTCGAATTCGTAGTCCGTCACCCGCAGGGTCGCCCGGATCACCGAGCCGACGGGAAGATCGAACTGCGGCATCTCACGCCTCACCTCGACGACCTGCCGGTAGGGAAGCCAGAGGTCGCCCTCCCAGCGTTGGTGATCGAGCCGGACCGTGACACGGTCGACCCGCGGATCCACGTAGGACGCGGGCGTGAAGCTGAACCACATGTTCACCAGAGCGCCGGTGGTTGCATCCAGGAACACGCTGCCCACGAAGGCCGGCCGGTCCTCGCGGCGGGGCCGCACCTCGACCTCGTGGACGCGAATCGGCTCGGGGAAGCCCTGGGGGCGGATGGTGACCGAATCCACGATCCGGTAGTGGTAGTGCGACTCCCCGTCGCTGCCGAGCGGATGGGGGACATCGCTGACGTCCAGCCCCTCCCCGATCTCGATCAGGTTCCCGAACCCGTTCTGGACCGCGGTCAGGCGGTCGATGTAGTACCGGAACTCGCGGATCGGCAGCAGCTGCTTCTTCCGCAGCCCGCGGATGTCCTGGCGCCGCCGCCCCTCGGAGTCCTGATACAGGTCGACGACCACTTGGTCGACGCGCATGGGGATCGGCTCGCCCCCGTCGTCCCGGTCGAGGAAGAAGTAGACGTGTCCTTCGGCAGAGGCCCTGTAGGCGGGGAACACGGCATCGGACGGGGAGGGAGCGCGGTAGTCGCGGGCCAGGCGAACGAGCGCGAGTGTGGCGGAATCGTCGAACTCGCGGGTCTGGCCGGGCACGGCGGTCGGGCTCGGCGACTGCCCGGACACCCCGCCTGCGCCCGGCGCTTCCCCGCGGGCAAGGACCGCACTCGGCGTCTCCGCGCGAGCCGGGACCGCACCCGGAAAAAGGACGCAGAAAGAGACGAAAACCGTAGCGGCGGCCGTGTGGCGCCGCGTCAGCTCACGTCGCTCAGCGAGAGTCCGTTCTTCCGCAGGAATGCCCTCAAACCCATCTTGTCGATCGACCGCAGGGCGGAAGTGGACACCTTGATCCGGATCGACTTGCCGAGTTCCGGGACGAAGATGCGCTTGGTCTGCAGGTTCGGCAGCTGCCGCTTCTTGGTCTTGTTGTGAGCGTGGGAGACGTTGTACCCGGTGAGGGGCCGCTTCCCCGTGATGTCGCACTTGCGGGACATCGGTTACTTCTCCTCCTTGAAGAGGACGTGCCGCCGCAGGACGGGATCGTACCGCCTGAGCTCGAGGCGCTGGGGATGGTTCCGCTTGTTCTTCGTGGTGGTGAAGCGGTAGGGACTCTCGGTGCTGGTCATCTTGATGGTCACGCGGGGACCCTTGCCCGACTTCTTCGCCATGATTCTCCTCGGTTCTGCTTTGCCCCGCCGACCTCCGCCGGCTCCTCGGCCGGACGCACGCCCGGGGCGGACGCAACAAGATAAGATAGCCCGTTGACCGCGAACGTCCAGATGGAATAAGATTAGTGCTACCCTTTGACGATTCCCCCCGGTCGCCGTCCAGGGCTGCGCGCGGCAGGTCCGGCGGGGTGCGAAAACCCGGAAACCGGCAAGTGAAGAAAGACATTCACCCCGAATACAGACCCGTCGTCTTTCAGGACGTCTCCACGGGCTACGCCTTCCTGACGCGCTCAACGATCGAGACCAGGCGCACCACCAAGTGGGAAGACGGCAAGGAGTACCCCCTCGTCACCCTCGAGATTTCCTCGTCTTCCCACCCCTTCTACACGGGTACACAGCGCCTTCTGGACAGTGCGGGCCGCGTGGAGCGGTTCCAGCGCCGCTACGGTCTCGAGCGCGACTGAACCGGTGGCCGCCACACTGGCGCGCCGATACCTGCCGGCCGAGTCGGCCCCGACACGCTGCACATCGAGGCAACCACCCGCGCCCTACCCCTGGGCCGGCTCCTCCACCTGCGCATAGGCGTCGTGCTCGTGGATCGACTCGAAGTTGACGACGTGCACCCTGAACCAGGTGATGTGAGGCACTGAGCGCAGCCGCAACGTGACCTCCCGCACCAGGTCCTCCACGAAGCGGGGGTTGTCGTAGGCCCTCTCGGTGACCCATTTCTCGTCCGAGCGCTTGAGCACCGGGTAGAGGTCGCAGGACGCGGACTCGTCCACCAGCGCAACCAGCTCCTCGATCCACAGCTCCCCCGTGAAGCGGGCCCGGACGGTCACCATGCTGCGCTGGTTGTGGGCCCCGCGGGCGCTAATCTCGCGCGAGCAGGGGCATAGGGTCGTGACGGGGACGTTGACCGTGAGCACGAAGTCGTCCTCCGCCCCGCTGGAAGCGTCGAAGGCACAGTCGTAGGAGAGCAGCCCCGTCGCGCCGGTGACGGGCGCCTCCTTCGCCATGAAGTAGGGAAAGGTGATGCGCAGGTGAGCGGTCTCGGCCGACAGTCGCTCGCGCATGGTGCGCAGGATCGCGGGCAGCGCCCCTACCGAGATCACCCCGTCGTGGGAGTTGAGGATCTCCATGAAGCGGCTCATGTGGGTCCCCTTGAACTGGTGAGGCAGGTCTACCGACATGTCGATCGTGCCGACCGTGTGCTGCGCGTCCTTCTGCCGGTCCTTCACCGCGATAGGGAAACGGATGTTCTTGACGCCCACCCTGCTGATGGGGACCCGGCGGCCGTCGGGGTTGGCCTGCACGTCCGCAAGGGGTGGTGTTTCAACGGATCTGATCATCGGTCTTCCGGCCCGCCGGGCACCTCCGGCTCGGCCCGTCGCCCCCTGTCTATGCGGAGCATCTTCTCCTCCACGGCGCGCGCGAGGTCGATCCCGCGGCTGTTCGCGTAGTTGAGCAGGGCGATGCAGACGTCGGCGGATTCGTCATCGAAGTCGTCCACGGCCACCTGCCGGCCCTTCCAGATCTTCTTTTCCAGGTTCGCAAGCTCGCCGGTTTCGCCGGCAAGTTCCAGTGCGAAGAACCTTGGGGGACGCTCGGGGAAAGCGGCCTCCTGGTAGCGCCGGAACTCGTCCTGGAGCTTCCGGAGGCCTGTGTAGCCGGCGGGCAGCAGCGATGTGGCGAGGTCGTCTCGGGTGTCGTGGGACATGGTGGTTGCGTTGCGGTTCGCGGTTGGCGGGCCGGTGTTGCGGGCCGTGCATGTGGCTGGCCGGGGTGCCTGCGGCGTTTCAAATCCGGGCACAGTGGAAAAATGCCGAAAATTCCCCATATTGTCGAACATGGCCGATTCTACCGAGAGTTCAGCCGCCAGACCCGTGCGCGTCGGCATCGTGTCGGTGTCGGACCGTGCCTACCGCGGAATCTACGAGGACCGGGGCGGCCCGGCGGTGCGCGCGTATCTGGATGATGTGCTGGCTACGCCGTGGGTGGCGGTTGCGCGGGTGATCCCGGACGAGGTGGACGTGATCCGCGACACGCTGGTTGAACTTGTGGACGACGCCCGCTGCTGCCTCGTCATCACAACGGGGGGAACCGGCCCCGCACCGCGCGACGTGACCCCGGAGGCGACGGCCGCCGTTCTGGACAAGGAGCTGGACGGTTTCGGGGAAGCGATGCGGGCCGTGTCGCGCCCAAACGTGCCCACGGCCATCCTGTCGCGCCAGACGGCGGGGGTGCGCGGATCGGCGCTGATCGTCAACCTGCCGGGCTCGCCCAAGGCGGTGCGCGAGTGCCTGGACGCCGTGTTCGCGGCGGTTCCCGACTGTGTGGACCTGATCGGGGGACCGCGCCTGGACACGGATCCGTCCCGGGTGAAGGCGCATCGGCCGCATTGAAGGTGATGACACGAGCCGGTGACATTGACATTGACTCCGGCCCGCAGTTCCGCGAGCATTAAGGGCTGGGCGGCCTCACACAGTACCGCCGAGCGCCGGGTTCCCGCCAGGGTCCCGGCACAGCCGACGACAACCCGCGACAGAATCACCGAATGGCCAAGAAGGGCAAACTCCAGAAGAACGAGCGGCGAGCCCGCCTGATCGAAAAGTACGCCGAAACGCGCACAGAGCTCCGGGGCGTCATGAAGGATCCCGCTGCGACTCTCGACGAGAAGCGCGAGGCGATGGCCCGGCTGCAGGCACTCCCGCGCGATTCCGCCGCGGTCCGTTATCGCAACCGCTGCCAGATGACCGGGCGGCCCCGCGGGTTCATCCGCAAGTTCGGCATCTCCAGGATTGCGTTGCGCGAAATGTCCCTCCACGGACTGATCCCGGGGGTGCGCAAGTCCTCCTGGTAGGCCATCGCGCAAAGGGCCGGCGGGATCCGGCTCCGGAGGGCGCGGGCGACGCCGCCGGCGCCAACGCGCGGATCGACCAGGCCTGGTACGACAAGTCGGCCTACTTCGAGGCCGGCGCCCACATCCACGACTTCGGCAGCCGCTTTCAGCGCTATCGGGTGGCCAAGGTCCTGGAGTTGCACACGCCGAGTTCCAGCGACCGGGTTCTGGACATGGGGTGCGGCTGGGGCACGATCAGCTTCGCTCTGGCGCCTCGGGTCCGGGAGGTGGTGGGCCTCGACTTCTCCGAGCGGGCGGTTGCCGGCTGCGACGCCAGTCTGAAGCGGTTCGGCTTCCGCAACGTCACCTTCCGCGTCGGCGACGCGCGGGACAGCGGGTTCGCACCGGCGTCCTTCGACGCAGTCGTAGCGGCGGATCTCTTCGAGCACCTCTACCCGGAGGACTCCGGGGCCGTCGCGGCGGAGGCGTTCCGACTGCTCCGTCCGGGTGGGAGACTCGCCGTTTGGACGCCGTGCCGCAGCCACATCATCGAGGTGCTCAAGAACAACGACATCATCCTCAAGCGTGACGTCAGCCACGTGGACTACAAGTCGATGGCGCGCATGAAGGCGCTGCTGGCGGACGCGGGATTCGAGATCGAGCGGGCCTGCTTCGCCGAGTCGCACCTGCCCGGACTGAACCTGGTGGAGCGGCTCTCGCAGCGGTGGATCCCGCTGTTGCGGCGCCGGATCGCGGTGCTGGGGCGGAGGCCGGGGTGATGGGGGAGGGGGCCGCGGCGACTGCGGCCCGCGGTTCCGGGAGGCCGACCGCGGCGCCCGGGTGGCCGACGCCGCTTACCGAGCACGCGGGCATCGAGGTGCCGCTGATTTGCGGCGCCATGTACCCCTGCAGCAACCCCGAACTGGTGGCCGCGGCGTCCGAGGCCGGCGGGATCGGGATTCTGCAGCCGCTGAGCCTCACCTACGTGCACGGCTACGACTTCCGCGAAGGGCTGCGCTACATGAAGCGGCTGACATCCAGGCCGCTCGGGATGAACGCGCTGATCGAGAGGGCGTCCCGCAAGTACCACGAACGCATGTCGGAGTGGATCGACATCGCGCTCGAGGAGGGTGTCCGCTTCTTCGTGACTTCCCTGGGCAAACCGAGGTGGGTGGTGGACCGGGTGTCGCCGCACGGCGGGGTGGTCTACCACGACGTGACGGAGCGGAAGTGGGCGCTCAAGGGGCTGGAGTCGGGGGTGGACGGGCTCATCGCCGTGAAC
>VXLT01000032.1 GCA_009841475.1 Gemmatimonadota bacterium
TCGAGCGCGGTTGGGGCAAGTTCTACCGAAACAGGCTGGTGGAGGCGGAGCGGCGTGCATGGTCGGTGCGCGCGACCAAGAGGGAGAGGGAGCGCGAACAGGCACGGGAGCGGGAGCGAGGGCGGACCGTCACCCGCATCGTTGTACCGCGACCGCCCCGTCCCCGAGGCCCTGAGCGTGGCGGGGGAGGGTTCGAGCGATGAGCGGGCATGCGATCGTCACATCGTCGCGGCCTCATCGTCGTCGGCAGGCAAGGAGATGGCCGTCCGTTTGGGGCAGTGCTTCTGCTGCCGATGACGCTATATTGATTCATGGATTCATGGCGCGGAGGAGAGAAGCCCATGCGAAGCCAGAGCGAGGCGACCGCGATTCTCGGCGATCAGCGACGACTTCCGCTCGATCAGGCCGGGGGCCGAGATCAAACCGGAGCTGAAGATGGTGCCGGTTCTGGGCCGCAGGAAGTCCCCGATGACCGAGCACCCCGGACCCGACGGGGCGTCACGAAACTTCCTGCGATTAGCCTTTTCTCGGGTGCGGGCGGCATGGACATCGGCGTTGATCAGGCTGGGTTCAAGACAGTCTGCGCCATCGACTTCGACCCTCACTGCACGAACACGCTTCGGCGCAACGCTCGGAAGAAGACCGTCTGGAACGTGGATGTCGGGCTCTTGGACGGAGAGCGGTTGCGGGAAACGCTGGAAATGGACAGGGGAGACCTAGGCTTGCTCCACGGTGGACCGCCATGTCAGCCGTTCAGCCAGATCGGGAAGCGCGGCGGACTCAGCGACCCCCGCGGGATGCTGATCTTCGACATGGTCCGGATTACGAAGGCGTTTCGACCCAAGGCCGTGATGATCGAACAGGTCCCGTATTTCTTGCGGGCGACGATGCCGGATGGCCGGCCGGTGTTGCAGGCGCTGGCCACGGAGTTTCGGCAGCTTGGCTACCGGATGCACGCCCATCTCCTGAACGCTCTTAGCTATGGTCTCCCTCAACGCCGCGAACGCGTCTTTATCGTGTGTCTCCGTACTGAACACGGTGGCTTCGACTACCCTTTGGGTAACGGCGTTAGGCGTACGGTGGGCGACGCCCTGAACGGCATGCCTGATCCGGTGCCACCTGACGAGAAGCCCGTCTTGCCTAACCACATCGACGTTACGCCGCCGAGGGACCGCGAGCGCATCTCATATGTGCCGGAGGGCTTGTGGCTGTCCAAGTGCAAAGATGCTCCACCGGACATCATCCGGAAGCTCACACGCAAGGACACCACGAAGTTCCGCCGTCTTGACCGGTCTTCGGTGGCGCCGACCCTACGCTGTGGTGAGGCTCCCTACCACCCGACGGAGAACAGGTACATCACGCCGCGCGAGGCGGCGCGCTTGCAAGGGTTTCCAGACACCCATGTCCTTACTGGCCCAATCCGGGGTCGGACGGGCAGCGTCCGCGATCTCGACCAGCATCGTCAGGTTGCGAACGCGGTCCCGCCACCCATGGCGAAAGCCGTGGCATCGAGCATCGCTGAGACGCTATGCCGGTAGTCGCGGAGCTATACGGCCAAACGCTCGATAAGTCGGGCATGGACTCGGACGTTTGCAGGCGTGCGTGGTGCGCGTTTACCGAGTCAGTTTGCGACGGCGGCGGAAACCGGGATATGGCGCGAGTCCGGGCGTCCGACCAGACGCTGGGCCATTTGTTCGCTCCATCCCTTGGACGCGAAACCGGTGGTTGGCTACCCTGCGGCGTCTGCTCGGTGCGGATGGCGAACGGAAGCGTGTGGGCCATATGCCCGCACCGCTTGTTCGCCTTCGGACCGCAGGGCGTCGCGGAGAGACACAGCGCACTGGCACGTAAGGTGTTTGGGCTCGCTGGATTCCAACCGGGACAGGAAGTGTCGGTATGGTCCGAGATAACGCTCCGCGAGAAGGCGAAGTCGGGAAGCTCATTCAGCTATCGTCTGGACTACGTGCTGCGCGGAACGGAAACAGATGCACCGCCGGTCATCGTGGAGGTCATGACCTGCTCCACGTCCGGTGGCAATCGCGCGAGGGGGACCGACATCCAATCCGCGTTCAAACGCGCCGTGCTTTTCGCGCACACGCCCGCGAAGGACGAGGTTCGGTGCCCAGGCGTGAACGTGCGTCAAGTGTGGGCGCGCATGGCATCGCAGCTTGTCGCGAAATCTGAGGCCGCGAATAGCTGGGGTGGGCGCACGATATGGATCGTACAAGATTTGCTGGCCAACTACATTCGGACGCAGACTGCGCTGCCTCTTGACGATCTGATCTCGCCAGACTGGAAGCCCGATGAGGTCAACATGGTCGTGGCGGATCTCAACGGACCCGTCGCCCTCTACGCCGGGCCGATCCGTTCACGAAACGGCGACCGGAAATGCTGGCTGGAAATACTTGGTGCGCCTCATCTTCCGTCCCTGGAAGCGATGACGGCAAAGCTGAACCAGAAGGCGCCCATGACCACTCTTCGCGCCATTTAGGTTGAGACACGGTAGCTTCGACACCCTCACGGCAACTGAACGCCGCGAGCGAATGGCGCGTATCCGATCGAAGGACACGAAGCCCGAGATGAGAGTTCGCCGCCTCGTGCATGGGCTAGGATATCGGTATCGTCTCCACGCGAAGGATTTGCCCGGACGACCCGATCTCGTCTTCCGCCCACGCCGTAAGGTGATCTTCATCCACGGCTGCTTTTGGCATCGGCATGAGGGTTGCTCCCGGAACCGAAGTCCGAAATCGCCTGAGCGCCGGGAGTATTGGCGGACGAAGCTCTTAGGTAATGTTCAGCGTGATCGGCGCAACATCGAAGCGCTCGGAGGCATGGGTTGGCGGGCGCTGATCATTTGGGAGTGCGAGACGAGTAATCTCGACCTCGTCGCTGAGGAAGTCCGGCGGTTTCTCGGTCCCACGTTGCCGGGTCAGGCGACCTGAAGGGCCGCCCACGCCGGTGTCTCCAACCGGTCTGGTCCTCGCGAAGAACCCGAGATCGGCTTGCCCCCGATGCGGTGGTCCCTCCAGTTTCGAGGTAAGCTACGCACGGCATCCATCGCGTCCCCGTTCAGGGACTCGTGGCCCCGGCATCACATCAAATTCTAGGAGTCACGCCGATGGCGAATCCACAGCATGTATTGCTCGCGAAGGCACGAGCCTATCCGCACGAACCCATCGACTTGCGGCCTGCCGATGCCGAATACGATCTCTTGGCGGGCGCTTGGATTAACCGAAGATCGGGCGGGTTACTCGTCGAGTCCGCTAATCCCGGACCTCCCCGTACCAAGAAGGCCGATGTAGAAACCGGCGAGGACCAGAAGGGCTACTAGCGTTCTGGGATGCTTTAGTGCCTCTAGCCAAGACCATTCGCCCCGAGGTTCTCGTTCTCGCAAGTCGCTATGATCTGTCGTGCGACTACGTGGTATCGGCGCTGCGGAAGGCTGGACATGCCTACTTCCGACTCAACAGCGAAGACCTGCCTTCGTACTCGCTGCGGCTTGATCCGTGCCGGAAGCGGTTGTCCTGCCACACGGAAGACGTTCGCGTCGAGGTGGACGCAGATCGGCTCGTCGGGGTGTACTTTCGGCGACCGACCTTTCTCCGTGAGGCTTCGCAGGCGGGTCGCCGCCCTGAGGAGCAGTTCCGTCGGGCGCAGTGGGCAGCTTTCCTACGCAATCTGATGATCTTCGACACAGCACGATGGGTGAACCACCCGAGCCGAACCTATGAGGCTGAACACAAGATGATACAGCTTCGATCGGCCCATGAGGTGGGCTTCGACGTCCCCGCCACCTACTGCTTGAACTCTGAGCACCTTCTGGGTAGCCGAGTCAGCGGTCCTCGCGTTGCCATCAAGGGGTTGGATACCGTGTTGGTGAGGAGCGACACGACCGAGTTCTTTGGCTACACGAGTCTCATAGAGCGAAAGGAACTCGAAGGTGCGGAGCTCAAGGGTGCTCCGCTCGTCGCGCAGCAAGCACTGACGGACAAGCTCGATCTCCGGGTGACGGTGGTCGAGAATGACTGGTGGTGTGCTTCGGTAACCGAGGGAGGATCCGGGATCGTCGGAGACTGGCGGCTAAAGAAGTCGAACGTGGCGTTCTCGGAGTTCGCGCTTCCCCAAGCGGTCGGAGCACGTTGTACCGAGTTGACCCGGCGACTCGGACTCAGATTCGCCGCAATCGACCTCGCCCTCTGTGCCGACTGCTTTTTTTTCCTTGAAGTGAATCCCACGGGTGAGTGGGCGTGGCTCCAAGAGGAAGTTCAGTTCCCAATCGGAGCCAAACTCGCCGATCTGCTCGGACGCCCACCCTCGATCCGCCACGGGATCGCGTGAAGAGTAAGATCTGTAGAATCTTGGCATGGCTAGATCGCCATCTGTTTCTCTCGATCCTTCTTTGCTTCAGAATTCAAAAGGACCTGTCCGAAGAGATCGAGGACTCCAAGTGCCGCTACGAAGAAGAGTGCCGAGAAATCGGGCTGTTCGTGCCGAACCTTGAAGACGAAGCCGTTCAGCGACACCAAGATTTGGCGGCGAGGCGCATGAGGCTGATCGAGGATAAGGCTAAGGCGAATCTTCTCGGGATTACGATAGGAGTCGCCGTGCTGTTCTCGGGATTCAACTTGGCCGCAGGCGGAGGGTCAGCGAGCTCGCTGACCGCGTGGGTCCGAGTCCTGACTCTGATTCTCTTCGCCATCGCCGTCGGCTACCTGCTTGCGGGAGGTCTGATGGCTCTCAAGGCATTACGGCTGAGACCGCTCTTTGCGCCGAGTCTACGCGAGGAGGCGACGGCAAGCCAACACATGCGCGCCGTGCAGGCTGTTTGGGCACTCGATCAGAACGAGAGAACGGAGCGGATGCGGACGAATGCCTTGAGCGTCAGTTTCGATGGGATTCGAAATGGGGTGATTCTCCTTGCTCTGGCGGTCCTCTTGCCAGCCACAGCGACCGTTTTTTCCGGCTCGGATTTGCCGATGCAACGATCAGGCGATGCTTCGACACACGTGACGAACGTGGATTCCGCCGATCCGACCGATTCCGCCTCTAGCCAGACACGCGCACCGACCGATCGCCCAACAAGCCCGTCGGCCTTGGTCGACGACACCGCAGCCTCGCCTGAAGCGGTTGATACACTGCCTTGATTGCAAGAAGCGGCCCCTTGGGGACTCGGCGGAGAGCCGGCACGCTTCCGCACCGCTGGACTCCGGGACTCCCGCCAATCCACTCCGGTTTTCCCGCTCTCGCGGCACGATCCAGCAAGGTCCAGCCCAACGGCAGGAGTGGCAGATCGTGCAGTCCCATTTAGACTTACGTGATCTCCTGCCGGGATGTTGGCCGTTAGCCGTCCGCCTGCCTGCCTATTCTGACGACGTCGTCCACCCGTTCCGAGCGAAGCCGTCCACCCGGTTCCGGGCCAAGCTGTCCACCGGTTCCGGGCCAAGCTGTCCGGGTTTGAGCGGTGACCGGGAGGGGGTAGCCGTAGGCGACCGGGGGACGGTATGACACGCTCAGCGCGGTCAAGTGCCGGTCGCGACTGACCGCCCGACTGTGGCGGATACGGGTTGCCCGTTATCTTTGGTCTCTTGGACCACTCGGAACCCTTCATATGCGAGGCAGGACACCGGATGACCGAATCCGAGGAACTCTTTGGCCGGTTCGGCAAGTCTCAAGGCTGGCGCGTCCAACGGATTGACGAGCGCTCCGTGGCCCAAGGCAGCAAGGTGCCCGATTTCCTCGTCCGTTTGGCGGATGGTTCTGGTATCGTCGTGGAGGTGAAGCAATTCGATCCGAATCCGGAGGAACGGGAGGCAGCGCAGGGTAGGGGCTCGGGAGTGCTGGGTGGCAAACCGGGACAACGGCTGCGTCAGGTGATCACGAAGGCCAACAAACAACTGAAGGCGCTTGGACGCTCTGACCCGGGAATGGTGATCCTGTACAACCGTACCCCGTGCAGCCTGCACGACGACCCCTACGCCATACTCACCGCCATGCGCGGCATGGATGTCGTTCGTGTCCCCCTCGATCCGTCCGCAGGTCCGGGCTCGCTCGTTAGGTTTGGCAGCTACGAACAAGGCCCCGGCGCGAAGCTGAATCCCGATAGGAACACTTCGGTGTCCTGCATCGCCGTGCTGCGCGAGTTGTTCGATGGCGTCCCGGTTCCTTTCGGTCTGGGCGGGCCGGAGCCTGAGCACGATCTGGCTGTGTACCACAACCCGTTCGCCAAGCATCCACTGGACCCGAGCCGCCTGGTCAGCTCGCGTGTGACACACTACCAGATGAAGGAGGACCGATCCTCATGGAAACCCCATCCGATGTAGGCGGTCGCGACGATCCCTGAGCGCTTGGGAATCAAACCTCCAAAGCTGCCGGGCTTCCCGCCGATTAGCTCCGGTTTTCCAGCTCTTGCGGTACGATCCAGCAAGGTCCAGCCAAGCGGCAGGAGTGGCAGATCGTGCAGCCCTGATTAGA
>VXLT01000085.1 GCA_009841475.1 Gemmatimonadota bacterium
CGTCATTGGAAATTGAGGCGTCGAGCTCGTCCGGAACGACCCCGCAGTGAAGGGGTTGATGGAAGTAGTTGGTGGTTCCTCCCCGGATGATCCGTCCGGAAGAGGTAACGACCCCGAAGTCCTCCTTTCCTATTTCAATGGACCTGCCCTCGTACCCGGTCCTGTTTTCGACGCGCACCCGGATGATGACGTATCTGTATCCCGATTCGGGAGGCGAGTTGGAGTAGCTTGCCCCGGCAACAATCTCATCCGCGTCCGCATCAACCGACAGAACGGAGACGGATACTCCGCCGGCAGCGAGCGCCTTCTGGCCGAACGGGACCGGGCTGGGGATTGTTCCGAAGGTATCGGATATGGGAGAAATCCCTGTTACCTGGGGACTTTCGGGAATGTCCCAGACGCCCAGGGGTTCAGTCGCTCCCTCCGGCTTGTAGTACAGACCCAGGCCCTCCGTCTCCTCGACAGGGACGTTGAAACACAGTTCGCCGTCCTGCCAGCCGCCATTGAAGAAGCGAGCATCGAGGGGATCGTCCCAGGAGAAGCACTCGGACTTGACCCGCTTCATATTGAGTGCTCCGGAAACGCCCATGATTCCAAAATCGCCCTCATCTGCCTCCAGTACTTTGTTCGGGTCCTGTCCAAAACCCTCCACCCGGGTGCGGACAATAACCCAGGTATGGGTGTCCGAAGAGTTGTATCCCAATAGGATGCCGTGCGTCAGAGCGGATGTGACGGTTATACCGACGCCGCTCGAGGTTACCGCCTGTTCGCCCGCTGGAACAGGACTGTCGAGCGTCCCATATGCGTCCGATATGGACCTGGGGCCCTCCACCGCGCGCGGGGAGAACTCGGGGGACACTTCCCAGAATCCCAGCACGCGGTCAGTTCCCTCCGGTAGGTAGAAGAGGACTACATCGTCGGCATCGAACGTGCCTCTGAAGCACAGGTCGTCTTCCTGCCAGCCGCCTGCGAATGTTTCGGCTTCCGGATCGTATGAATATTCGCAGCGGGACAGCGGCTCGCCGTATGTGATCATCCCGTCTGAATTCACCAGTCCAAAGCTGTCGGTGTCCAGAACCCGCAGCCCGGGTCCCCCAAAGTATTCGAGGCGCACGCGCACGGCCAGGATACTATCCTGCCAGATATTCGCCGTCGATTCGGCGGATAGGACTGTCATTGCTATACCATCGGATGCCAGTGCGCTCTTGCCCACGGGCACAGGACTGGAGAGCATCCCATATACGTCGGTTATTGCAGGCGGCGCTTCTCTCGGCGTCTGGGAAGCGCCGCCGGACGATACATCCCAGAATCCCAGTCTCATGTCCATGTAACCCATCGAGGATTTGTAATAGAGTGTCAACCGGGATTCCTCGGCAGGTATAGCGAAGCACAGGGTTGCCTCGATCCAACCTCCCTCGAAGAGGTCGGCATGTACGAGCATTTCGGGGGCGTTGCTGCAGAGCCGGTAATAGCTCGCTAAGACCATGCGGCCTGAAGACGTCACTACTCCAAAATCCTCGGTGCGCGCCTCGTGAGATCGGAATACGTTGTCGGGTTCGATGACGGATTCGATCCTGACGCGGACGGTAACGTGCTTGTTTCCCTCCGACGGACCATGGTAACTGTATCCACGCTCACGCAGCACCTCGAGATCCCGGGCAGCGTCCAGGTTGGCCGACAGCACGGTGACTGCCATTCCGTTGGGTGCGAGAGCACTCCCGCTCAGAGGGACAGGACTGCGGAGTGTCCCGTGGGTATCGGATATAGGGGATGGCACTGGGCGCGGTTCAGAAACGGCCCAGTCGGCGGAAATCGCCCAGAAGTCCATCACAGCAGGCGGGAACCAGTGTCTGCGCACTTCCCGGAAGATGGACAGGCTCTCTTCCCCGACAGGCGCCTGAAAACACAGGACGCCTTCGAGTGTCTCCCCGGCTTCGAGATGGAAAAAGTCGTACCATCGGTCATGAGAGTCTTCCGAAGGTATCCACTCGCAGGGCGTGTACGGACTGTCCGACCTGATGATTCTTCCCGATGCTCCGACCAGCCCGAAGCCCTGTATCCGGCTGCTGTCCCCTTCCTGCAGCCTGACCCGCGCGATGACGTACCTGTTTCCGGGCTCCGGGGGCGCGTTGAGCTCGCTCCAGCCCTGGACTATCTCGGTGGCATCCATGTTGGACGCCACCACCGTAATCGCCAGGCCGTTACCCGTTATGGCCATTTCGCGGAACGGCACAGGACTTGCTAGAGTCCCGTAGTTCTCAGACATGCGCCTGGGACCGGCGGTAAGCCTGTCTGTCAGACGCTCTCTGACCTGGTCCCCTGTCTCGCCGCTGGCCGGCGCGATCAGGTTGTCCACCAACCAGCCCGACAGTGTCTCGCTCAGTCCGTCGTCCAGAACTTCCGACGAGTACGCTTCCTCCATGGTTATGAGCAGAAAGTCGAAAGGAGCCTCCCAGGTATCTACCCCCAGGGAGAGTCGCCTCCTGGTCTGTTCACGAGTCTCGCCGGTATCCGGCGCAATCAGCTCATCGATGAACAGGTCTGCCAGCTGCTCACTGAGCGAGTCAGGAAGCAGGCACTTGAGATAGGCGTCCTCAAGAACGGCTGTCAGCAGATCGAACGCGTCATGACTTTCCTGCTGAACGTCAGACGCGGCGAGCGCGGCGCCATACATGGATATACCGAGCGCGGCGACCGCCATGATCACTGCCAGGGCGCTTCTGATCATGCGGGCTGCCATCCGATTCTTATTTGGCATTCGACTGAAGCAGAATGCCTGCACAACAGCAGTATCAGCAGTGCAGTCAGCTTCATCGCGTCCCCTTCAACTGTCCTGAATGTTTTCCTCTGAATTCTAATTCGGGCTAAACTCGAATTTCCTTGTTGAGACTGGGGCAGAGTTTTGCAACTCACCGGCCTTGCACGATAAATGCGCGAGAGCCAGTTTTGTGCAAAGCCACCGCTACTCCTCGTTGAAGTAACCGGACGTGAATATCAGTCCGTCGTGTCTGACTGCCCAGATGTACCTGGTCAACGTCTCAGAGGTCTGCGAGTGCGCGAACAGGAATTGGATCCAGTATCCTTCCTCCGGCGCATCGTAGATCAACTCGCCAACCGGCTCTCCGGCTATCAATCCCTCGAGTGTCCTGACGTCTCTGCCAATAGTTAACGATATAACCGGATGCACCAGGCCAAGGCCGTCCGTGCCATCTATGAGGTACAGATACCACTGCCCGTCCACGCTATCCTGGCTGTTATAGTAGGCGACCGTCGCTTCCAAGCCTTCCCGGTCATAATACTCTATCGCCTTCTGCACGTAATCTTTGGTGTACGCCTCGGGGTCCTCGACCTCAGGGTAGTAGCCCGAAGCGAATATCAACCCGTCGTGGCGCACCGCGTAACCCAGCTTCGGGGCTTCCTTCAGCGTAACGGGGTGCGGCCACAGGTACTCAACCCAGATCCCTTCTTCGGTCGCCTTAGCGATCTCCTTGCCCAGTTCGAATCCGTCCGACCCCACCATGTCCTTTATGTCCGTTCCTATCAGGCGCGGAAGCAGTGAATGGACGATGTATATGTCGTTCTCGTCCATCGCGAACAGGTACCACTGTCCCTCGAAGCTGGCCACGCTGTTGTAATACGCTTTCATTGCTTTCAGGCCGTCACGCTTGTACCGCTCTATCGCCCGGTTGACATAGTCCACCGTGTACTCGCGCGGGTCGGCGTCCTTCCACGGGGTCGCAAAAGCCTCATCGCCGGCGGTGTAGTATCCCGAAGCGAATATCAGCCCGTCGTGCCGGATGGCCCAGGTGGTCTTCTGCTCCTCCACCCTCGTAATCGGGTTGGGCCACAGGTATTCCACCCAGATCCCTTCCCCGGTAGCCTGCGCTATCTCCCTGCCCAGTTCCTGTCCGTCCGACCCCACCACGTCCTTTATGTCCGTGCCTATCAGGTGCGGGAAAATCGGGTGAGCCACGTAGATGTCGTCCGCTCCGATGAGGAACAGGTAGAAGTTTCCTTCCAAGCTTTCCGGGCTGTTGTAGTATTCGACCGTCGCCTCCAGACCATTCTCGTCGTAGAACGCTGTAGCCCTGCTCACGTAATGCTTGGTGGCTTCCGCCACGTTCTCCTGAAGCGTTATGTGGCTTGAGGAGAACACGAGCCCGTCGTGAAGAATTGCGACGACGCGCTTCGGCACATCTTGGAAATCCCTGGTGTGGCCCACGACATCCCGCCACTGCGCCTCAGCAGTCGCACCATCGAAGAATTTCGTCAGGTCGACAAGGGTCCCGAAAGAGAGACGGTCCTCGCCTCTTTCAAGTGGGAACAGCCCGGATGCCAGCATAGTTTGGGATTCAGGGTCATAGATTCGGAGTCCCCGCTCGCCCTGGACGCTCTCTTCGCTGTTGTAGTAGGCGACCGTCGCGTCCAGACCGTCACTCTCGTAGCGAGCTATGGCGTCCATCACGTAGGCCAGCGTAATAGCGTCATCGTCCGGCTCCGGAGTCGGAGTCGGTGGGGCAGGCAGAGGCGTATCCAGCTCGCCCGAGAAGCGCAGCGACATGAACGCCAGACCATCTTCGACGACCACGAAATATCGCGCTGGCTCCCGCTGCCCTGTCAGCATATTCAGGCCCTCGGCATCGAACCAGTGGCCTTGCTGCGTGGCGCCGTCGATCTCACCACCCAGCTGGCCGCCCGGGACCAGCGCGTCAATCCCGCCCCCGTTCAGGTAGATCAGGGGAGAGGACACCAGCACATGGGTCCCGGCGTCCGCCACTATCAGGTAGCGCTCGCCATGCCAGCTTAGCGGGTTGCCGTAGAACTCGACCGTCTTCCCCAGCCCTCTGTCGGCGTAGTATTCCATGGCGCCGTCCACATACGCCTTCGTAAGTGCATCCGCATCCATGTCTTGAGCCGAAGTGGTCGACACAGGTATCCGACTGTCCCCATAAGCAACAAGGGCAAGACACAGTATCGCCGCAATTCCGAGCATTCCGATGTACCTGTTCATTGAATCCCTCATCATTGACTATGCACAAGCGCTTCCAGGCTGCCCAAAATATGGCAGCTGCCCAATTCATACCGTCCCAAGGCGGGCGGGCGGAAGGCCAGATCGGAGAACTTCGGTGTGTTTTTTGGAACACTGTCATTGCGCTTATGCACGTTCGCAACGTCAGTGATAAAAGCCTTGCGACCCTACGAGACCGATGCTATCAATACCGACTAATGCAGGCAGAATGATCAGCACGTCAACCGGTTGCTATTCATTGGCGGTGGGATGATTGAGGCGTTGATATGACAAATTCAATGTTCAAGAATCTCACACCGAGGCGTGCCATTCTCGCCGGGGTCGCGGCGATAGTCGCCTTCCTGGTGATCGGCCATCACCTAACGCCGCAGACCAGTGCGCAGGAACAAGGGCCGCCTCTTAGAGACTGCTTTTCAGGAGTATTCAGCGACGACCCGCTTCACTGCTATGTACTGGAGCAGGCCCAGAGCGATGGAACGATAAGCATAGAAGCCATGTACCTCGCCACAGGCGCCGGCGACACCAGGCTGCTGCACATCTATCTCACGCAGAAGGAAGCGGCCGGAGATGCAATAGGACATGCACTCAAGCAGAAGGCAGCCAGTTTCATGGACCAGTGGCCTGAAATGGCATACACCGATCATGATACTCACAGATACTGTTTATCTCGAAAGCAGACCACCGACAGGGACTGTCTTCTGAACGTGAACACCCTGTGGATGGAAGGCCAGATGCTTCCCTTCTCTCGTTCGTTCACCAACATCCTGCTGCACTCAGGCGGAGCGGAGGCCAGAAAGTCCACTCCCGGATGGGCGAGCTACCGGCAGGTGTGGCCCTCAGTGGCCCGCGTCTCAGGGCAGCCCTCACCGGGCATTGACGTGTCTGACATAGACACTGCCAATATCCCCGAGGTGGACTGCGCAAGCACCTTCAACCAGGAAATCGGCGATGCGTGCGGAATATCCTGGTACTTCAATTTTGGCGAGGTTACAAGACAGACCGAACTTACCGGCTGGCATACTGTGAGGGACTCATCCGGAGACACGACGATCTATGCGCAGGTCAAAGCCCCCGGCGGAGACGCAGAGAATGTCAGGGTCGCCACCGAGGAACTCGGAAACTACTATCCTGACTTCATCGACGACGACCGCGGCAACGGGCATCTCGTCGTCATTCCGGTCGAATACAGCTTCGAGGACTACTGGCGATGGGTGGTCTTGCTGAACAGGTTCGCCGTCTCATCGGGCAACACGGTCGGAATTGTCCAGGCCGAAATCAGCGGCAACTTCACAAGCAGACTCGAGGAGCGCGATGTCACGCTGAGAGCAGGTGTTTCCAAAGCGGAGACCGATCAACCCGAAAACCTTCGCACCACGATAACGCTATGGACAACAAATTCGAGGACGACGCTGGACATATTGCCAGACC
>VXLT01000007.1 GCA_009841475.1 Gemmatimonadota bacterium
TTCACCGCAACAAGATGCGAAACTACAACGACATGTCAGCCCGGCGCCTCGCCGCTCTCGGTGCTCGCGGGGCTTTATCCACGGACTGCTCCGCTCAGCGCTCCGCGTCCCAGCGAACGCCCGTGGACATGATGTCTCCCTTGATCTTGAGTTCGTTCCGCAGGCTCCCGATGAGACTGGCCGGATCCTCCTCATAGGGTAGCACCCGCGCCACCGGCTTCCCGTGCTTGGTGATCACCAGCCCGTCAGGACCGAGGCGGTCCAGGAGCGCGAGGCACCGTTCCTTGAATCGTGCCGCGCCGATCGTCTTCATGGTCGAATCCTCCGCAACGAGTTGGACATATAATATGACTGGTCACACTGGATGTCCAGATTTTGGTGGCGGGGAGATGAGCGGGCCCGAAGCTGCCGCCTACCGAAGGCGCTCCTGGGTCACCTCCTCGCACTCGAAGCTCTCCTCCCGCTTCGGATCACCAGAGCCGTTGTAGACAGCTTGCTTCGGCCACGCGCACAGCGGCCGCTGCATCTCGACCTCGCCCTGGTTCATCCGCGTCGCGACGAGCCGCTCGGGCGCCCGGCCCTCCTCGACCCATGCCTGGATGGCGTCGATCCAGTCGACCTGGTCGGGTCCCGGTCCGCCGCCGCAGTGTAGCACCCCCGGCATCATGAACATCCGCAGGTAGTCGTCCACATTCTCGTCGCCTTCCGTCACGCCCTCATAGTACCGGATGGTGCCGGTGGCCGGGATCGCCGGGTCGGACCAGCCGTTCCAGAGGATCAGCTTGCCGCCGGCTGTCCGGAAGGCGCTCAGGTCGGTGTCGGTCGCGTTGAGCAGCCTGGCGGCGCGGCGAACCTGCTCCTCCCAGACGTCGTGGTCGTCGAAGGCGAAGGTTGAATAGTCGAACTCCGGGTCGTCGAAGATGATGTACTTGTGCATCTCGGTGCCGAAGGCGTAGTGGAGGTTGGGGATGCCGGGCCCGCCCTGCGCGCCGCCCGTGATCCACCGCTGCCAGCCGCCGGCCGCGGACTCGCCACCGAACGGAAAACCGGGGTAGACCAAGCGGCCACCCACGCGCGCACCCCCGTAGATGACTTCCGCCGCCCGCCGTTGCGCGTCAGTGAGCCCCGGGATCGAGGCGATGTCGATGGCGCAGGCGAGCGGGTCGGTCATGAAGCCGTCTTCAACGCCGTCGTTCTCGTCGCAGGCCTCGAGAATCGCCGTCTCGATCAGGCGAGCCGCCTCGGCATCGATCACCGGGACCGAGAGGTCGGCCGGATCGGGGTAGAGAACCTGCTGGGTCTGCAGGAAGAGGGCTCCGAGAGAGGTCCAGTTGTACGCCGGAGCGCCTGCAACGATCCCGTCGAAGTCGTCCGGGTAGCGCTGCGAAGACATCATCCCCTGGCCGCCGCCCCGCGAGCACCCCACGAAGTAGGAATGGTCGATGTCCCGCCCGTAGTAGAGCCGGATGACGGTCTTCGCAGTCTCCGCGGTCACATGCACCGCGCGGTGTCCGAAATTGACCTCGCGGTCGGGCCGGTTGAGCGCCCAGCTTGCGTCGGTGCCGAAGCCGCGATGTCCAGTGTCGGTGCCGACCGTCGCGAATCCCCGGGTGAGCACCGACCGCGGGCCCGCAAACTGCAGCGCCTGGTTCTGTACGCTGCCGACGTACCCGCCCCCGCCACCCATAAGGAACCGCCCGTTCCAGTGGTCGGGCGTCGGGAGCAGGAGCTCGAAGCGGATCTCGGTGTCGATGGTGCCGCGGACGCGGCAGTGCGCGGGGTCGGTGGCGTTCGCGCCGATCTCGGCAACGTCTTCGAGGACGAAGCCGCTCCAGGCGACGGAAACGAGTTCGTCGCAGGCGAGCGGGGAAGTGGTGACATCGGGCGCCATCGGAACCAGGGCCGCAGTGCCCACTATCGAAGCCGTGAAGAATCGGAATCTGTTCATGCTGCTACGGTGTCCCCCGGGGCGCGCCTCCGCAACTTCCGGCCCCGCCTGCCATCCCTTGCGACGCTCCGGCCCGATGTGGATTATGTGTGCGAGGTATTCGACATCCGCGTGCGTACGCACGACCCAGGGAGGCTCCGATGACCTTTCCCCGTTTTCTCCGGCTCTCGGCGGCGGCAGCGCTGGTCGTGGCGGCCGGCGCGCCCTTCGCTACTCGTGCCGAGGCACAATCGATGGAAGACGCAGAGACCGCCTACACGGAAGGCCGCTTTCTCGAAGCGGTGGAGATCGCCGAGGCCCTCGGCACCGCCGACGGCTACGCCTTGGCAACCAAATCGCTGGCCGTCTACGGCTACTACCTCGCCCCGGAGGAAGAAAAGCAGGCGCTTTTCCAACGCGCGATGGAGCTGGGCGACATGGCGATCCAGGCCGATCCGGCCAACCCGGAGACCCACTATCAGTCGGCTCACGCCCTTGGCAGATACTCCCAGACCATCGGTGCGATGACGGCGCTGCGGCGCGGCTACGGCGGTCGGATCCGTGACTTTCTCGAAGCGACGCTGGCCCGCGATTCACTGCACGCCGAGGCGCACCTTGCGCTAGCCGGCTGGCACGCCGACGTCGTGGATCGCGCCGGGCGGATGGTGGCCCGCATTACCTACGGGGCGAACCGGGGCGAATCCAACACCCACTTCGAGCGCGCGATGGAGCTGAGGCCCGACTCCAGGATTGTGATGCTCGAATACGCGTTGCGCCTACCCCTGCTCAAGGGCCGGGAGGGGAGGGAACTGCAGCGGGATATGATGCAGCGGGCATCCGAACTCCCGTTGGGCGACGCCTACGACAGGCTGGTCCAGGAGCGCCTGCTGAGGGAGCTGGAGGCGCTGGAGGGCGGGTAGCGGCAGACCGGGGCCCGCAGCACTTCGCAATTCACCGGCGCTCGCCGGCGGCCCGCAGACCGCCTCACTCCTGCACGATCCTCGCCCGCCTCACGAAGTCAAGGTTGGGGTAGTCGGCGCGGAGGTATTCGTTGCCGCGGGTCTGCATCGACGCCCCGTCCGGCGCGTTGCCCCTGGGTTGGAAATCGCCATATCCGGAGTAGATCGCGTCCGCGACTTCCATCCCCTCGATGACCTGCCCGAAGGGCGAGAAACCCATTTCGTCGAGCCGGCTGTTGTCGCCGTAGTTGATGAAGATCTGGGTCGTGCGCGTGTCGGGGCCGCCCATCGCGTAGGTAACGAATCCACGCGTGTTGCTCTGGGTTACCGGGTCGTCGGCGATCGTCTTCCCGCGCCAGGCGGCCGAGACCTCGGGATCGCCGTGAATCCCGAACTGGGCCACGAACCCGGCGATCACCCTGAAGAAGCGGACGTCATCGTAGAAGCCGTTCACCACCAGGTTGTAGAAGCGGTCGGCGCCGTTAGGGGACCATTCCCGGTGGACCTCGACGACGAAGTCCCCCTTGGTGGTCTCGAAGCGGGCCTGGAAGACGTCGGGGGCCGTGGCGGTGAGGGAGTCGGGGGTTAGGAGCATGGAATAGTCCGGGCCTCCGGCGTCGCAGGCGATGAGCTGCGCGGCCGCCAGAGCGGCAGTCGCGGCGATGGGCAGGCGGGATCTGGCGCAAGAGCGGGCGAGCTCATGGCGGATGTACGGGCGCGATCCTTCATCGACGTCGGTCACGGGTTCCTCCAGGTTGCAGTGTCGGGTAGCGGTTATCCTCGGCGGGCGGGACGCAGACCGCAAGGGCGGCGCGGTGCGAAGTCCGGTCCCCGGCGGTTGTTCGCTCCTTTTCCGTCCGGACTCGCCCAGATACCGGCGCACCCGGATCGGGCAACGTTCCGGTCGCGATGGTGATCCAATCAAACATCGCTACGAATCATGTCGTACAACGGAAATGGAGGCGCAGGAGAATGACCACCGCAACCCGCAACGCCGTCGTCCTCATCCCGCTCGCCGCCGTGCTCGCCGCATCCCCGGCCGCCGGTGCCCAACAGGTCGTTGAAATACCCGGTCGCGACCAGCAGCTCGACGCCGAGTTCGAGGAGGTCTTCCGCGTCGGGGTCTACGACGGTGCCGACTGGGAGATGTTCGCAACGATCCCCAAGGTGGCATTTGACGCGGAGGGGAACCTGTACGTGTTCGACGCCGGGGGGGAAATGATGGATCCGGACTTGCGCGTGGTGGTCGTCGACCGCACCGGGGCGTTCCTGCGCGAGTTCGGTTCCGTCGGAGAAGGGCCGGGCGAATTCAATGTGCCTACCGCATACGGAGTCACGCGTGACGGCAATACGATCGTGGGCGACATGGGGCACCAGGCGTACCAGATCTTCGACCCATCCGGCGCGTTCGTCAGGATGGTCCGCTACGGACGGGGACAGCCTTCGGTCGCCGGTAGCGGCGGGGGGGTGACGTTTCGGCCCTCGGGCGGGATGCCGCCTCTCGCGGCAGGGGGCGGCCCGACGACGACCACCACGATGTCGCGGCCGATCCAGGTAGATCCCCGCGGCGGGGCCGTGTACACATGGGACGCCGTGGCCATGACCTTCCCGGGGAGCACGGAACCCGCGGCCGACCACCGGGCGATCACCCGGCACACGCTCGATGGGGAAGAGACCCGGGCAGAGACCCTGGTCGAGGCGTGGCAGCCCCCCCGCGAAGAGGAGGAGGAGATGCTCGAGGTCTCCGGCAGCGGCTCTAGGGAACTGCGGGAGTTGCTGAAGGGGTTCACCAGGCCTCCTCACTTCGAACCGCTCCTCCAGATGAGCTTGCTGCCGGATGGCGGCATCGTCTATGCCGACTCTTCGGCCTACGCGCTCAAGGTGGTCGCTCCGGACGGCGCGGACCTCCTCAGAACAATCACGCGGCCGATTCCTCCGCGCCCGGTGACGCCGAGGATCGAGGAGGAACACAAGCGGAAACAGGAGGAGAGTCAGGAAGCGCTGCGGGACCGGGGGCCGATGTCCGCTGCCGGCCAGTCGACCCGGTTCCAAATCACCACGTTCGTGCCCGCGGGTGGAAGTGGAGGCGGTTTGCCGCTGCCCGGCTTCGGTTCGGAGCCTCTTTCAATCACCGCCGCCGAGGCCCCCTACTACCCCGTCATCCCGGTGATCCGGCAACTCTCCGCCACCTGGGAGGGCCGGATCTGGGTCATGAGAGACGGTGAAGAAGTCCTTGAGGACGGACCCATCGACATCGTCACCGCCGGTGGCGAGTACATAGGCACGTTCGCGACCGGCGCGACGAAGATGCCGAACGCCTTCGGCCCTGACGGACTGGCGGCGTTCATCGAGTTCGACGAGCTTGGCGTGGCCAGCGTGGTGGTACGGCGGCTGCCGGCCGAGGTGAGGTGAGTGATCGCCCGGGGAACATCGCCACGGATCGCCTGGAACAGAAAACATGGAGGCGCAGTAGAATGACCGCCGCTACCCGTAACGCAACCGTCCTCATCCCGCTCGCCGCTGCGCTTGCCGCATCCCCGGCCGCCGGTGCCCAACAGGTCGTTGAAATGCCCGGTCGCGACCAGCAGCTCGACGCCGACTTCGAGGAGGTCTTCCGCGTCGGGGTCTACGACGGTGCGGACTGGGAGATGTTCGCGACGATCCCCAAGGTGGCATTTGACGCCGAGGGGAACCTTTACGTGTTCGATTCGGGCGGCGGGCCGATCAACTCGGATCTTCGGGTCGTGGTTTTCGACCGCGCCGGCGAGTTCCTGCGCGAATTCGGCGCCACGGGCGAGGGACCGGGCGAATTCAGAATGCCCTCGAGCTACGATGTCATGCGCGACGGGACTACCATCGTGAGCGACAGGGGGCACCAGGCCTATCACATCTTCGACGCCTCGGGACAGTTTGTGCGCATGGTCCGCAGCGGCACGGGAACGACGCGCACCAGCGGAGGCGGGGGCGTCACGATGAGCTTCTCGATGTCGAACCGCGGCGAGATTCAGGTGGATCCCCGCGGCGGCGCGGTGTATTCGGCGGGAGGAGGGCCGAGCCTCACCGGAGCCGTGGGTGGCCCGGAAGTGCCCGAGTATCGTCCGATCACGCGCCATACCCTCGGCGGTGAGGAAGCCCGGACCGAGACGGTGGTCGAGGCCTGGCGGCCTCCCCGCGAGCCTCAGGAGGACGCGATCAGGTTCTCAGGGAGCGTCCCGGTCGTTACAGGGCCGGACGGCGAGTCCGTGAGCCTGAGGGATGCGTTCCGCGGCATCACCCGTGACCCGGTCTTCGAGCCCGAGGTCAGGATGGGCCTGCTCCCCGATGGCGGCATCGTCTACTCCGACTCCTCGGCCTACGCGCTCAAGGTTGCCGCCCCTGATGGCGGCAGGCTGGTCCGGACGATCACGCGGCCGTTCGACCCCGAGCCGGTAACCGAGAGGATCGAGGAGGAATACCAGCGGAAGATGCGAGAAAGGCGGGCCCAGAGCGGGGGCGCTCCGGGAGGTGCAGGAGGGGGGGTGGTGCAGGTCATTGGC
>VXLT01000171.1 GCA_009841475.1 Gemmatimonadota bacterium
GCCCACCGCCATCCGGTACTCCCCCGCCGGATCCCCATAATGGCGCCGGGGTCCCGCCGTCACGGCGACCCGCTTGGCCGCCCGTTCGCCTTCAGGTCGCGCACCAGCGCCTCGACGCGGCCCACGTCCCGCGCGGCCGGCGCGAAGGTCAGGTAGGTCTCCAACTCGGTGACCGCCTCGTCGGGACGGCCGAGCCTGGCGAGCAGGTAGCCGCGGTCCCGGATCTGCGACGGCGCGGTCGGCCGCACGATCAGGATGCGCTCCACCACCGACAGCGCGCGCGTGTTGTCGTCGGCGCGGTGGTAGATCCCCTTGAGGTTGAGGAGCAGCCGCACGATCATGTCGCGCTTCGTGGCGGTCTTGAGGTGGTGCTCCTCGAGCCGGACGATCCCGCCGTGCTGACGGTCCAGGATCTTCTGCGCCTCCTCACGGAAGCGGAGCCTGCCCCCGTGGAACGGGTCGATCAGGAACTCCACCGCCTCGCCCGGATAGCGCACCAGGAAGTGGCCCGGGAAGTTGACCCCCTCCATCGGCAGGTCCAGCCGCCATCCCACCTCCAGCAACACCACCGCCAAGGTTAGAGGGATGCCCAGCCCACGGTCCAGCACATCGTTCAGAAACGAGTTGCGCGGGTCGTGATAGTGGTCCCGGTTGCCGCGCAGTTTCCTGACCACGAAGAGGTGCCGGATCAGTTCAGCGAGTACCACCGGCGGCGCTCTCTCCGACCCGAGCCGGTCGCGCGTCTCTTCGGCGAGCATATCGAGGCGCATGACGTAGCGGTCGATCGGGAGTTGCGGGTACTCCTCCGTGGCAACGAGAAGGGCCGCCCGCGCGAGGTTCAGCTCCTCCTCGGGACGCTCCACTTCGCGGGCGAACTCCCGGCGTGACGACGAGGCGGGCGCGCTCACGGCGAGATTCGGAACTCCAATTGCGTGGTCTTCATAGGTAGCATCCTGTGTCCGGTCGTCCGGAATGTAAACCCCGGGGCGGCGATGGCGCTCACCGCCATGTCAGCGCGACGCGCCGACACCCGCCCGGCGCGGCAGCGATCCCCGCTCTCGGTTAACTTTCTCCCATGGCCAACGACCCCCAGGACCAGCGACCGAGGATCCGGCTGACGCAGCTCTCCCACGGCGCCGGGTGAGCTTGCAAGCTCGGCCAAGCCGAGCTGGCGCAGGTGCTGCGTCACCTTATTCCCTCGGAAGATCCCCGCGTGCTCGTCGACGCCGGGGACGACGCCGCCGTGTATCGTCTCGAGGGGGGCCGGGCGATCGTCGTCACCCTGGATTTCTTCACCCCGATCGTCGACGACCCCTACGATTTCGGGCAGATTGCCGCCGCGAACGCGCTCTCGGACGTCTATGCCATGGGCGGACGACCGCTCTTCGCGCTGAACCTCCTCTCCTTTCCGCGCAAGCTGCTCCCCGAGGGAATCGCCGAGGAGATCATCCGGGGCGGGGCCGAGAAGGCGCGCGAGGCGGGCATCCCGGTGGTCGGGGGGCACTCGATCGACGACGCCGAACCCAAGTACGGGATGGTCGCGGTCGGTGAGGTCGATCCCGGGCGAATGCTCTCCATCGACCGCGCGCGTCCGGGGGACGACCTCGTCCTGACCAAGCCGCTCGGCAGCGGGATCGTGGCCACCGCGGTCAAGGCGGGGGCGTGTCCGGGCGAAGTGCTCGCCGAAGCGGTGCGCACCATGGCCCGCCTCAACCGCGCAGCAACCGGGGCGGCCCTCGCCGCGGGCGCCAGCGCGGCCACCGACGTCACTGGCTACGGCCTGACCGGGCACCTCGGCAACATGGTGCGTGCTTCGGGTGTATCAGCCAGTATCGACGCCGCCCGAGTCCCGCTGCTCCCCGGTGTCCGTGCCCTCGCGGAAGCCGGCCACGTCCCGGGAGGCACACGGCGCAATCAGACGGACTCGGCTGACACCGTGATCTACGAGGGTGCCATCGACGAAATCACAAGGATCCTGCTGGCAGACGCACAGACCTCCGGCGGCCTCCTGATCGCCTGCCCGCCGGACCGGACACCCGCCCTGTTGGACGAATTGGACGAGCGGCGAGAGGTGGGCCACCTGGTCGGCGAAGTAATGGACGGTGCTGACGGGCGTATCGTAATTTTGTAACCTGTCGACAAGCCCGCGCGGGCAACGAGGGCGGCTCTCGCAGGCGCGAATGTTGAGGTGCACGATGCAGTCAAGACGTTTTCTCCGTCTCCGCGGCGGTCTGCTCCCCTGGCTCCTGCCGTGCGGTTTCGCCCTCGCGGCATGCGAAGACGCCGAACCCCCCGCATCCTGCGGCTTCATCCCGCAGCTCACGGTCGCCGTCGACGAGTCGTCCGCCGTGACCGCCTGCTTCAACGACCCCAACGGCGACAGGCTGTCCTACCGCGCGACCTCGTCGGACCCCGGTGTGGCAACCGCCAGCGCATCCGGCAACACCATCACGGTCACGGGGGTTGCTCCCGGCAACGCCAGCGTTTCCGTTACCGCCGCCGACCCGGGAGGACTGGAGGGCTCGCTGGTCTTTCGGGTGATGGTGCCCAACCGGCCGCCGGTGGCGGTGGGCTTCATTCCGGCCTTCAATACCCTAGTAGGCGATACCGGATCGCTGGATGTGTCGGAGTTCTTCCACGAGCCGGATGGACAATCGCTCACCTACACGGTGGACTCGTCCGATCCGGCGGTCGCCACCGGTTCGGTGGCCGGCAGCGTGGTCACCCTCCGGGCGCTCGGAGTCGGAACGTCCATCGCCCAGGTGAGGGCCACCGATCCGGGAGGTCTCTACGCCTTGCAGCCCGTCACGGTCACGGTGCGCCAGGCCGACGAACGCTTTCGCGACGACTTCGACACGTCCGCGAGCCTGGACAAGTGGCTGGTGAGCAACGCCACGGCGGTGGTGCGCCAGGGGGTGCTGGAGCTGGCCAGCCCCGACGGGGCCAGCGTTGCCGGCCTCGCCGAACGGGCCCTCACTAGCCCGCTTTATCCCTGGAGGATCGACGTGAGCATGGGGCGCCGGAGTCTCGAGAGTTCATTCGTCAGCGTATGGTGGTGGACCGGAGATCCCGTTTATTCGATCCTGTCCTTTGAAATCGGTCCGCAACTCTCCAACAACTACAACCTCTTCGTCTTTGACATGGCAAGCCGAATGGCGTTGCGCATCGTCGATTTCTCGGGTGCCTCGGATGCCGTGAAGGAAGGCTCGGGCGAGCTGACGGATATCGAATTGAGCTTCAGCGGCGGCCGCTTCAGGGGCGTCGCGGGAACCACGGAACTCTTCAACGCCAAAAACTCCCTGATTCCCCGGAGTTTGACGGCGGTCGCGCTGGTCAGCCGGGGGGCACCAAACGCAACTGTCCTGTTCGACTGGTTCGAAGTCGACGGCACCATGGTGAATACCCCCGCGTTCGACTGGACCGTGCCGAAAGCCCCCGCAATCGCCCTTTCCCGGCAAATCCGCGCGGTCCGGGAGTTCAGGGTGGTCGATACGACGCTGGAGGAGCTGTTCGGGCCCGGGGGGTGAGAACCGCCCCCGGCCGCCCGTGGACGCCCGTGGACAACCCGCGTGAACTCCGCCGCTCGAATGCCGACGGGGGCTTGTGGACGGCTACGCCTGGATCGGCGTGACCTCCTCGGGGCGCGCGACCGGCCGCGCCTGACCGCTCGGGCGTTTCGGGCTCCGGATCGCGAGCTCCACCACACGGTGCAGGTCCTCCACCAGATGGACCGTCAGGTCGTTGCGCACGGCATCGGGGAGGTCCTCCAGGTGGGCCTCGTTCTCCTGCGGCAGGATGATTTCGGTGATTCCGGCGCGCACCGCGCCCAGCACCTTCTCCTTCACGCCGCCGATCGGCAGCACCCTTCCCGTCAGGGTGAGCTCGCCGGTCATCGCGAGGTCGGCGCGCACCCTGCGCCCCGACACCGCGGAGATCAGCGCCGTGGCCATCGTGATCCCGGCGGACGGTCCGTCCTTGGGGACCGCGCCGGCGGGCACGTGGATGTGGATTTCTCGCTTGTCGAGCGCGTCCTCGTCGATTCCGAGCGCCGCGTAGTGGCTCTTGGCGTAACTCAGCGCCGCCCTGGCGGACTCCTTCATCACGTCGCCGAGCTGTCCGGTGAGCACGAGCCCGCCCTCGCCGGGCATCACGCTGGCCTCCACGAACATGATGTCGCCCCCCATCGGGGTGTAGAACATGCCCGTGGCCACTCCCACCGTGTCCTCCGTCGCCCGACGCTCTGGATGCACGCGCGGCCGGCCGAGCAGTTCCTGCCCAACCGTCGGCGTGATCTCCAGCCCCTCGCTTTCGCCTGACGCGATCTTGCGCGCGACCTTGCGGCCCAGCTTCCCCAGCTCCCGCTCCAGCTGACGCACCCCCGCTTCATGCGTGTAGTTCTGGATCACGCTCAGGATGGCGTCGTCGCCGATCTCCAGCTCCTCCTCGTGCAGCCCCGACTGCCTCATCTGGCGGGGGAGCAGGTAGCGGCGCGCGATCTCCAGCTTCTCGCTCTCCGTGTATCCGCGGAATTCGACCGTCTCCATCCGGTCGCGCAGCGGTCCGGGGATCCGGTCCTCGTAGTTCGCGGTCGCGATGAAGAGCACCTCGGAGAGGTCGAAAGGCACGCCCAGGTAGTGGTCGATGAAGGTGGAGTTCTGCGCGGGGTCCAGCACCTCAAGGAGCGCCGCGCTCGGGTCGCCCTGGAAGGACACGCCCAGCTTGTCCACTTCGTCGAGGAGGAAGACCGGGTTCTTGCTCCCGGCTTCCTTCATCCCCTGGACGATGCGGCCCGGCATGGCGCCCACGTAGGTCCGCCGGTGCCCCCGGATGTCCGCCTCGTCGCGGGCGCCGCCGAGCGAGATGCGGACGTACTTCCGTCCCACCGAGCGGGCGATCGACCGCGCGATGCTGGTCTTTCCCACGCCGGGCGGGCCGGCGAAGAGCAGGATGGGCCCCTTGCCACCGGTTGCGTCGAGGAGGTGGTCGGGGTGGGGGGGATCGTCGGCGTCGGCGTCGTCGGAGTCGGGGTCTGCGGACGCGGGATCGAAGCCCTCCGCAGCGTCTTCCATCGCCGCAGGCGACGCGCCCGGTCGTTGATCCGGCTCGGGCCTGCCATCGGCGGCCGCTGCCGCGCCTGCCGACTGCTCGTCGCCCCCATCCTCCTCATCCTCCGCGAACCGCTCCTGCTGCAGCTTCCGGACCGCCAGGAACTCCAGCACCCGGTCCTTCACGTCCTCGAGGCCGTAGTGGTCCTCCTCCAGGATGTCCTGGGCGCGCTGGAGGTCGATCTTGTCGTCGGTGCGCTCGCCCCAGGGCAGCTCGGTGATCCACTCCAGGTAGGTGCGGATGACCTGGTACTCGGCGGACTGGGGCGCCGTGCGGTTGAGGCGGCGCAGCTCGCGCTCCACCTCGTTGCGGGCGGTCTCGGTGAGCGGCAGCGCCTCGATCCGTTCCCGTAGTTCGTCGGCGTCTTCCCGTTCGCCCTCCTCGCCGAGCTCCTTGCGGATCTGCTTCATCTGCTCGCGCAGCAGCATCTCGCGCTGGCGCTCTCCCAGTTCCTCCTGGACCTTGGCCTGGATGTCCTCCTGGGCGTCGATGCGTACGAGTTCGCGCTCAACCGCGACCAGCGCGGCGCGCATCCGCTCTTCGTCGTCGAGGGTTTCGAGGAGCCGCTGCTTCTCGGCGGTGGGCAGTTCCAGGTAGAAGACGACCAGATCGGCGAACGCCCCGGGCTCGTCAACCCCCTGGATGACCTGGTTCAGCGCTTCCGCAGACTGGCCGCGGCGGGTTCCCAGCTCGGCCGCGCGCTGCCTGAGTTCGGAGTCGAGGGCCTTGAAGCCGGGGTCGGCCTCGTCGACCGGGCAGTGGCGATCGAGGGGGACCAGGGTAGCCCGCAGCATCGAGTCGCCGTAGCGAGCGTACTGGACGGCGCGCGCCCGCGACTCGCCCTGGACCAGCAGCTGGATTCCACCGCGCGCGCGGTGCGTCTGGATGATGCGGACGACCGTGCCGACCGCGTAGAGGATCTTCGGATCGGGCTCGTCCTGATTCTCATGCTGTGCCACCGCGAAGAGGCGCCGGTCACCGTCCAGCGCCTCCTGCACCGCCTCGACCGTGCCCGGCCTGCCGGCCGATATCGGCACCGCCACGCCGGGATAGACCACCGTCTCCCGCAAGGGGAGAACCGGGAGTGAAAACCGTCTGCTCATCTTGTCGTCATCTCCTCGTCCACTCATGCCCATTCGTCCGCCTGTCGACTCGTTTCTGTCTCGAATAGGGGTGAAGATGCGACACATGCACGATCCTTGCCAGACCCGGTGTCGGAGTGCGACAGGGGCTGGCGAGGGCGCCCAGGCGCCCGGATTCGGCCATTTTGGCAGGAAATCGCAGCGGGGCTGCCATTTTGGCAG
>VXLT01000112.1 GCA_009841475.1 Gemmatimonadota bacterium
GCGCGCGGGGCGGCGCCGCGGTCCCCCCTCCCTCCCCTCCGCGCAGGAGCACAGGGACCCGTGCATTCCAAATCCTGAGCGCTCAACAGCATGTTGAACCGAATCAGCAGAGAACTCACGCAGCGCCAGGACCATCCGGCGGCGCGCGCGATGCTCTTTGCCGCGGGGCTGACCGAGGCCGATCTCGACCGCCCGCAGGTGGGCATCGTGAGCTCCGGCTACGAGGGCAATCCCTGCAACATGCACCTGAACGGCCTGGCCGCCGCGGTCAAGGAGAGCGTGCAGGCGTCGGAGATGGTCGGCTTCGTGTCGAACACAATCGGGGTGAGCGACGGGATCTCGATGGGGACGGCGGGGATGCGCTATTCGCTCCCCTCGCGCGACCTGATCGCGGACTCGATCGAGACGATCGCGTCGGCGCAGCACTACGACGGCCTCGTGACGATCATGGGGTGCGACAAGAACATGCCCGGCGCGATGATCGCCATGAGCCGCCTCGACCGCCCCGCGCTGATGATCTACGGCGGGACCATCGCCCCCGGGCACGACAATGGCCGCCGGCTGGATGTGGTTTCCTCGTTCGAGGCGCTGGGACAGCGGCTGGCGGGCACCATCACCTCGCGGGAGTTCGACCGCATCGTCCGGCTGAGCTGTCCGGGGGCGGGAGCATGCGGCGGGATGTTCACCGCGAACACCATGGCGTCCGTCATCGAAGTCATGGGGATGAGCCTGCCCTGCAGCTCGTCCAACCCCGCGACGAGCCCGGACAAGGTTGACGAATGCCGGAAGGCCGGCGCGGCCATCCGGAATCTCCTCAAGCGCAACCTCCGCCCTTCCGACATCCTCACTCGCAACGCCTTCGAGAACGCGATCACCCTGGCCATCGCGCTCGGCGGCTCCACCAACGTCGTCCTTCATCTGCTCGCGATCGCCCGCACGCTCGAGATCGACCTCACGGTCGACGACTTCCAGCGCATCAGCGACCGTACACCGCTGCTCGCCGACTTCAGGCCCAGCGGCCCGTACGTCATGGAAGACCTGCACGCCGCAGGCGGGATGCCGGGCGTGATCAGGATGCTGCTGGACGAAGACCTGCTCCACGGCGACTGCATGACGGTGACGGGCAGCACGCTCGCCGAGAATGCCGCCGCTGCCGCCCCGCTGGCCGCCGGCCAGAAGGTCATCCACGACTTCGGCGACCCCATCAAGCCTTCCGGACACCTGCGGATCATGTACGGGAACGTGGCCGAGGGGGGCGCGGTGGCGAAGATCACCGGCAAGGAGGGCGAGGTCTTCGAGGGGCCCGCAAGGGTGTTCGACAGCGAGGCCGAGGCCAACCGTGCGATCGGCGAGGGCGGCATCCGCAAGGGAGACGTGATCGTGATCCGCTACGAAGGGCCACGAGGCGGGCCCGGGATGCCCGAGATGCTCACGCCGACCTCGATGATCATGGGTCGCGGGCTGGGCGGTGACGTCGCCCTGATCACGGACGGCCGCTTTTCCGGCGGCACACACGGCTTCGTCGTCGGCCACATCACTCCGGAGGCGCAGGAGGGCGGCCTGGTCGCGCTGATCGCCGATGGCGACGTCATACGAATTGATGCAGTTCGTAATACGATCGACGCGGATATTGCGGAGGAGGAAATCGAAGTCCGCCGCAAGGCCTGGACCGCCCCGCCCTTGCGCGCCGCTTCGGGTGCCCTGTACAGGTACGCGCGCACCGTTTCCTCCGCCTCGCAGGGATGCACTACGGATCGGGTTTACTGATGTCTGAACACGCAACCGCCGTCATCGACACCGGGAAAGAGGCCGCGGCCCCGGCGCAACGCGACGGCCTGCCGCGTGCGGGCCAGACGATGACGGGCGCCGACGCCCTCGTTCTCTCCCTGGTCAAAGGCGGCGTGGACCTCGTCTTCGGATACCCCGGCGGCGCGATCATGCCCGTGTACGACGCGCTCCTCAACTTCGAGGACAGAATCCGTCACGTGCTGGTCCGCCACGAGCAGGGCTCGATCCACGCCGCGGAAGGGTACGCGCGCGCTTCCGGCAAGACGGGCGTCTGCATCGCCACTTCCGGGCCCGGCGCGACCAACATGCTTACCGGTATGGCCGACGCGAAGATGGACAGCACGCCGGTTTTGTGCATCACCGGGCAGGTCCCCTCGCCACTGCTCGGCTCCGACGCCTTCCAGGAGACCGACGTCATGTCCGTGAGCGCCCCGGTGACGAAGTGGAACTGCCAGATCACCGAGGCGAGCGAGATCCCGGCGGCGGTGGCGAAGGCGCTCCACATCGCCCGCAGCGGGCGCCCGGGGCCGGTGCTGATCGACATCACCAAGGATGCCCAGTTCGCGAGCTTCGAGTACCGGCCGCCGCCGGAGGAGCCGGAGATTCCGGGGTATGCCCCGCGGCCAACGCTGGACCTGGACGCCGTCGAAGCGGCCTGCCGCCTGATCGATCGTGCGCGCAAGCCCCTCGTCCTCGTGGGCCAGGGCGTGCTCCTGTCGAACGCCCGCGACGAGCTCCGGCGCTTCGTCGAACGGGCAGGACTCCCCTTCGCCTCCACCCTGCTGGGACTGGGAGCCATGCCCACCCGGCATCCCCTTTACGTCGGCCTCCTCGGCATGCACGGGAACTACGGGCCCAACGTCAAGACGGACGAAGCCGACCTCCTCGTCGCGGTCGGGATGCGGTTCGACGACCGCGTGACCGGCAACCTTGCTAAATACGCGCCCCACGCGCGGGTCGTCCACGTGGATATCGACGCGTCGGAGATCGGCAAGAATGTGCCCACGGATGTGGGGATCGTCGCAGACGCGAAGGAAGCCCTGACCGCCCTGGCGGATCGCGTCGCACCCGGTTCTTACGCGGCATGGCTCGACGAGTTCGCGCAGTGCATGGAGATCGAGCGCGCCCGCGTGATCGACGGCGACCTTTTCCCGGGATCCCCCGGGATCCGGATGGCGGAGGTGATCCACCGTCTCTCCGAGCGCACCGGGGGCCGCGCGATTGTGGTGGCCGACGTAGGGCAGCACCAGATGGCGGCCGCGCGCTACTACAGGTTCGACGGCGGTGCCGGGATCATCACGTCGGGTGGGCTGGGCACCATGGGGTACGCGCTGCCGGCCGCGATGGGTGCAACGATCGCGCGGTCCGATCGGCCGGTGGTCGGGGTGATCGGAGACGGCGGCTTCCAGATGACGCTGCAGGAGCTCGCCACGATGGTCCAGGAGGGGATCCCGGCCAAGGCGATCATCCTCAACAACGGGTTCCTGGGGATGGTGCGGCAGTGGCAGGAGATGTTCTTCGACAACCGCTATTCGGCGATCGAGCTCGAGAACCCGGACCTGGCGGGAGTGGCGCGGGCCTTTGGCGCGGGCGCCGTGCGGGTGGCCGACCGCGCCGACCTCGACGGTGCGCTCGACGCGATGCTGGCCGCGAAGGGGCCGTTCGTTCTCGATGTCGTGGTCGAGCGCGAAGAGAACGTCTTCCCGATGATCCCCGTGGGCGCGGGCTGCGCCGAGATTCGCCTCGAATAGAGCCGGCGGCTAACGCAAGCTCGCCCTACCCTGCGGAGAGGATCAGTGATTGCCCGGTACAGGTTGTCGGCCCTCATGGAGAACAGCAGCGCGCTGTTGTTGCGCTTCTTCGCGTGCCTGGTGCGGCACCGCATCGAGATCCTGGGCATTGCCTGCACGAATCCCGCTGGCAGCCCGGTCTACGAAATGGAACTGAGCGTCCGTGCAGACGCCGACCATGTGCGCCGGGCAGTCAAGCAGATTGGTGCATTCGTGGGCGTGGTGGAGATAGACTATCGTATGGAAGAGGACGACGCGCCGCAGGTGCCGTCGTCGCGTGGGGGCAGCTGAACCGGAAGGCGGACCGGATACCGCCGGGCACGAGGAAATCACTGTGGCAAAGATACGTGTAGGCGACGAGCAGGAGACCGTAATCACGCGCGACGAATGGCCACTGGAGCGGGCCCGGGAGTCGCTCAAGGACGAGACGATCGCCGTGCTGGGCTACGGGGTCCAGGGGCCGGGACAGGCCCTCAACCTGAGGGACAACGGCTTCCGGGTGATCGTCGGGCAGCGCAAGGGCTCCCCGTCCTGGGACAAGGCGATCGGGGACGGGTGGACGGAGGGCGAAACGCTCTTCGGGATCGAGGACGCGGCCGAGCGGGGCACGATTATCCAGTATCTGCTCTCCGACGCGGGCCAGATCGCGTGCTGGAAGGCGGTCAAGCCGCACCTCACGGCGGGGAAGTGCCTCTACTTCTCCCACGGGTTCGGCGTCACGTACTGCGAGCAGACCGGAATCGTCCCGCCCGGCGACATCGATGTCGTGCTGGTGGCCCCCAAGGGGTCCGGGCTGTCGCTCCGGCGGCTCTTCGTGCAGGGCAAGGGGCTGAACTCGAGCTACGCCATCGCGCAGGACGCCACGGGCCGCGCGCACGAAAGGGTCGTGTCGCTGGGAATCGGCGTCGGTTCCGCCTACCTCTTCGAGACCGACTTCCAGCGGGAGGTCTGGTCCGACCTGACCGGCGAGCGGGGCATTCTGATGGGCGCGCTGGCGGGCGTGTTCGAGGCCCAGTTCGCGGTGCTTCGCAAGAACGGCCATTCCCCGTCCGAGGCCTTCAACGAGACAGTCGAGGAGCTGACCCAGAGCCTCATGCCGCTGGTGGCCGAAAACGGGATGGACTGGATGTACGGGAACTGCTCGACCACGGCGCAGCGCGGCGCGCTCGACTGGCGGCACCGGTTCCGCGACGCCGTGGCCCCTCTCTTCGACGAGCTGTACGAGAGGGTCAAGACGGGCGAAGAGGCGCGCATCGTGATCGAGGAGTGCGGCCGGGCCGACTACCGGGAGCGCCTCGAGAAGGAACTCGGCGACATGGCCGATCAGGAGATCTGGCGAGCCGGAAAAAGACTGCGTGAGTTGAGACCGTAGCACCGCCGTCCCGCGGGCGTCAGCGCGAAGAAACCGGGAGTTCGCCACACTCCCGAGCGCGTTCCAATGACCGCTCGCACGGGACCCCTCAAGTGCATCGCCCGCGCATCGCACGGCGGGTCGTTCTCCGAAGGAACAACGGGAACTATCGGGAACCCGGGGAACCAGATCGCGGAATGTGCGTTTAATCCATCACTCGGGAGCATCGAGCCGGACCAAATCGGCCCGTGTTTTTCTCAGCGGCTGATGAGGTGACGGCGAAGGACGATGCGGACACCGGTGACGAGAGGGTGACGCTGACAGTGAGGGCGTCGGGCGGTGGCTACGACGGCAGAAGTGCCGATGTCGTAGTCAACGTAGGGGATGATGATGGAAGTGGTTGGGATGTGGAGGATGAGGCCGGCGCCCTCCGTCTGCTTCAGGGCCCCTGACTCCGGAGGACCGGAGGCCGGGTGTGCCTGGGGCACGAACCGTTGCAAACCACCCCTCTGTACTAATTGCGAATTGGGCCGTGGCGACATCCGCGAACCCGAAATTGACACGCCGTCGCCTTACCAGTAAGATTCAACTCATGAATGACTTCGCGACAACCAGGCTGTCATCGAAGGGTCAGGTCGTTATTCCCGAAGCGATCCGACGAAGACTGGGGCTCAAGTCCGGCACGGAGTTCGTTGTATTCGGGGAGGACGGGACGGTTGTACTCAAGGTGATTGAGGCGCCTTCCATGCAGGAATTCGATGAAATCGTCGCGCGGGCGCGGGAAGGCGCGCGCCGCGCCGGGCTGCGCAAGTCCGACATCGCCGACGCGATCCGCGCCGTGCGATCGGCGTGAAGGTAGTCGTCGATACCAACGTCTTCGTCTCAGGTGTGTTCTTCGGCGGGCCTCCGGGCGAAGTGCTTGCGGCCTGGCGCGACAAGAGAATCGAGTTCGTGGTGTCCCGCGAGATCATCGAGGAGTACGTTCGGGTCGGCGGACGGCTGTCTGCGCGCTTTCCCGGTGTGGATCTCGAGCCCGCGCTGCAACTGGTCGCCGCCTTCGCCACCCTGGTCCCGGCGCCTCCCCTGCCTGAACCGATTTGCGCGGACCGGGATGACGACAAGTTTCTCGCGTGTGCGGTGGCCGCGGGAGCCGGGTACATCGTGAGCGGAGACCGTGCCCTCTTGGAGACATCTCCGTACCGGAACGTGATCGTGATTCGTCCCCGTGACTTCATGGACCAAATCTGTTCCTGAAGGTGATGAATTCCAGCAGTCCGTGGATAATCCCCGCGTCGCACCGAGGGAGGCGAGGCGCCGGGCTGGCAAGGCGCGACGACGAGGAATGGCAGCGCCATTTCGAGGAAGAGCAACGCAGAGCGGTGCTTGTGGAACCCGATGAGTGAAGTGAACATGACAGTTTGGAGCTGCCCCGTTCTCACGGACAGTTGGTTTTTGGGGTTGATGGTGTCTGATT
>VXLT01000200.1 GCA_009841475.1 Gemmatimonadota bacterium
TCTCCCCCCTCCCGCTCCCCGTACGCGAACCACACGTTCTCGAAGCGGATCTCGCCGCGCGTTCCCGGCGGCACCGCGGCGGGCGCCTCCGCGTCCACAATGGCCGGCTCCCGGTCGAGCAGGCGGAAGATCCGCTCCGACGACGCCATGGCCCCCTGCAGCAGGTTGTACTTCTCCGACAGGTCCTGGATCGGGCGGAAAAAGCGGCGCGCGTAGTCGAGGAACGCTGCCAGTACGCCGATCGTCACCGCCCCCTGGATGAGCGCGCCGCCCCCGTACCAGATGATCAGCGCCAGCGCCACCGCGGTGATGAGCTGGACGACGGGGTAGAAGAGCGCGTAGTAGGTGATCGAACGAAGGTGGGCCGCAAGGTAGTCGTCGTTGAGTTCCCTGAACCGGTCCAGAGCGGTGCGCTCCCGGTTGAAGAGCTGCACGACCCGGATCCCGGTGAATCGCTCCTGCAGGAAGGCGTTCAGGCGGGCGACCCTGGTGCGGATGTCGCGGTACGCCGAGCGGATCCTGGACCGGAACACGAATGCGGCATAGACCACGAAGGGCAGCACGCTGAAGGTGACCAGCGCGAGCTGCCAATCCATCTGTAGCATCGCCGCGACGATGAAGAAGAGGATGAAGAGGTCCCCGAAGACCGTCACCAGCCCGGAACTGAAGAGTTCGTTGAGCGTCTCCACGTCCGAAGTCACCCGCGTCATCAGCCGGCCGACGGGGTTGCGGTCGTAGAAGGACAGATCGAGGCGCTGCAGCTTGCGAAAGATCTGCGTGCGCAGGTCGTACATGACGCGCTGGCCCAGCCAGGTGGTGACGAGGGCCTGGGCGTACTGCAGGACGAAGACGAGCACGGTCGCGCCGAGGAAGAGGATCGCCAGCAGCGCGAGTTGGCGGCCATCGCCGCCCGGGATGGCGTCGTCGAGCGCGATCTTGGTGAGGTAGGGGCCCACTACCGCGAACGCCGACGCCAGCATCAGCAGAGCAACCGCGCCCGCCACCGGCCACCGGTACGGCTTCAGGTACCTTAGCAACCGGGCCATGAGGACCGAATCGTAGGCCTTGCCGAGGACCTCCTCCTCGTAGCCGCTGCCGCCGTTGCTCACCGGCGGGTCCCGTCCGCCATCAGATGGTGCCGGCGGCGACCCGGTCGAGGCCGTCCAGGAGCCGCTGCATCCTGTCCCACGGGGCGACCGTCGCACGCAGCCCGTTCGCCAGCCGGGTCGGTCCTCCGAAGGGGCGCACCCGCACCCCGACCCGCTCCAGCCGCGCCGTCACATCCTCGAGTTCGTTCGCCTCGCGCAAAATGAAGACGAAGTTGGCCGCCGACCGGGGCACCTCGTACCCCCGGTGGCGCAGAGCGTCGGTCACGCGCTCGCGGTTGGCCTTCGTCTCGGCAATCGTGTCGGCCAGCCACGGCGACTCGCTCGCTACCGCCGCCGCCGCCGCCGCGCTCGTCACGCTGGTGACCACGAAAGGCCCGCGCGCCTTGTCGACCTCCAGCACCAGCGACGGGTTCGCCACCCCGTACCCGGCCCGCAGTCCCGCCAGCCCGTACGCTTTCGAAAGCGTCTTCACGCAGATCGTGCGCTCCGAATTCAGCGCCATCTCGAAGGGCGTGCGGTCGTCCAGGTCCCGGTTGTACTCGCCGTAGGCCTCGTCAAGGATCAGCACGCTGCCCACCGCCTCGGTCCGCTCCTGCACGGCCCGGAGCCAGTCGTCGGGGATCGCCATGCCGGTGGGGTTGCCCGGGTTGGCCACGAAGACGATCGCAGGCTCAGAACCCGCGAAGCCCTTCGGGTCGTCCATCGCGTCGTGCCACTCGACCGCGACCGGGACGTGCCCGTTCATCTGCGCGAGCATCCCCGCCGCGGGCCATCCCGGGTCCAGGAAGCGCATCGTGTTGGGCGCGACCGCCCGCATCAGCATGTCGAGCACGCCGGTCCCGCCGACGCCCGTGGTGATGTGGTCGGGGGTGATCCCGATCCGGGCCGCGACCGCGTCCGCAAACCTTTCGGAGTAGCTTCCCGGGTACTCGGAGGCCGCGGCCGTTCCCGAGCGCGCCAGCACCTCGAGCGCGGCCGGGTGGGCTCCCCAGAGGTTGCGGTTGTCTCCCAGGTCGGCGGCGATCGCCGATTGGTCCGGGAGATAGCGGGCGAGAGTCTGGTAGTCGGTGCGTGGGTAGATGTCCATTGCCAACGGTCCTGTGGCGATAGATTTGACTGGGACGCCGCTCGGGGGCGGGAGACGCAGTTCGATGGACGGGAACGCCGCCCGTTTGTCGGGGCGCGCCGCTCGCGAGTGCGCACCATGGCCGTTCCACGGTCGGGGAAATCGCGCTTTCCCGCAACGGCCAGCACTCGGACCAGGCGTAAGAACGGGGCCGCCAGGGGCAATGGACGAGCCGATTCGCATCAGGGGCGCGCGCCAGCACAACCTGAAGGGGATCGATCTCGACCTTCCCCGCCGGGCCCTCACCGTCATCACGGGGCCCTCGGGTTCCGGCAAGTCCTCTCTCGCGCTGGACACCCTCTTCGCAGCGGGCCAGCGCCGCTACGTCGAGGCGCTCTCCACCTACGCCAAGCAGTTCCTCGACCGTCTCGACAAACCCGATGTCGACCGCATCGAGGGACTCCCGCCCGCGGTCGCGATCGAGCAGCGCAACCCCGCCACCTCGAGCCGCTCCACCGTGGGCACCGCGACCGAAGTCTACGACTACCTGCGCCTGCTCTTCGCGCGCGCCGGGCGCACCCACTGCCCCGACTGCGGCGACGAGGTGCGGCCCGACACGGTCGGTAGCGCGGTGGACAGGGTGGCGGCGCTGCCTTCCGGCACCCGCTTCATGGTCGCGTTTCCGCTGCGCAGGAGCGGCAAGGTGTCGCACCGGCAGGTGGCGGAGAACCTGCGGGCGCTGGGGTTCGCGAGGGTTCTGGCGGACGGGGTGCCGGCGGAGCTGGAAGAGGTGTTGGGGGATGCCGGGCCGGCGGGGGGACCGGAGGCGGGCCCGGAGGCCGAAGCGCCTGACGAGACCTCCTTCCCCGACCTCGCCGCGAGCCGGGAAGTGATGGTGGTCGTCGACAGGATGAAGGTGCCGGAGGAGCCGGATCCGACGTGGAGTGAGCGGCTCGCGGACTCGCTGGGGACGTGTTTCCTGGAGGGGGAAGGGGAGGCGGCGGTGATCCCGGCAGGAGATGCCGGGGCTGGCAGGGACCCCGGGGGCCGCGATGCCGGTGCGACCCCCGCGGGCGGCGATGCCGTCTCACGCCTCCACTTCACCGAGGCCTTCCGCTGTCCGCGCCACCCCGGCCGGGTGTTTCTGGAGCCGGAGCCGAAGCTCTTCTCCTTCAACAACCCCTACGGCAGCTGTCCGGAGTGCACCGGCTTCGGAGCGACGCTCGAGTACGACCCCGGCCTCATAGTGCCGGACACGGGGATGTCGATCGACGATGGCGCGGTGGATCCCTGGGCCAAGCCCCGCTACGGACGCGAGCGGGCGGCGCTGCGAAGGTTCGCGGTGAGCGAAGGCGTCTCCAGCTATACGCCCTGGCGGGAGCTTCCCGCTTCCTTCCGCGAAGCCGTGCTCTACGGGAAGGGCTCCTTCGGCGGAGTGATGGGATTCCTGGTCTCGAAGGAGCCGAAGCGGTACAAGCAGTACATCCGGATCTTCCTGCGGCAGTATCAGCGCCCTCTGCCGTGCCGCGCCTGCGGCGGGTCCCGTCTGAGGCCGGAGGCGAGCCATGTGACGGTGGGCGGGACCACCATCGGCAGCGTCGGCGACATGCCCATCGACGAGCTTCCGAGCTGGCTCGCCGGGCTCGAACTGCGGCCGATGGAGTCGCAGATTGCCGCGCCGATCCTCAGGGAACTCACCGCCAGGACGGGCTTTCTGGTGGACGTGGGGCTCGGCTACCTGACGCTGGGGCGCCAGATGCGCACGCTGTCCGGGGGGGAAGCGCAGCGGATCTCGCTGGCCAACTCGCTGGGATCCAGGCTCGTGGACACCCTCTACGTGCTCGACGAGCCGTCGGTGGGCTTGCACCTTCGGGACATCGAAGCGCTCCTCGCGCTCCTGAAGCGGCTGCGCGACGGGGGCAACACGGTCGTTGTCGTGGAGCACAACGCCTTCGCGATCGTGGCCGCCGACCATGTGGTCGAGCTGGGGCCCGCCTCCGGAGACGGTGGCGGAGAGGTGGTTTTCGAAGGGCCTCCGGAGGCGCTGACGGAAGCTGTGACAAATACAGGGCAGTATTTGTCCAATAATCTGTCACAAGATAAACATATGTTGTCAAACGATATAGATCGTATAGATGAAACAAATCTGTCACAAACCAACAGAAAGCGGCGGATGGATGGGGCTTGGAAGCCGGTGGATGGGGCGCGCACACCGGCGGCCAGGCGAAGGCCGGTCGACGGAGCGCGGATCCGCCTGGGTGGCGCCTCGCTGCACAACCTTCGGGGCGCGGAGGCCGAGTTCCCGGTGGGGGTGATGACGGTGGTCACGGGTGTATCCGGGTCGGGGAAGTCGACGCTGGTGCACGACATCCTGTACCGTGCGCTCGAACGCGAACTGAAGGGCGGCCGTACCTCGGCCAAGGAGCACCTGGGCGAAGCGGTGGGCTCGTACGACGCGCTCACCGGGCTGGAGCACATCGACGACGTGGTCCTGATCGACCAGACCCCGATCGGCAGGACCCCGCGCTCGAATCCCGTCACCTACATCAGGGCGTGGGGCGAGATCCGCCGCATCTTCGCGAGCGAGCCGGCCGCGCGGAAGGCGGGACTTGAGGCGCGCAGCTTCTCGTTCAACGTGAAGGGAGGGCGCTGCGAGGAGTGTGCGGGCGCGGGATCGGTTCGGGTCGAGATGGTGTTCATGGCGGACATCCATGTCCCCTGCGAGGTCTGCGGCGGGAAGCGCTACCGGCCGGAGGTCCTCGAAGTGAAGGTCCGCGGCCACAGCGTGACCGATGTGCTGGACTTCACCGTCGACCGCGCGATGCGCTTCTTCGTGCGGGAACCCAAGCTGGGGCAGGCGCTCTGGCACCTGCAGCAGGTCGGACTGGGATACCTGCGCCTGGGGCAGCCGGCCCCGCACCTGTCGGGGGGTGAGGCGCAGAGGCTCAAGATTGCGCGCGAGCTGATTGCTGCGGCGGGCAGGAAGGGGGGACGAGGTCGGAGCAGGGTGGCCGGTGGGAGGGCCCCCGGCGGGATGAAACGGGTTGGCGCGGCCACCGGACCGCGCAAGCTGTACATCCTCGACGAGCCCACGACCGGGCTCTCGGGCCAGGATGTCGCGCAGTTGCTCACCGTGCTGCGCAAGCTGGTCAGGGCGGGGAATACGCTGGTGGTGGTGGAGCACGATCTGGACGTGATCCGGGCGGCGGACTGGGTGGTGGACCTGGGGCCGGGTGCGGGGATGCACGGCGGAGAGGTGGTGGCGATGGGTCGGCCGGAGGACGTGGCGACGGTGCCGGAGAGCGTGACGGGGCGGTTCCTGGGGTGACGCCGCGCGGCAGCCTCCCCATTTCCGTCGTCCTGCCGGTCCGCGACGGCAAGCGCACCCTTGGCGCGGCGCTGGAGTCGCTCCGCGCGCAGACGTTCGAGGACTTCGAGGTCGTCATCGTGGACGACCACTCCCGCGACGGGACGGCCGGGATCGCGCGGGCGTGGCAGCGGCGCGATGGGCGGTTCCGGGTGGTGCGGATGGGGGCGGACGGATCCGGAATCGTCGCCGCCCTCCAGCGCGGCCTTGCCGAAGCGCGCGGCACCTGCGTCGCGCGGATGGACGCCGACGACATCTGCCACCCCGAACGGCTGGCCTTTCAGCACGACCTGCTCGAGCGATCGCCCGGCTTCGCGGGCTGCGGCACCGGCGTGCGCCTCGTCCCCGAATCCACCGTGACCCCCCGGGCCGCCGAATACGCGGCCTGGGTCAACTCCATGACCGATTGGGACACCGTCGCGGCCAACATCTTCGTCGAGTGCCCCCTCGCCCACCCGACCTTCATGTTCCGCGCGCGCGTGCTGGCCGATGTCGGCGGCTACCGCGACCGCGCCTGGCCGGAGGACTACGACCTGCTGCTGCGCCTTTGGCGGCGCGGCCACCGCTTCGTGGCGGTGTCCCGCGTGCTGCTCGACTGGCGCGACGATCCCGGTCGGCTGAGCCGCAACCACCCCGCGTATTCGCTGGCCGCATTCCGTGCGTGCCGGGTGCACCATCTTCGCAAGAGCATGCTCAGGGGGCGGAGCGGGGTGGTCGTGTGGGGCGCGGGCCCGACGGGCAAGAGCCTGGCGCGCGAGTTCGCGCGGCAGGGGGTTAACGTACAGGCCTTCGTGGAGGTCGACCCGCGCAAGATCGGGCAGCAGATCCACGGGGCGCCGGTGCTTGGGGTGGAAGC
>VXLT01000225.1 GCA_009841475.1 Gemmatimonadota bacterium
GAGCGCTACAACAACGGCTGGCTGCTCCAGCGGCACGGGTACATGACCCCGGCCCGTGTCCGCGAGAAGTTCAGCCGGAGGGCAGCCTGATGTTTAGGCCGTCCACTTGTCCAGGAAACCGGAACCGGTACATCCGCAACTTCCGCCTCTATTGTCTCGATATCGCCAGGCCTCCGCAGCACTTTGACTTCAACGATCAGCCCCAAGCTAGTGATCGCGAAATCAAACCGTCCCTGGCGAAGTCCGAACCCCCGCAAGTACTGCTCGTCTTCAAGCTGACTAGTGAAGTACGGATACAGCACTGCAAGCAAGAATGCTTGGACATCCGGTTCCTTGTCGATGAGCCAGCGCGCCCGGATCGTATTCCTTCGGGTAGCCCTTTTCTCCCACCGCCACCGCCGAAAACTGCCCTGTGTTTCCGCGAGAATCTGCGCAACTTGGGTTGCGTCCGGGACGGCGACCACAGCTATTTCGTCGGTCAACACGTCGAGGGCCACTATCCAGCTCGCCGCGCAAATCAGCTCTCCTTGTCCTGGTGCCGGCGCTGTCAACAGCCTCTTGAACAGCTCACGTCGCCGACTCGTATCGGGATGCTCCACGTTCCGTAGCACGTCTGGCCAAGTACGCCAAAGGCAGAGATCAAGCGCCGCTACTCGCGTGTCGTCTGAGTGTGCGAGTTGTCGTCCGAAACGCCCTTGCTGGTCGAGTAGGTCGCTTGCCAGGAGCCGAGCTTGACCATGCTGCGGGTCAGACCCTCCATGCCCCTCCAGCAATTCTCGGCTCCAAGCCCTCGCGGCTTCCTGTGCCGCCCCATCCTGCTGCGCGTTTTCCGCTATCGCACGCAGCCCGTCACCTATGCCAAGGAGCGCCACAGCGTCTCGAGCCAGCTCGGCGTGCTTAGATGCCGGACGATCACGTTGTTGGTCAATGCACCTAATGAACCTGTCTGCCAGATCCCCTGAGATCGGTCGCTCGGTCGCGCACCCCAAGCTGAAACCGGCTCTCGCCAATGCTGGGTAGCCGTCGAACCGAACAGCCTCCAAGCAGTCTTCTATCGGCGGCTGCTGATAAAGCGGTCCGTCGCTCGGACACCGGTGTCCCCGCTGAAGTACTCTCGCGACGAACCCCTGAACTTGGGCCGGGGCATCTTCAAAACCGCCTCGTACAATCTCACGCAGTACTGCCAGGCGACTGCTCAGAACATCCTCAACCACGGTCACAAGAACCACATTGCACGGCGATCCCGCATATGGCGTAGCCCGGAACCATCCCAGTCTGGAATCGCCCTCAGGTTCCCCAGCATGTTCGCGATCCACCGCGAGTATAGGATCGTCACCGGCTCGTGCGACGGAAAGAAACTCCGCCACGACATAAATGAAAAATGGAACGCTTGCCGTACCAAATACGTCAAATCAGCGAAGTCGGAATCTCGGTGCAGCTCCAACAGGAGCGGTCGTGGCATGCCCTGCGCCCAAGTCTTTACTTCCCTCGGACCGACAAGTTGCAGTAGCGCCGTGTGCGGCGCGAGCAACATCGCCGTTCCTCTCACGGGTACATAGACGCCCTTTGTGGCCGGTCTCCTCGATTCATAGGATCCGTAAGGCACGCCACGTTGCCCCAAGTCGAAGACCTGGTATGGGTGATAGTGGGAAACATCAAGGAACGAAAACTCGACTAGATAATCACCTAGCATCTCCTCCACCAGCTGCTTGACCGTCTTGATCTCCACCCGCTTCAGTGGCTTGTATACATGGAATACAAGCCTGACATTGTCACCAGATTCCCACTTGTTCTGGGCTTGCACGAAACGAATACTCTTTCGCAGACTGTCCAGAAGCGCCTGTGGATAGTCCTCAAACGTCGCTTCACGCGTCGTTTCCCAAACCAGATAGCGCCCATCGCCTTGAAAAAGCGTCGTGATCCCAACATACCGTGTCCGACCCCCGAGACGCCGACCACCAACTTCCGTGGAGCCGATCCCAATGACCAATTCATGCGTTGCAACACCAGGAGCGGAGATCACCCACGGTATCCCACCGACCTTAGCGTAGGCCGCTAGTGCCAAGTTGTTTAGGCTGTACACACGCCCACGGGTGTTGTCGATCGTCTCGAGGCGTACAGCCTGCACGGGCACACCCGAGCGCATGAACCGGCTCTTCGCTACATAGTAGGGATTGTCTGGAGCAACTATACGTTTGTGCTCTTCGCGGACCTGTACTAGCGCTAGCGCGGGAACCTGAGGAAGTTCTTCCAGCGAGCGCCCCACGGCTTCTGCGTATCCCTGTCCGGTATCCGCGTTCACTTCGACGAAGTGGAATCGCATATTGGTGAGACGGAACTTACCGACCATGCCACCCGTGAAGAGCCCGTTGCCTCCACCAATACCGTCTCGGAGGGATTTCGCAAACTGCTCCATCCGCCCCCTAACGGTCCTATTGCACAACACCACGACCGTCGGATCGTTTACAGTATTGTGCGCATACTGGAATGGACCATGTTGTCTGATACCATGGTCGGGCTGTGTATGCTGATTGTGGCCACTAGCCCCGAACAGCATAGGTGGGCGGTTCGTGCCGATCAGTTGAGGAAAGCGGGGACTAGATTGATCGAGCAAAGGCCCGAACTCAACGCTCAGCCCGCCACCGAAACAAAGATTCAGCGACTTGTCACTCGCCGCCCGAGCCGATCCGTTAAGACCATCAACCATCTGCGTGATTCTCTGAAGCTTCCCTTTGCCACTCAGATACGGAGCGCGTAAGCGTCTCAGCTTACTCAGCGCCTGGTCGGCCTTCGACGGATAGAGTGCATGCGTTACCGCGTCGAGCGTCTCCTGCCGCGCTTCGACCATGACATCTGCCGCGTCCACCCGAGTGATGTCGGAGCCATCGCGTACATCGTCGATCAATAGCGTCTTGTCCACGACCTTCGTCACTCGGCCCAAGAGCCGGATGCGCGAAATCCCATTCCTGTCACCCTCCTCCCCGGGTGCGCCGATATAGCACCCAACCAGATCCAGCTTCATATCCAGCAGTTCGGAAACAGGAAGGTCAATCACATTTGATGTGCCAACATCTACGAGCAGGCCCAAATAGGGGGGTTCGTTCGCATCAGGCGAGGACAGTAACCTTAGATCGAACGACCACTTGGCAACAACGTCCAGTCGTAGATCGGGTGATTCCACGCCCACGTCCTTGGCGGCCTTCGTGAGAAGCCGATCATGACTCCCCAAGCATACCATAGGGCGAAACCGGCGCAGGATCTTACGTCTACCCGAGACCCAATGCCGAAGCTGATTGCCAATCGCTTCGGCCAGCAACAGCAAATGCTCTTCGACATCAACTTCCTCCACATCCCCCATCGGCTCGGTATCCGGTTTGACGCCGATATTGACAATCATCTCGCTCCGCGAGTCGAAACGAAATGCATGTGTCTGCCCGTGTTCGCGCCGGAGGTCTCTGAGATGCTCTCGTGTTTCCGGCGCGATCCGGCCGATCCTTACCCTGTCATCCGAAAAGGACACAGGAGCAACCCCGAGTGTCAGCGATGGGGCTTGGTTTCCATACGGTCGGCGTCCCGGCTTCCCGGTTGTTCGGGTACCCACTGCTCTATTCATAGTCAGGTGGAAATGTCCTCATCCCGGCGGTTTATGTCCATCTTCTCCGGTCGGCGGCGAACAAGGGCTGCTTGTCGGCCATGTACTCTTCCGCCGCGTCGCGCACCACCCACACGAACGACACCCTATTCGTAGCGGGTGATCCCTCGCAGCGTCCCGTCCAGCTCTGGTGGCAAGCTCACAGGTGCACGATGCAATCCTGATGATCTTCGTGTCTTCTTTCTCTTCGTCCCAGATCCTGCGTTGCGCTGGTAACGACCCGCAACGGAGGGCACCCAGACGGTGCGGAACCATCATACCCGAAGCAGGCCGCATGTGCAAGTATCTGAACAGGGGACAGATCGTGCGACGGGGCCGAACCTCATTCATTGAGAGTCGACGGGTAGACTTCTTCCGCAATCCTACGAGCCTCGTCTGTCGACTCCCCTTTCTTCCGCGCTTCGGTGAAGACTCCTAGTTGCTGGAACACTCGAATTCGAATAGCTAGGCGTCGCGCCATCGGTCGTGTCAGCCAACTCGTGATCGTCGCAACGACGGGCCCGAGGAGGCCCACCAGCCAGCCAGTGTTGACAATTCCGGCGACCGTCAGTCCTATCAGCAACCCTCCGGGCCAAATCGGCGGTTGCCCTCGTCGTCGGAGGAATCCATGTAGCATCACAACGAACGCAAAAGCCGCGAAGGTCGCGAAGTATGTCCAGACCATCACCTATTCCTCCCAAGCCGCGTCAACAGCTGGACCTGGGTTCCCGTGTCCTTCATCGAGTTGCAGGCACCGCAGAGCAGTTGGCCCCATCGAAGGGCAACCTCACCAGCTCTGAATCATCCGCTCGGGGCTCGATGCTCCGACCGGCCGCCTCGGCCCTAATCAAATCTAACACGCTCTTCCCCCCCCTTGCGATGACCAACGGCGCGACGGCATTCCGGCGATGTGTTGGCTAAGTGGGTGCCCGCCAGGGCTTCCTGGGATCAGGCGGTCCGATGGGCGGCCGGACACAGGGTACCGGGATGGCTGACCGAGATCAACTGGGGACGCTCCAGTGCCCTCGTCGCGACGAGGGTTAGGGTGGTTGTCTTGCCGACACCGCTCAGGCTCCCCTCTCACGGTGTCCCGCGAAGAATATGAAAACAAGGATGGTCGAAGAGAAATCCTCACCGCCGGAAAAGCCCCCGCCAGCCGACGAGACTGGCGGGAGTCCACTGTTGGGTATGTTCAGCCCGAACCCGGTGGATCGATCACGACATGCAGCACGCGCACGGACTGCACATCCAGCGCGCCCCGCTGGACACCGGCAATCCGTTCGCCGTCGCCGGCCAGGGGCTCGAACCCGTCCGGCACCTCGACGGTGCCGATGTACTCGTAGCTGCGACTGTCGAACAGGTCGTAGAGATGAAACGCCCATGCCTCCATGTCGTCGCCCACGGCTGGGGCAAGCTCATCGCCAACCCCGATGCCCCGACGCACCCACACGGTACGACCGGGTGGTCCTGGGAACACGTTGCTGACCACCGGCAACGTCCCTCCAAATGTCACGTCGCCATAGATCTCGGCCAGAACCGGATCGTCCGTGCCGCCGGTAAGCGATTCTCGCAAGCCGGCCTTGAGGGCTTCCGGCGTTGGCCTGGGCATGGCGGACGGCCTGATGAGTCTCCCCAGCACCGTTCCAGACGAGCCGTCGAGAATGTCGATCTCGTAGCGGTCGCTCATCGTCGCCGCGATTCTGCCCTCGCGTAATGGCGCGACGATCGGCCGCGGGATGAAGAACGCAATGCCGGATCCGGCATCGACTGTTCGGCCCGACCAAAGCGTTTCGTCGTCGCGAAGCCGCACGAGGTGACCCTGCGATTCGGTCTCCCGGCCGGCAAACAGCTCTCCGCCGGCGGCTGACTCCGCCACCACATCGCCGTTGCCATCGAACGCAACCTTGCCACCATAGAGATCGCCGGACAGATGCGAACCAACGATCGTGCCTTCGGCCGTGAACACAGTGACGCGGCGGAAACTGCTCACCGCCACGCGGCCATCTCCCGACACCGCCACTTCGGCAGGTTCCGTCTCAAACTCGCCCGGCCCTTCGCCCTGGCCTCCCCATTCGAGCACTTCGCGACCGTCATCGTCGAACACCACCACGGTGAAGTTGTCACGATCGACAACAACCAGATGTCCGTTGGTGGTGAAGGCCATCGAAACGACATGGGCGAACGGTCGCTCGTCCGGGTTGTCTCCGATGTGGAACTCCTCGGAGAAGGTGGCGGCAAGCAGGTGGGGGCCTGCCTGCACCCCCACCTGCTCGTCAGTGCATGTCGCGGCCAGCACCAGGCTCGCCGCAACCATGATGGATCGGGTCACGATCAGGATGTTGCCGCGAGTCACCGCCGGTGGGTCCGGTAGTGCTGCGAGAAGCTCGATGAAGTCCCGGTCGTGGATGTCGCGACCGAGGATGAAGTCGAATCTCATTTCGTGGATCTCGGTGATGTGTTGGCTGAGTGGGTGCTCGGCGGGGCCTGCTGGGGAGACAGGCGGTTCGCTGTACGGCCGGACACAGCGTACCGGGATGGCTGACTGAGATCAACCGGGGACATTCCGGCGCCTTCTTCACGACGAGGGTCAGGGTGCTTGTCTTGCCGATGCCGTTCAGGCTCCACTGTGGCCGTTTCGCGAGGAGAGTCCTCGTCTTTAGCGCACGATGCTCCAAGAGAAGCCCGCGCGAGCCGGGGGGGGACTGTCAATGGCCGCCGAAAATCTGACACTTCTGGCCATCGAAAATCTGACACTTC
>VXLT01000304.1 GCA_009841475.1 Gemmatimonadota bacterium
CCGGCGCGCCGGTCCGGGCCGCCTCCATCACCGGGACCTTCAGGCTGGACACGTCGGTGGCGAGGGCCGCGCGGGACCAGGCGCCGGCCGTATCCCGCACCAGAGCAGCCGTGACGTCCAGGGGAGCCGCGAAGACCACCACCGCGCCGTCCAGGTCGCAGTCGTCCAGGGCGTGCACGCGGACCACGCCGTCGCGCGAGGCGAGGGCCGCGCTCTCGTCGTCGGGGTCGATGCCGAAGACGGCCGTGCCGGGCGCGCGCCGCTTGAGGGTCTTCGCGACCGATCCTCCCATGACGCCCAGCCCGACGATGATCACGTGCCGGGGAGCCGCGCTACTCACGGTAGCCGATCTCCAGTTCGAGGCCGTCGTGCGCGACTTCGGTAGCCGGGAAGAGCGCCCGCGCCTGGCGGCGGAGCACCCTGGGCGCGTCGGAGTAGCGCGCGGAGATGTGGGTCAGGACCAGGTGGCGGGCGCGGGCGCGGGCCGCCACCCCCGCCGCTTCCGCCGCGGTGGAGTGGCGCGTTTCCCTGGCCCGCTTATCCTCGTCGGCGCCAAAGGTCGCCTCGTGGACCAGGAGGTCGGCGCCCACGGCCATCTCGACCGTGCGGCGGATCGGCCTGGTGTCCCCCGAGTAGACGACCTTGCGGCCCGGGCGCGGCGGGCCCACCACGTCGTCCGGCGAGATCACCCTTCCATCCACCTCGATCGTCTCACCCCGGTGCAACCGCCCGTAGAGCGGGCCTTCGGGGACGCCGAGCCGCTTTACGGCCTCAACGTCGAAGCGCCCGAGGCGCGCCTTCTCGACCAGCGCATAGCCGAGCGCCGAGATCCCATGATCCACGGCAAAGGCGTGAACCGCCCAGCCGCCGAAGCCGACGCGCTCGCCGTCCTCCAGGCACCTGACGTGAACCGGGAAGTGCAGCCGCTCGACCCCCATGTGCACCGCGGCCTCGAGGAGGGGACCGCTCCCGGCGGGACCGTAGACGGTCATGGGCTCCTCCCTGCCCTGGAGGCCCATCGTCCTCAAAAGGCCGGGGATTCCCAGGAAGTGGTCCGCGTGCGCATGCGTAATGAAGATGTGCGAGAACGAAAAGCCCGATCCGTAGCGCATGATCTGCCGCTGCGTGCCTTCGCCGCAGTCCCACAGGAAGGACTCTCCTTCGCGCTGCACGGCTATGCCCGACACGTTGCGCGCGACGGTGGGACGCGCCGCCGCGGTGCCCAGGAAGCGGACTCGAATCATCGTGCACGAGGAGGAGACGTGGCAGAGGGACCGCGGGACCGGGGCCGCGCGGCACGGCTGTAAAGATAACCGCGCCCTCCCCCGCGCGTTTGCCCGCGATCCGCGTCGCGCGGCATATTGTAGCAGGGATTCCCTGCAGCTCTCACGTACGGAGGACAGATGAACGGCAGGCCGAACAAGGGCACGACCAACGGGCGGGCACCAAACCGCCGCGACTTCCTGGGCGCCGCCGCGGCCGCGGTGGCTGCCACCCGGCTTCCCGCGTTCAATTCCGACGCCGCGGCGATCGCCCGCGAACTGGGTCGCCATTCGGGATCGCCGGCCGAAGTCGCGGCCGACGAGACCTACTGGTCGGAGGTTGCGCGCGCGTTCTCGGTCGACCGCACCCTGGTAAACCTCAACAACGGCGGCGTCAGCCCGTCGCCCACCTTCGTCCAGGACGCGATGAAGCGCCACCTCGACTATTCGAACGAGGCACCGACCTACACGATGTGGAAGATCCTCGAGCCGCAGCGCGAGGGCGTGCGGAAGCGGATGGCCCGAGAGTGGGGCGTGGACGCCGAGGAGATCGCGTTTACCCGCAACGCCTCCGAGGGGCTCCAGACCGTCCAGTTCGGCTACGACCTCAAGTCCGGCGACGAGGTCCTCACCACAACCCAGGACTACGGCCGCATGCTCACCACCTTCCGGCAGCGGGAACGCCGGGAGGGGATCGTGATGAATCAGATCAAGGTCCCCGTGCCCGCCGAGGACCCGGCCGAGGTCGTGCGGCGCTTCGAGGAGGGCATCACGCCGAACACGCGGCTCATTCTCATGTGCCACATGATCAACCTGACGGGACAGATCCTTCCCGTCCGCGACATCGTGCGGATGGCTCGCGGTTACAACATCCCCGTGATCGTCGACGGGGCGCACGCGATGGCGCACTTCCCCTTCAAGCTCCCCGAGCTGGAGTGCGACAACTACGCCACCAGCCTGCACAAGTGGCTCTTCGCGCCGCATGGCACCGGCCTGCTCTACGTGCGCAAGGACGAAATCCCCAACATCTGGCCGCTGATGGCCGCGCCCGACAGCCGTAGCGGCGACATCCGCAAGTACGAGGAGATCGGCACCCATCCGGCGGCGAACTACCTTGCGATCGGGGAGGCGCTGACCTTCCACCAGGGAATCGGCGCCGAACGGAAAGCGGCCCGTCTGATCTACCTGCGCGACTACTGGGCAAACCGGCTCCTGGAGAACGACCGCGTCTCGCTGAATACGAGCCAGAAGCCCGGGTTCGCCTGCGGGATCGGGAACGTGCACGTGGACGGGCTCGACACCGCCGCGCTCAGCAACTGGCTCTGGAACGAGCACCGGATCATCAACGTGCCGATCGGGCACGAGGAGTGCACCGGGCTGCGCATCTCGCCCAGCGTGTACACGACGCTCGAGGAGCTCGACCGCTTCAGCGAGGCAATGGAGTGGGCGATGGAGCACGGGCTGCCGGAGGCGTAGCGGTGAAGCGGACCCCCCGAGGCGCGTTTAGTGCCCGTCTCGGGGCGGGACTTGCGCTGCTGGCGCTCCCGGCGATCCTCGGAGCCGGCCGGCTTCACACCCTCCACACCGAACTCAAGTCATCCGATCCGGCCAGGGATACGGTTCTGGCGGATCCGCCGGTCGCGATCAAGCTCACATACACGACCGACGTGCAACTGGCGCTGAGTTCGGTGGAGGTCCGCTCTTCCGGGCCCGGCGACGCCGCCGCGGGAAAGCTGGGCTACCCGGCCGACGACCGCCATGACGTGCTGATCCTGCCCCTGAATCAGCCACTCGCCAACGGGACCTACACCGTGTCCTGGGCCACAGCCGGGCCGGACAGCCACCCCATCAGCGGGACCTTCGACTTCACGGTCGCCGCGCCGGAGCAGGTGGCCGCCGGAGGCGCTCGCCCTCCGCCAGCTGGCAACGAGGCCGCCGAGCTTCAAGCACAGGGGGATGGCTCCGGCACCCGCGCCGGCTTCGACCGCAGCCAGGTGCTTTACCGAATCATGCTCTACGCGGGGATCGTGGCGGTGCTCGGCGCGACGGTCTTCCGGCTCCTGGTGCTGGGCCCGTGCGCCCGGGCCGGCGAGTCGCGTGAAGTGATCGGCTCCGCCTCCCGGAATGCGTCCACCGTAGTAGCCGGAGGGCTCGGATTCCTCCTGGTCACGATACCCGCGCGCCTTTGGGATCAGGCGGAAGCGTTCTTCCCGGACGATGTGGCCGGCAACGTGCTCACGGTCGCCACCGGAACGCCCTGGGCCGTGAGTTGGTGGCTGCTTGTTGTTGGCGTTCTCCTGGCCGGCTCGGGACTCTTCGTCCGCAGCAGGAACGGAGTCCGCCCGTTCGGGTGGAAGGTGATCGCCACAGGCGCCCTCCTGCTCGCCCTCGTGCCGGTTCTCTCCGGGCACGGCTGGTCGGACAGCCCGAGGGCGCTCTCCGCCGCCGCGACCTGGCTCCATGTGGTGGCCGCGGGTGGATGGATGGGGGGGCTCGCCTGTGTGCTGCTCGCCGGGCTCCCCGCACTGCGCAGGCACGGCGCCGAATCGCCGGCGGATGCGCCGGGGATCGCCGGAATGGTGGATGCGTTCTCGCGGGTCGCGCAAGTTGCCGTGGCGCTCCTTCTGGTCACCGGCGCGCTCAAGGTCTGGATCCACATCGGGGCCGTGACCGACCTGTGGACTACCCGCTGGGGGCGCACCCTGCTGATCAAGGATCTCCTTGTGGCAGGGGTTCTCGCGCTCGGCTTCTACAACTGGCGCGTGGTGCGTCCGGCGCTCGCCGGCGACCCCCACCCGCAACGGCTTCAGCGCCCCGCCGTGTTTGAACTGCTCATCGGCGTGGCGGTGGTCGGGGTCACCGCCTTCCTGGTCGGGCAACCGCTGGACTGACGGATGCGCGCCTGTACGATCGGAGTCGCGCTTTGCGTGTTGACGGCCACCGCCCCCGCATCCGCGCACCCGCAGTGCCCTCCCGATTCCCTGAAGGCGTTCACCTTCCGGGGCAATGTGCGCGACTACCTTACTGAGACTCCCATCCGCGAGGCGGTCGTCCAGATCGCGGAACTGAGCCGGTCCGCGGTGACCGACCGCAACGGCTATTTCGAGTTCCCCGACCTCGTTCCGGGCAGCTACACCCTCGTCACGGCGGCCTACGGCTACGAGACAAACCGCGAGCTCTCCGAAGTCCCGTACATGGCGATCATGGTGGTGCGGCTCAACCCGATCGCGGTCACGCTTCCCGCGATCGAAGTCAGGGTGGAGCGGCTGGTGAGCCGGCTCGAGACGCGCCGCATTCGCACGCCGGTCCAGACCGTCGCGTTTTCGCGCCTGGTGCTGGAATCGACCCAGGCAGCCAGCGTCTCCTCCCTCATAAGGGCCCGAACCGCCTTCGACATCATCGAGGACACCGAGCTGCAGCAGCTGGTCTACCGCTTCCGCGGAGAGATCAAACGGCTGCGCGTATGCCTGGATGAAGTGGCGGTGTCCAGCCGGATGCTCGACACCCTGCCACCGGAGGATCTCGCGCGGATCGAACTCTACGAGAGCCTGGGCATGGTGCGTATGTACACGCGCGACTTCCTGCGGCGCGCCGCGGACAAGGGCTTCTCCCCGATCCCGATCACCCTTCAGGGGACGGGTTGCTGACGCGGGTCGCGCTTCCCACCGGGGACGTTTCGCTGACCGGGGTTGCCGCCTTCTGCGCCGGTCCGGACACCGCGCCCCCACCCATCGCCTTCGTGAAATCAGTCCCGGCCGGCGACTGGAAGGGCCGCAGGCCGAATTCCGGCAGGACCGCGATGAGATGGTCGAAGATGTCCGCCTGGAATCCCTCGTAGTTCGCCCAGGCGGTGTCGTTGGAGAAGCAGTAGACCTCGATCGGCACGCCCTGCGGGCCCGGCGCCAGCTGGCGGGCCAGGACCGTCATCTCCTTGTGGGTCTTCGGATGCGCCTCCAGGTACTTCTGCACGTAGACCCGGAAGGTGCCGAGGTTCGTAAGGCGCCGTATCTCCGGGATGACGCCGGGGTTGCCCTCGGCCTTGGCGGCGTTGTAGCGCTCGACGCGCTCGCGCATGTCGTGCATGTGGTCGTGCAGCAGCTCGCGCCGGGACAGCTCCTCGATCTGTGCCTCATCGAGGAACCGGACGGTGTTCATGTCGAGCCTTAGCGAGCGCTTGATCCGCCGTCCCCCGGACTCGGACATCCCGCGCCAGTTCTTGAAGGACTCGCTGATGAACTTGTGCGTCGGGATGGTCGAGATCGTCTTGTCCCAGTTCTGGATCTTCACCGTGTGCAGCGCGATGTCGATGACGTCGCCGTCGGTGCTCGCCTGGGGCACGCTCACCCAGTCCCCGATGCGGATCATGTCGTTGGAGGCAATCTGCACACTCGCCACCAGAGACAGGATCGTGTCGCGGAAGACCAGCATGAGCACCGCGGCAAGAGCGCCCACCCCCGAGAGGAAGACGACGGGAGACAGGCCCGCCAGGATCGAGATGACCACGACGCCGGCGGCCAGGTACGCGATCAGCGCGACTACCTGCAGGTAGCCCTTGATCGGCCTGGACTTCGAGAGCGGGCTGGCCTCCTTGTAGATGTCGTTGACCGCGTCAAGGAAAGCGGCGAGCGCCCTCACCACCGCGACGGCGATCCAGGCGGCCGCCACGCGCCGCACGAAGGTCCAGGCGAGCAAGAGGGGTTCCGGGTTCGCCCCCCCGGCTACGGCGTCCGCGATGCCCAAAGCGGGACCGATGCCGACAAAGATCACCAGCGCCGGCACCACCTGGGCGAGGCGGTGGATGACCTTGTGCTCGACGATGCGGTCGTCCCAGGTGGAGCGCGTGCGGCGGGTGACCCGGGCGAGGAGCCGGTGCAGGAAGCGCGAGGCGATCCAGTCCGCGATCCAGGCGGCGGCCGCGAGGGCCACCAGCGAGATCGCAATCTGTGTCCAGTTGTCGGGGAGTTCGGGGAGAATCTCGGAGAGTTGGAAGATCATGAGCAGTCCGTGGGCAGAGCCCCGCGAGCACCGAGAGCGGCGCGGCGCCGGGCTGGCAAGGCGCGACGACGAGGAATGGCAGCGCCATTTCGAGGAGG
>VXLT01000250.1 GCA_009841475.1 Gemmatimonadota bacterium
AAGGAAGCACCGAGCGGAGCGAGGAGAGCGACTGCGTGGCGACGATGGGGATGCAGCGGCACTGCCGCGTGAGCGCGAACGCCTTCTCGTCGCCGGACGGGTCGTCCTGGCCGACGGTCGCAAATGCCTGATATTCATCGCAGACGAACACGGCGGGCCGCATGTAGCGCTCGGGACGGCGGGCGGCCTCGGCCGGACGGCGGAGCAGCGCCTGCATCCAAGCGTTCTTGAGCAGGACGCCGATGGCGCGGGCAAGCGCCGGATTCGCTCCGGCCGGCATGTTCAGGGCGAGAACCTTGCCTTGGTCGATCAACTCGGAGAGCGGCGGCAGCCTCCGGCGGAGCCCCGGCATGGGCCGGATGCCCGGGGCCTCCTCCTCGTCCTCCGTCCGCGCGGCCGGGGGATCCTCCTTCGGCGGCGGCGGGCAGAACACGCCCGCCACCTCCGGCTGGTCGAAGAGCGACAGGAACACGCTGATGCCCTCGACGATCGAGGTGCGGAGCTTGGCGTCCAGCGCCATCCAGTCCTTGTGGTACCACCGCGCGATGGCCTCGACCTGTTCGACGACCTCCGCGCCGGCACCTGCTCCGGCCTCTTCCGTCTCGCAGGCGACGCCGAGCTCGTCGAGTTGCCTTTCGAGTTCCGGGACAAGACGGCACCCCACGTTGCCGGTGCCGGGCACGCGCTCCCACGCCCACTTCTCCAGCGCCTGCGGGTGGGCGATCATGTCCTCCTGCGAGATGACGGCGCGCTTCGGATGGAGCCGGTCCGCGAGTTCCCGCGCCTCGGCGATCCTCCGGCCAAGCAGTTCCGCGTCCACGGTGCAGCGGTAGATGTCCCGGAGCGTGACCCAGCCGCCCGGCAGGATGCGGTGGACCTCGATGATCCACCGGACGAGGTTCGTGTACGCCTGCTGCCAAAACGGTTCCCGGCTCTTGCCGAAAAGCTGGTTGATCAGGGAGGCCACGCCGTAGGCCAGCGAGTAGGAATCGAGCAGCGGATCGTCGAGCGGGTTCCACTGCCACGAGCCGCCGAGCCCGATCTCCATGTAGTCGCCGCCCCGCCCGGCATCGTCGAGGATGCTCCGAACCCGGTGGCAGAAGTCCCCCTTAACTTCGAGTACGAGCGCGCCCGCGCGCTTGCGGGGATCGTCCGCGCGCCACGAGAGAAGCTGCTGGGCGAACGGTTGCATGCAGCCGCTGGTCTTGCCGGTGCCGACGGCCCCGACGACGAGCACGCCGGTATAGAGCCCCTTCTCGGGGATGACGAGCCAGGACGGCCGCTCGCTCTCTCGCGGCTCGGTCGGATGGTGCGTCTCGCCGATCACCAGCGAGGGCGCATCCCCGTTCGGCGAGGTGGGCCACCCGGGCAGCCTGCCGCGACGCCGGAACCTGAAGAGCGGCTGGAACCAGACCCGCCAGGCGGAGAGAACGACCGAGCCCGCGAGGATCACCGCGACGCCGGGCGCGGCGTAGTACCAGAGGCGGATGGCGGCGTGGATGCCCGGATCGTTGCGGGCGATCAGGTCGAGATAGAGGTTGTCGCCGATGCCGGGGAACGGACGATTGAGCGCGTATGCGCCCGCCGTTCCGATGGCGGCTCCGATGACGGCGACGGTCGAGTTCTTCATCGGCGAGGTACCCTTCCCGGAGGGATCGTTGGTACGGGAGCGACCCGGCGGGGCGGGCGGCATGGGCGTGCACATGCCGAACCGCCCCAGTGCCGCACTAGGCATCCCAAAGGGCCGGGTCGCTCCCGTCCACGGCCCGGAGACCCGGATCGGCAGCGGCGATCCGCGGGCCGTGGCCCAACCCCAAGCCGTCCGGCGACTTGCGGAACCCGCGTTCCGCACACTTGGGCGCGATTTCCCTGCACAAGCACCCCGATGTCGTTTTCACACCTCCGGATCGGCAACGGGCTCCGCCGAACGGCGCTCAAATCCGGACTCCGGAAAGGCGGCTCGAACGCCACACCGAATGGGCGTCGATCGTGCCCTCGGGACGCGCCGAACGGAGCAGTTCCCGCATCTCTGCGATCCGGCGGAGGCAGGCCTGAAAGCCGCCCATTTCCGCAACCGCCTCGTCGTCCATGCCGAGGATGGCGCCCTCGATGCGCGCGACCTCGCGCCGCGCCGCGGCGACGGTCCCGGGCGGATGCACGGGACGCGGGGCCGAATCCGCATTGGTCCAGTTCCCGAGGATCGTCCGCGCCCGGGCAAACGGTTTCCGGGCGCTCGCGACCCCGACGGCCTGTACCGACAAGCCATCCTCCCGCAGTGCCTCCCAGAGCCTCCGGTGCCGGTCCCGCCACGAGTGGAGCGCCGTCGAGGTGTCGTAGCCGGGATCGGCGTGGACGAACACGGCGCGGCGGGAGTCCAGCGCCACGGGCATCCCGCGCGGGAAGTAGCGCCGCGCCCCCCCGGCCGCGCCCCGGTAGACCCGGACGGGCAGCAGGGCGCGGTCGATGCCGAGCGCCTCGAAAGCGGCGACCTTCTCCGACTCGGTCGGCAGCCAGGGCATGCCCGGATGCTCGATGACATAGTCGAACGAGAGCAGGCGGCGAACGACCACCTCGGTCGAGGTGATCCTCCGAACGCGGACATCCCCGGCACCGAGCGCGCGGTAGACGCCGCGAGCGCAGACCCGGCAGACCTTCAGGCCCCCGACCGTCTCCTCGGCCACCAGCCTTCGCCCCGCCAGCGCCTGAATGAGCCGGAGCACCTTGAAGCGGCTGGCCCCGAGCCAGTCCCCAAGCTGCGCGCGCGTGAACACGCCGCCGTGCAGGCTCGCCAGCGCGATCCACTCGGCACGGCGGCCCGTCAGGCCGAAGGATCCGAGCGCCCGTTCGCGCCCCCGCAGATGGGCGATCATCGCGATGCTCTCCCTTGCCTCATGCCGAAAACGGAAGAGCCCCTGCAGAGCAAGTCAACTCGCGGGAAACCGCCCCTTGTCCGATAGCGTTCGAGGAGGTTCGATAGCGTCAAACAGCCATCGGCCGCCGTCGCCAGCGTGGCATCGATTCGGTCGCGGGGCCGGGCGGGATGCCACGGCACCAGCGGCGGATCTCAATCCGACACGGAGTCCGTCCCTTGCCAGTCTCGGATGCGAGATCACGTGCCTTGGCCTACGTTCCGGCATAAGCCGAGGTCTCCCGTTACCTGCGGATGGGCAGCGGGCGGGGGCCGTGGCACCACGATGGCGTGGTTGGACGGGAGGTAAGGATGGTGAATGGTATTGGAGGCTCGGCATGGTCAACGGATTCAAGACAATCCTGCCCCCGGGAGCAGCTACGGCCGTCCCTGCGGTCGCGTTATTCTTGACCACTCTGACGGTCGAGTCGGCACGTGCGCAGCAGGAGAACACGCCGCTCGTCGGCAGCCTTCCCCTAGACAGTTTAGCCGCGCTGATCTCCACTGCAGAACAGGGCGATGCCGCCGCCCAAGTCAGCTTGGGGGACATGTACCTCAGCGGGGACGGGGTTCCCGAGGACGACTCCGAAGCCGTCCGCTGGTATCGCGCCGCCGCCGGACAGGGTTACGCTCGCGCTCAGTTCAACCTCGGGCTCATGTACGCAAATGGGCAGGGGGTTTCGGAGAACGACGCCGAAGCCGTCCGCTGGTACCGCGTCGCCGCCGAACAGGGCCTCGACCGCGCTCAGTTCAGCCTCGGGGAAGTGTACGCGAACGGGGAGGGGGTTCTGGAGAACGACGTGCTCGCCTACGGATGGTTCAATCTGGCCGGTGCGCAGGGCCACGAGAGAGCCCGAGAAGCAAAGGATCAGCTCTCACGTCAGATGACCTGCGAGCAAGTGGCACGAGCTCAAGAGTTGAGCGTCGAGCTTTTGCGGACGATAGACCAACGCCAGTCCTTGCCAGAGTCCCTCCGTTTCGGAGTTATTAGGAATACTTGACGGGCTACCGAACAGGGAGAACCGAAATGTCGAAGACCATGTTGTACCTTGCCATCGTCGTCGTGGGAGTTGTGTTGAGTGCCATGTCGATTTCGCCGGATCCGTTGGTGGGACAGAGCGCAGCATTCGGTGGTATTGGGATGAGCCCGGTGATTCCTGACGGTCTCGGCGACATTGAAGCCGAGATGGAGTATGCAAGGCGGGCGGTTCACTTCACCGACTGTCAGGCCTTGCAGGTTGACTTCGGACTCGCGGGAAGTCCCATCGATGCGGAGGAAGCAGAATTCGAGTACGCTGTGATCGAGCTCGTCAGCCGTCGGCTTGAGCTTGCGGGTGTGGCGGATGAGAGGTTGTTGGAACGTGAGCGGATAGGACGACATGCTCAATTCCTAGGTATGGCGAGGTTGACCGGGAACGACTTTCTTCATCTTGGAACGATTGACGAAACATTCCCTAATTGGAGGGATCGCCACCCGGATGTAAGCGAAGAAGCCCTGAGCGGATTCCTCGGCCGCCAAGCGGGGTCTGATCTACCCAAACTCGTCTTGTATATCAGAATCTATGCCGACGGTCAACATAGGATCAGGATGCAACTTCGTCAGTTGGTGGAGCTTCATGGCGCAAGAGGGTGGGTCACGACATGGGCCATGGACGATGATCTTTTTGATACGAACACAACCGCGCTCCGCTATCTGTCAAATGTAGTTGACGCTTTCCTTCTAAACGTCAAGGAAGCAAATGCGGAGTGCTTCTGAGATCGTGCAGGAATACGCAAGGACAGATTGTACAGGTACGATATTCACCTGACACCCGGCTCGCCGAGGTCAGCGCTTCAGGCTGCGGTCTCACCCTCTTTCCGGTTGACTTCTTCCGGCTCCTAGCTTCCGGGTTCCCCTCTTGAACGCTTGGTACGGGGGGCAGTCCTCCATGCCGCGACCGACCGCCGGCACCAACGGGGACGGGTTCTGGAGACGTCCGCCGTCTTCCCCCGCGTCTACGCCGACGCGGCCAAGCTACGGGTGGTAGGGGCGGCGCGTCCCCCTGCCAGCCCGTCACGTTCAACATGGCGTCGGCGGCGTTCTCTTCTCTCCTAGGGACTGGGACGGAAGGGAGGAACCCACCACGGTCAACCGTCCACTAAGACGGGGCAAGTCTAAGCGACGCCGCGTTGCGCCATGGGTCAGGCAGTCGGGAACCTACGCCGTTCGCGAGGCGTCAAGGCTCTTCCGCTCCGGATGCGCCAGAGACTCCGGCTCCTAGTCCGGCCGCCGCATCCACAACCAGCTCAACGAGGTCGCCTGCTCGCCTCGTCGGCGCAGCCAAGTCAAGCCGGAATTGTGGACACGGAGGGATCCGCACCATCAATTTCCTCGCTGGACGGCGGAGCACGTGAACGAATCGACGGGGGGTTGGGCAAGGAGGCCAGGTGACGAAGCAAGCAGACTTCGATGGAATCAGCAACCAGCTATGGGACACTGAACTCAGGGAGCTACGGGACCTTTGGACGACCTACAACTACCTGTACGTCGAGGACTCAGAACGAGCCGAGAAGCTGTGGAACCCCCGTTGGGGCGGGTTTTTCTGGAGCCGCGTTCGCGGCTGGATGGTCTCGGAGATCATCCTCACGATCTCACGCCTCACGGATCCGCCCGAGGTGGGAGAGCGCCGGAACCTGACCCTTGAGGCGCTCCTCGACGACCCGCGACTGCCGGACAAACTGGAGCGCAAGCTGAGATGCGTCTTGAAGACCAGTCGGAAATCGGTCGAGAAGATACGAAAGCACAGAAACAGGGTCGTTGCGCATCGAGACGAGCGCACCGCCCTCGGTCAAGATCCTCTCCCAGGGCTCGACGTGCGCCAGATTCGCGATGTCATTTCAGGGCTCGAAGATGTCCATCGGAAGCACCGAGGTGCGTGCATGGGCAGCCATGTTGGCGAATACGGTACGCACACGCATGGAGGCGTGGAGAGCTTGTTCAGGCGTTTGGAGCAATCGGAGAGGGCCAGCTCGATTTTCGCTCACGCCAACAGAAGCGTTGATGGTAAGCTACGGGACTGGGACCGGGCTCGGCGCGTATTCTTCCCGATTGGGGCATAGACTGCGGAGAGATCCGCACCTCGGCGCGATCGTCCGCTCCCCTGTCTCGGTTACGCCGTCCGGCCCTCGCTAAACACCCTCGACTCCTTGTCGGATCGGTGCCGGTTTGGCGTTCCCTCGATTTCCCGTCAGACGCTTCCGGGGTTCCGGTCGTTCGGCACGGTCCAGCAGGGTCTAGCCCCACGGCAGGAAATGGCGGATCATGCAATCCTGTATGACGTTAGATGATTCCCTGCCGTGATTCAACCCTAAGGCGATCCGCGGAGGAGCCAGATGTGTTTTTGTTTCACAAAAACTCTCTGGCCGGGGTATCCCCCG
>VXLT01000242.1 GCA_009841475.1 Gemmatimonadota bacterium
CCCCCACCCCCCTCGCCGCCCAAACCTTCGGCGAACGCGTCGTCATCAACGGCGACCAGATCCTCGTCGCGGCCACCCGCGGCGCAAGCGGGGGCGCCGTCTACATCTACGACCGCAGTGGCGGCACCTGGGTCGAGACCGGCCGGCTCATGGGTCCCGAGCCCGCCGAGGGCGACGGCTTCGGCACCTCGATGGCCGCGTCCGGCGACCGCCTGCTGATCACTTCCTTCCGACCCTTTCCGGACCCGGCGAGCGGCGCCGTCCACACCTACGTGCGCGTGGGGTCGGAGTGGCGGCCCGACGGCAGGATCGACGTCGAGGGCCTGCCCGAGGGATTGATTCTGGGAGGCGCCGTTGTGATGAGCGGGGACCGGGCCGCCCTGAGTGCGGCGTCGCCGGACAGGCAGGAGAGCCGCGTTCTCGTCTTCCGGCACGCGGACGGCGGCTGGGTTCAGGAGGCCGTGCTGGAGTCCCCGGGCGATGAGGAAGGAACCGGGTTCGGCGGTACCTTGGCCCTGTCGGACGACATGCTGGTGGTCGGCGCAACCGCAGCCGATTCGCTGAAGGGTGCCGCCTACGTCTTCGAGCGCGGATCCGGTGGCTGGGCCATGACGGCCGAGCTAAGGCGCTTTGGCGGCGTGCCCGGGTCGTGGTTTGGCGCCGGAGCGCTGATTGCGGGAGACCGTATTCTGGTGGCGGCCAGCAGCCCCCTCGGGGAGGCCGGAACGGTCACCGTCTTCTCGCGGCAGGACGGCGAATGGACGGAAACGGCGACTCTCATGGCCTTTGACGGCGTCCCCAGGGACAGGTTCGGAGAGTCCATGGCAAGCGACGGCAGCACTCTCTGGATAGGGGCGGACGGCGTGAACTCGCGCGAGGGCGCCATCTACCAGTTCACGCCGGATGCCGACGGCGCGTGGACATCGGTCACCAGGATCACCGCACCCGAGCCGAAACCCGGCCAGGGCATGGGCAGGGTGGTGGCGCAGGCCGGCGATCTCCTCGTGTCGGGGATGCCCGGGGACGACTACGCCGCCGGCTCGGCGATGATCTTCGAGCGCGACGGCGACGGCTGGCGCAGCACCGCCTCGGTCTTCACAGAAATCGATGAATTCGACGCGGTCGTCGGAGGGCAGCTCGACTGTTCGCGGGGCGAGGCGTCCATCTTCGGGTGCAACGACGTGGATCTGCTCGCATTCCTTCCGGTCAGCGCGCTGGGCGGCGAGCGCGGCACCCGCCTCAACGACATCTGGGGATGGACCGATCCGCAAACGCAGCGCGACTACGCCCTCGTGGGGCGCATGGACGGCACCTCCTTCGTGGACGTGACGGATCCGTCCAACCCGGTCGTGGTGGGGAACCTGCCCAAGACCGAGGGCATCCGGGGGACCTCCTGGCGGGACATGAAGGTGTACAGCGACCACGTGTTCGTGGTGTCGGACATCGCCGGCGCGCACGGCATGCAGGTCTTCGACCTCACGCGGCTGCGCCAGTTCTCCGGCGACATGATCACCTTCGACGTGGACGCCCACTACGACCGCGTCGCCAGCGTGCACAACATCGTCATCAACGAGGAGACCGGCTTCGCCTACGCCGTCGGAAGCAGCGGCGGCGGCGACACCTGCGGCGGCGGCCTCCACATGATCGACATCCGCGATCCGAAGAACCCCACCTTCGCCGGCTGCTTCGCCCATGCGAACACCGGCCGCGCCGGAACGGGCTACACCCACGACGCACAGTGCGTCATCTACCGCGGACCCGACGAGGAGCACCACGGCAAGGAGATCTGCTTCGGCGCGAACGAAAACACGCTCAGCATCGCCGACGTGTCCGACAAGGAGAACCCGGTCGGGCTGTCGGTGGCCGACTACCCCAACATCGGCTACACCCACCAGGGGTGGCTGACGAAGGATCAGTCCTACTTCCTGATGGGCGACGAAACGGACGAGTTCCAGCTGGTCGACAACACCCGCACCCTGATCTACGACGTCAAGGACCTCGACGAGCCCATACTCGTGAAGGAGTTCCTCAGCGAGAACACCTCGAGCGACCATAACCTCTATATCGTCGACGACCTCATGTTCCAGTCCAACTACAACAGCGGACTGCGCATCTTCGATGTCTCGGACCCCGAAAATCCCCGGCTGACCGGGTTCTTCGACACGGTCCCGGGCCCGGATTCACCGTCCATGGCGGGTTCCTGGAGCAACTACCCGTTCTTCAGGTCCGGAATCGTGGTGGTGACGTCGATGGAAGAGGGACTGTTCATCGTGAAGAAGAGGGGGACGCCGATTTCGTAGGAGGCGCAGATGCCGGCGCGCCGGCGATGCTGAACCGCCACACCTTGATGTGCGGAATCGGCTCAAAGATGACTCCGGCCATCACGCCCTCGTCGACGATCGCGCCGTACGCCACGTCCTCCGGCAGGATGAGGCTGCCCCAGTAGGTCGCGTCCTCGGTCAGGTACAGGTCCACGAGACGCGCATCGGTTCGAGTAGTGCCTGCGTAGGCCACGTAGAAGAACGTCGCGTCGTGATCGACCCAGCGCGCTCCCTCCGGGGATTCGGGATCAACCTCGGTTATTGTGGCCCCCGAGGGGTGTCGCCAGGACACGAGTTCGGGGAATGACCAGGGCTCGATGGTGGGAACCAGCCTGACGTCGACGCCGCTTTCCGCCGGTACTCCGTGAACGAGGTGCCCGGCGTATAGGAAACCGACCAGGAAGTTCGGAGTCCGCGTCCCGCCCGTGATCCATCCCTCACGGACCATCATGGAAACGTCGTCCGGGAATCCCTCCGGTGACAACTCCGCAGTGACGTTCCCTTCGGGATCGAAGACCTTGAGCAACGGCCCGGCCACCATGTTCAGGCCAACGCCGGTGCCGTCGGGGAGTCGAATCGCCCGGGTAACCTCCGGCAGGAGCACCTCGGTCGTACCCCCGCCATCGACCGCCACCCGTGTGAGCCTCTGGTTGCCGGGGTCCAGTACCCAGATCTCTTCTCCTGCCCCGGAGATTCCCATGACCTGCTGAAACTCCGCAGGTCCCTGGCCCTCCCGCCCGACTACCCAGTCCAGCCCTTCGGATGTGATCCTCTTCAGCGCCCCGTCACCGTAGTCAAACGTAACTACGCCTCCGGCGCCGTCTCCGACCAGCAGCGCCGGCGCAAGGACGGGCGAATCATAGCTGGGGGGCAGTTGCCACAGGAGTTCCCAGGATACGGGAACCTCCCTACGCTCGGCAGCCTGTGCTGACGCGACCCCGGTGGTGAGCGCGAAGAGCATGAGGGTCGCGCAGGTTGTGGTGTAGAGGCGCGAGATGGGCCGGGGCGCGTGGGGGCACCGTGAAGTTCGACGCGTCGGGAATTCCAGGGATGTCTCGTCCATCGGTCTCCTTTAGCCATCTTTGTCCATGGATGGATAATCACGCCCCCAACGCTCCCACCGGAATCACCCCCACTCCATCCTCCCGCGTGTACCCATACCCGCTACTGACGATCACCCCCAGCGCCATCGGGTCGCCCATCCGCCCCACATCCACCTTCTCCGCCATCCGGAGCAGGTTGCGGGCCCCTTCATCCACCCTCCCCTCCCCCAGTTTCACTTCAAACGCTGCCCAGCGGCCGTCGTTGGCCTGCACGATCGCGTCGACCTCCAGTCCGCCCTTTTCTCGGTAGTGAAACACCTCCGCGTCCGCCGCCTGGGCATAGACACGAAGATCACGCACGACCATCGACTCGAAGAGAAGGCCCAGGAAGTCGAGGTCGCGGAGCAGGCGGGCGGGCGTCGCACGAACGGCGGCCACCGCGAGCGATGGATCCGCGAGGTGCCGGACCGGTTTGCTCCGCAGCACCGTCCTTGATCGAAGGTGCGTGGGCCAGGCCGGCTGGTTCTCCACGATCATGATCCGTTCCAGCGCCCGGAGGTAGTCGGCGGCCGTATGTTCGGTAATTGCGGACACGCCCTCGCCGGTGTCGGATGCCAGGGTCGCGGTTGCAGCCGCGGTCGCGACGTTCCGCGCCAGCGACCGAAGGAGCATGCCCACCCTTACCGGATCTCGCCTCTTCCCGTCCCCGTTGGCGATGTCGAGGCGACGGATCTCGTCGAGATGGTCCCTGTTGGCGCGGAGCGCCTGTTCGATGGTGCGGCCGAGGTTTACCGGCCATCCGCCGATGGAAATCAGTTCGGCCAGGTCGTCGAGGCGAATCACTGACTGGCCCGCTTCGGGACGCGCGCCGGCCAAGACGTCCGCCAGCGACACTTCGCCGGATGAGCGACCCAGTTCGAACGTCGTTAGGGGACGCATGCGAAGACGGGTCAGTCGGCCGGCCCCCGTGTGGCGGGTGGCGTCGTCGGCCGGCACCGCGGATCCGGTAAGGATGAATTGGCCCGGGAGGCACCGATCGTCCACCGCCCGTCGCACATGATTCCAGATCGCCGGCTCCAGTTGCCATTCGTCGATCAGCCGCGGCGCGTCACCGATCAGGACGCGGGCGGGCTCGAGGGCGGCCAGGCGGCGCGCAACCGCGTCGACGTCCAGCCGCGCTTCACTGGCGGCAACCTGCCTTGCCGTGGTGGTCTTGCCGCAAGCCCGCGGGCCCTCGATCACCACAGCGCCCGTGGCCTGCAGGCGTTCGGCCAGCTCACGGTCCACGATTCTCGGGTGATAGGTCATGTGGGTACCCTGCGGGCTCGCCTGGATCGTCGGTTGTGGACGGATGATAGCGGTGAAGAGGGATGTGCGGAAGGGGTTCAGCGACAGATTCGGCGTGAGTGCAGCGACAGAAATGGCTTTAGCACAGCACCAGAAAAGGCGTGATTGCAGCATCAGAAACGGCGCTCCTCCGGCTTGAACTGGACCCCATCGGGCCGATCCGCTAAACTTGACCGGGCAACCAACCGTCCGCGAGAGCGGGACTGGTCCGCCGGTGGCGGATCACGACAGCGCGAGGAAGCAGACAGTGAGAATGAGGCTGAAGCACGGCTTGGTCGGCGCTTTCATCATGTTTCTCGGAGTCTCTCTCGCAGCGCCGGCTTTCGGACACGGGCTCGCATCGGCCCAACAGATCAGGGCGCTGAGCAATGGCGCGGAAGTCCGGCTCGACCCGTCCGATTCCAGCCCGGTCATCGCGAACCTTGCGCCGGGCGCGACGCTGGACTGGATCGGGGAGTCGGGTCCGTACCATATCGTGTCGATACCCGGCCAGCCCGGCCAGGACGACCTGATCGGGTACGTTCTCGCTACGGAAGTCGAGGTTGTGGGAAACGTGTCCGCCGGAGGGCTGCCCACGGCGACGGGGTCCGTGATTCCGGACATCTACACGCAGTACGAGCGATCGAAGCGGCGCCGGTCGTCGGGCCTGAAGAGGTCGATCTGGGGAGGGTCGGCGGCCATCGTCGCCATTGCCACAACCCAGATCCTGTTCGCGGCGGCGGACGAGGACGCCTATGCCGACTCGGCCTCCCATCAGGCCGCTGTCGACAGGCACTCCAGGGCGGGAACCTTCAGGAACGCCTTCACGCTGGCCGGCACCGGCCTCCTCGCCTGGGGGACCGCCGACTACTTCCTGGCAAGGCGTGACATGGGGACGATGGAAGGCGAGCTCCCCGCATTGGCCGATGCGGCTCTCGAGGAGCAGTACACGGTCGCCAGCGCGAGGCGCGGGTCGGGGAAGAGGAAGTTCCTCTGGGGCACCATCATGGCGGGCGGCTCCTACGCGACGGTGAAGTGGCTGCCCTGGCTGGGCGTTCCGGACCGGGAAGACTACGACACGGAGTGGAAGTACCTGTCCGCGGTACACAGGCGGGACCGGACCGAAACCGCGAACACGTGGCTCATCGGAGTGGGGAGCGTGCTCGGAGTCTGGGGTGCGGTGGATTGGGTGCTCGGGTCGAGGAAGATGTACGAGATCGAGGCGATCTCGCGCGTGACTGCGTTGCCCGCGCCGCAGAGAAATACCGTGGCCGGGGGCGGGCCGGACCTGTTCGTCAGGCGCGTCGCGGGCCGTACCGAGATCGGTCTGGTCTGGAGCCGGTGATGCGCCGCCGCGGGGCAGGCCGTCGTCGTTTCTTTTATGCGTTTGGCGTCATTGTGGTCGTGGCGGTGGCGGCGGCCATGGTTTCCATGGCGCGGAACCGGACACTCACACCCGAGCAGCTCGCCGCCGCCCAGGAGGCCCAGCTCGGCCTGGGCGCCGATGTCCTTGCGCTGGTCGAGCTGGGACTGTCTTCCGAAGGTCGCTACTCCGGGGACGCCGACGGCGTGCTGGAACCCGAAGCCCGTCAGGGACTCCGCGAATGGCAGACCGACCG
>VXLT01000352.1 GCA_009841475.1 Gemmatimonadota bacterium
AACGCGCGGCGCCCGCCTCCGTCGTTTCACCCCCCCGGGGGGGGGGGGGGGCGCGGGGGCGGGGGGGGGGATCCGCCCCTTGTCGTGCGGGCGAAGGCGGACGTGCCGTCCCCGCGCGGCTCAGTCCTCTTCCAGTCAGTGATCGGAGAGGAGGACGGGGGCCTCGGGACGCTGGCGTCGGTGCTGCGAGGGCACGTGGGGGACGGCGCCGTGGTGCTGGAGCCGACCCGCCTCGCGGTGGCGACCGCCCAGGCCGGCGCGCTCAACTTCCGCTTGACCGTGCCGGGGCGGGCAGCGCACGGAGCGCTGCGGCACGAAGGAGTGAGCGCGCTGGAGAACTTCATGCGCCTGTACGAGGACCTGATGGCGTTTGAGCGGGAGCGGAACGCGGCGGTGGACGAGCCGCGCCTGGCCGCCTTCGCGGTGCCCTACCCGATCTGCGTGGGGACGGTGCAGGGTGGGGAGTGGGCGTCCTCCGTGCCGGAGACGGTCCGCGCGGAAGGGCGGTTCGGGGTGGGGGTGCGCGAAGAGGTGGGGGCCGCGCGTGAGGCGCTGGAAGCGCGGGTGGCGGCGTTCTGTGCGCGGGACACGTTCCTGCGCGGTCATCCGGCGAGGGTGGAGTGGTGGGGGGGGCAGTTCGCACCGTGCGAGACGCCGGAGGATGCGCCGATCGTACACGCGGCGCTGAGCGTCGCGCGCGACCTGGACCTCGGCGGCGGGCAGGTCGTCGGCGTCCCCTACGGCTCCGACCTGCGCCACCTCGTCAACGCGGGCTCGACCCCGGGCGTGCTCTTCGGTCCGGGAGACGTAGCCGGCGCCCACCGGCCGAACGAGTCGATCACGGTGCGCGAGCTGGTGGAAGGGGCGCGCGCGGTGGCGCTGTTGGTGCTGCGGTTCCTGGGCTGCTGCCAGCCGCGCGGCCTCAGCCCGACTTCGTCGCGGTGAAGGTGCCGGACCCTTCTCCCATCGCCCAGGTGCCCTCGATCGTGTCCCCGGACACCGTGCCCGCGATCAACAGCTGACCCTCCGGCCCGGCCACCTCGATCGTGACGGTCTGGCCGTCCACCTCGACCGACAGGACCGAAAGCGGCGGAAACATGTCGCTCGCCACCGACCCCGTGTAGCCGTCGTCCCCGCGCTCGATGGTCATCGTCCCGGGGATAATCTGGCCGTTCACGTCGGCCGCGTAGGTGTAGCTGCCCACCGGGTCGAAGGGCGGAGGCCCGGCGGGGGCAGTGGCACAGGCGGCCAGCGCCGCCGCCGCGAGAAACCCGGTCACAAGTCGTCTGCTCATTTGGAATCCATTCGAGTTGAGCGTGTGCGAATCATGCGTTCGACCAGCATACGGGTTCGCGCGCGCCCGCGCACCTCACCGCCTCTGCCACGTCGGAATCCGTGAAGGATCGACCCCGTTGCTCCGCGCGAAACCGTCGATGAGCGCTCGCGCGATGCTATACGCGGGCGGCACCGGAGGAAGCGCGTCCGCGCGGAACCAGGCGACATCCAACAACTCGTCATCCCCACTGTGGATCTCGCCCCCGTCGTAGTCGGCGGTGAATCCGACCATCAGCGAATCGGGGAAGGGCCACGGCTGGCTGCCGAAGTAGCGGACGTTTCGCACCCGGATTCCGGACTCCTCCTCAACCTCCCGCCGCACGGTGTCCTCCAGCCTCTCGCCCGGGTCCACGAAGCCCGCGAGTACCGAATAGCCCCCGTGCGGGTGACGCCGGGAGCGGCCCAGCAGGATCCGGTCGCCGCGCGTCACCTGCACGATCACCGCCGGAGACACCTTCGGGAAGGCGAGGTGGCCACAGGAGCGGCAGACCATCGCCTGATGCCGGCGGGACGGCTCCGTTGCAGTCCCGCAGACGCCGCAGAAGCGGGATGTGTGCCGCCAGCGTGCGAGGTGCGCCGCCGTGATGGCGATTGAGAGGTCGGGCTCCTGAAGTAGGACGATGGCCTGGCGCATTCCGATCGCCGAAACACCCTCGGGAGGCGTCCAGCCGGGCGCGGCCCGGGCGGCGACGACGGGGGTATCGGTCGCGGTCTCGGCGCGTTCGCCGGGAGTCGCGACGGCGCGGGCGTCGTGCGCTTCGGCCGCGTGGACGCCGTCACCTTCGGCCGTGTGGACGCCATCCCAAGCGGCGGGCCGCGATGCGGTGGCCGGAAACCAGGCCTTTTCTCCTGCATTCCATCCCCTGGCTTCTTCCACGGTTGGGAGCTCGGAAGCGTCCTCGCGCAGCACCAACCGATCACCGGCGAAGAGGCAAGCCTTCATCCGGACTGCCCGGCAGTGAACGAGACCCCCGCGGCATTCGGGCGGCGATGCATCCGCGGCGCGTCGCTCTGCCCAAGCCGCCAAAATGTAGTGTCCGCTTTACCAAATGTCATGTTTGCTTTACAATTCACGTCCTCTGAGCTCCGCTCGTCGTTGCCTTTCGGACGAACTCCGGAAAAGGCACCTGTTCACACCTTGCGGCTGCACCTATTGTGAAGAGTAGCCCGTCCCCCTTCCACCGACCAACCGAACTGCGACCCGCTTCCTACGTGTCCGTCGAATCCGACCCGGCCCAGAGTACCGTCCGGCCCTCCTGGGCCAAGGTGGTGGATCAGACCCGCTGCATCGGTTGCCACGCCTGCACCACGGCCTGCAAGTCCGAAAACGAGGTGCCGCTGTCCGTCACGCGCACCTATGTGAAGTACGTCGACACCGGCGCCTTCCCGCAGGCGCGCCGCTCCTTCCAGGTCACCCGCTGCAACCAGTGTGAATCACCGCCCTGTGTGGCCGCATGCCCCACCTCGGCCATGTTCAAGCGTCCGGACGGGATCGTTGACTTCGACAAGAGTATCTGCATCGGCTGCAAGGCGTGCATCGCGGCCTGTCCGTACGACGCGATCTTCATCAATCCGGAGGACCACTCGGCCGAGAAGTGCAACTTCTGCGCGCATCGGCTCGACATCGGGCTGGAGCCGGCGTGCGTGGTGGTGTGTCCGACCGAGGCGCTGCTGGTGGGCGACATGAACGACCCGTCGTCGGAGGTGGCGCGGATGATCAACCGCGACCCGGTGTCGGTGCGGAGGCCGGAGAAGGAGACGAAGCCGAAGCTGTACTACAAGGGCGCCGACCAGGTGACGCTCGACCCGCTGGCCGCGCAGCGTCCGGAGGGGGGCCTCTTCATGTGGAGCGAGCAGGGTGAGGTGGACCACGGGGTGCCGTCGGGGCATCCGGGACCGTGGAACTCGTCGGCGGCCGCCGTGCTGAGCTACGACATCCCGCACCGCGCGCCCTGGGACTTCCGCGTCTCGCTCTACACCTGGACCAAGTCGATCGCGGCGGGGGCGTACCTGGCGCCGCTGCTCCTCCTCGCGACCGGTGCGCTCGGCCCGGCCAGTCCGCTCTGGACGTGGGCCGCGCCGATCTTGGCCGGTGTCTTCCTGGCGCTCACGGGCGCGATCCTGATCTGGGACCTGGAGCACCCCGCGCGCTTCCACCTCATCTTCCGGCGCCCCCAGTGGCGAAGCTGGCTGGTGCGGGGAGGCTTCATCATCGGCGGCTACTCGGCGGTTCTGGCGGCGCACTTCGCGGTCGCGCTCACCGGCGCGTCGCCACCGCTCTGGCTCGGCTGGACCGGCGGCGGCCTCGCGGTCCTCACGGCCATCTACACCGCCTTCCTCTTCGGCCAGGCCAAGGCGCGCGACATGTGGCAGAACCCGCTGCTGCCTGTGCACTTCCTGGTGCAGGCCGTGCTCGCGGGCGCCGGGGCCGTCGTGCTCGCGGCGGTTGCCATGGACGGGTTGGGGGGAGCGCTGAACGGCGCCGTGAGTGGCGCTGATACGGCTGCCGGGGCCTCCGCCGGGTCGGCCGGAGCCTCCACCGGATCCGCCGGGGTGGCCACCGCCGCGCTGCAGCTCTTCGCGGTGGCGAGCGGCGCGCACCTCCTGATGATCGCCGGCGAGGTCTTCATGCCTCCACCCACCGCCCACGCCCGCCTCGCCGAGCGCGAGATGACCCACGGACGCTTCCGGGGCTGGTTCCGGGTCGGGGTGCTCGGCGCGCTCCTTGGGGTGGCGGCTCCCTGGCTGGCCGCGGGGGTCCCGTGGCTCGGCCTGGCCGCGGTCGCCGCCGGCCTCATCGCCCTGCTCGCCTACGAGCACGCCTACGTGCAGGCGGGCCAGTCGGTGCCGATCGCATGAGCGCGCGCCCCACCCTCGACGAACTCAACCGCCGCGTCTCCGTCGCGCGCGCGGAGGTCGAGGCCCGCGGCGAGACCTTCTACCCGGGCGCGAGCCGCGTCCACCTCGCCGCCTTCCCTCCGAAGGAGCGTTGGAGCGACTGGGTCGAGCTCGATTCGCGCGCCTGGCCGGAGCGTGTCGAGCGCCGCTACATGCTCGTCCCCACGACCTGCTTCAACTGCGAGTCGGCGTGCGGACTGCTCGCGTATGTGGACCGCGACACCCTCGAGGTTCGCAAGTTCGAGGGCAACCCGGAACACCCCGGCTCGCGCGGCCGCAACTGCGCCAAGGGGCCCGCCACCGTCACCCAGCTCACCGACCCGGACCGGATCCTCACGCCGTTGAAGCGGGCCGGGGAGCGGGGGGAGGGGAAGTGGGAGCCGGTCGGCTGGGACGAGGCGCTCGACGACATCGCGGGGCGGATCCGCGCCGCGATCGACGAGGACCGGCACCGCGAGATCATGTACCACGTCGGCCGTCCCGGCGAGGACGGCTTCACAGAGCGGACACTCGCCGCGTGGGGCGTGGACGGCCACAACTCGCACACCAACATCTGTTCCTCGGGCGCGCGCGCGGGCTACCACTTCTGGATGGGGATGGACCGTCCCAGCCCCGACCACGAGAACGCGCAGGTGATCCTCCTGGTGAGCAGCCACCTCGAAGCCGGGCACTACTTCAACCCCCACGCGCAGCGGGTGATGGAGGGCAAGAAGCGCGGCGCGAAGCTCATCGTCTTCGACACGAGGCTTTCCAACACGGCCACCCACGCCGACCACTGGCTGTCGACCTACCCGGGCTCCGAGGCCGCAGTGCTGCTCGCGATCGCCAACCACCTGATCCGCACCGGCAGCTACAACGCCGCCTTTGTGGAACGGTGGTGGAACTGGCGCGAGTACCTGGAGGAGAACCACCCGGACGAGCCGCCCACCTTCGAGGCGTTCCAGCGGGTGCTCGGCGAGTTGTATGAGGAGTACACCGTCGAGTTCGCGGCCTCCGAGAGCGGCGTTTCAGCTGAAACGCTCGCAGCGGTGGCGGAGGTGGTGGCGGGGGCCGGAACGCGTTTGTCCACCCATAACTGGCGCAGCGCGGCCGCCGGCAATCTGGGCGGATGGCAGGTCGCACGCGCGCTCTTCCTGCTCAATGCGCTCCTCGGGGCGATCGCTGTGCCCGGCGGCACCTATCCCAACGCGTGGAACAAGTTCGTGCCACGGCCGATCCGCATGCCTCCGAGGCACCCGAAACACTGGAACGAGCTTACCTGGCCGGGCGAATACCCGCTGAGCCTGATGGAGATGTCGTTCCTGCTCCCCCACCTCACGCGCGAGCAGGAGGCCCGCCTGGCCGTCTACTTCACGCGCGTCTACAACCCCGTATGGACCAACCCCGACGGCTTCTCCTGGATCGAGATGCTGACGGACCCGGAGCGGATCGGGCTGCACGTCGCGCTCACCCCCACCTGGAACGAGACCGCCTTCTTCGCGGACTACGTGCTGCCGATGGGCCACTCGTCGGAGCGCCACGACCTGACCAGCTACGAGCAGTACGACGGACTCTGGATCGGGTTCCGGCAGCCGGTGCTGCGCGCGGCGCGCGAGCGCCTGGGCGAGACCGTGGAGAGCACGCGCGACGTGACCCCGGGCGAGGTCTGGGAGGAGAACGAGTTCTGGATCGAGCTGACCTGGCGGATCGACCCGGACGGGAGCCGCGGGATCCGGCAGTTCTTCGAGTCGCGGGAGCGGCCGGGCGAGAAGATGACCGTGGACGAGTACTACGGGTGGATCTTCGCGAACTCGGTGCCGGGTCTGCCGGAGAAGGCCGCGGCCGAGGGACGCTCGCCGCTCGAGTACATGCGCCGCTACGGAGCGTTCGAGATCGGGAGCACCGTGGGGCCGCTCTACGAGGAGCGGGTGCCGGACGGGGAGCTGGCCGATATGAGCATCGACGGGGCCGGGCGGGCGTATACGCGCGCGGGACCGCCGCCGTCGTTGAATGTGGTGCCGCTGCCGCCGCTCGAGGGGGACGGGGAGGGGCGGGGGGGG
>VXLT01000087.1 GCA_009841475.1 Gemmatimonadota bacterium
ACCACCCTTATCACCGCGGGCAGGGGCATCGGTGTATACCACACCGGCCGGGGGGGTCGCCGGGGTGAGCGGCGGCCGGCTGAGCGAGGTGGGCGGCGGACGCGGGCGGCTCCTCGACCGCATTGTGGAGATGCTGGACGGGGCCGGGTCGGTGGTCATCACCACGCACGCGAATGCGGACGGGGACGGGGCGGGGTCGGCGGCGGCCCTCGCGGCGTTCCTGCGGGCGCGCGGAACGGAGGCATGGATCGTCAATCCGACTCCCTTCCCGGAACCCTTCGCCTTCCTGCTGCCGGATCCGCGGTGGGCCGTCCCCGCGGCGAGCGAAGAGGCGGCGCGGCGGTGCCGGGAGGCCGATCTGGCGGTGGTGGTGGACACGGCCGAGCTCCCGCGAATCGGGCGCGTCAAGTCGCTGATCCGCGACCTGCCCAAGGTGGTGATCGACCACCACCCGGAGGGAAAACGCCCGATCGGGGGGGTGGTGCTGCGCGACCTGGAGGCCTGCGCGGCGGGCGCGCTCGTCTTCGAGCTGATCGACCGGGCGGGGGGACCGTGGAGCCCCGACATCGCGCGGGCACTCTACATCGCCGTGCTGACGGACACCGGGGGCTTCCGCTTCACGAACACGAACCCGGAGTGTCTGCGGGTCGCCGCGCGGCTGGTCGAACTGGGGGCCGTGCCGGAGGAGCTGTACCGCGCGGCGTACGGCCGGTTTCAGCCGCACCGCTTCGAGCTGCTGCGCGAGTCGCTGGCGACGCTGACCGTGCACGAGAGCGGCCGTATCGCCTGGATCACCGTGCCGAAGGAGGCGTACGACCGTCTGGGCGCGACGGTGGACGACCTGGAAGGCTTCGTGGACGTGCCGCGGAGTGTCGCCGGGGTCGAGGTCGCGATCCTCTTCCGCACCACCAGCGACGGGCGGATCAAGGTGTCGCTGCGCTCGCTGCCGCCGGTGGACGTGCACGTGATCGCGGTTGAGCTCGGTGGAGGTGGCCATATGCGGGCGGCGGCGGCGGTGGTGAAGGGGCCGCTGGAGGCCGCCGTGCAACGGGTGGTGGGGCGGGTGGGGGAGGAACTCCGTTGAACCGCATCACCCACCCGGCCAAACCGTAGCGTCTGCTTTACGAAATGTCATGTTTTCTTTACATTTCATGTCCTGAAGGTTGCAGTCGCCGTTGCCGTTCGGACGAATAGCGTTGGTATTCGCCCTTTCAAGGCGCCCTGCAAACGCGGCACCTCGCAGCTCTCGGCGCTCACGCGGGTTCATCCGCGGACCGCTACATTAGGCACTGTGACCGCGACAATCGCGGGCCGTGCGTACCCGGCCCGCACGGAAGGCTTCATCCAGCATGCACCGAGCGCCAGCCAGACCTGCCCCGGCGATGGAGGCCGAGGACGGCCCGGGGGTTCCCGAGGCCCTTCCCCGCACCGTGCGCGAGCTCGGCAGCCGGCTGGGGCACGCGGCCATCGACTGTGTCTGGGTGTTTCCGCCGCTCGTCCGCGGGCGGCGGGAGTGGGGCCTGGTCGCGGCCAGCTGCTTCGACCAGGGGACGAGCCGCAGGGTGGTGACGGCACGCTACGCGGCGGAGCGAACGGGCAGGGGCCTGTACCTGGACACCCGGATCCTCGACGAGGGCGTGGCCCCGGCGGACCGGCTTCCCCGGGTCATGGAAGGGGTCGTCAGGCGCGGGCCGCACCCGCTGGGGAGTCCCCGCCTGGTGGAACTCGGCGGCTGCGCGGACGCCTTCGAGTCGCTGATGGCGGACTTCCCGGGCGAGCTCTTCGAAGAGGCGGTTGCCGGGCCGCGGGCGCCGCAATGAGAATCGGACCCGCCAACGTCGAGCCCTACCTGGCGATCTTCGGCCGGTACCTGCGCGAACAGGGGCTTCCGGTAACGCAGCAGCGGCGGGCCGTGGCGAGGGCCGTCTTCTCTTCGCCCCAACACCAGTCGGTGGAAGACCTGGACCGGGTGCTTCGCGAGAACGACGTGCGCCTCGGCAAGGCGACCATCTACCGCACGCTGGACCTGCTGGTGCGGAGCGGGCTGGTAGAGGAGCACGACTTCGGCGAGGGCTTCAAGAGGTACGAACACCGTCTGTCGCGCGATCCGGTCCACCATCATCTGGTGTGCATCGAGAGCGGCGAGGTGATCGAGTTTCGCAGCGAGGAGTTGCAGCGCATCGTCGAGGAGACGGCCGCCCGGCACGGCTTCCGCCCCACGCACCACAAGCTGGTGATCTTCGGCCTGAGCCGCGCCAGCCAGGAATCGGGCGCGGACGTGCCCTACCGGGGGATCACCTGTCCCATCGAGGCTACCGGGACCGGCGAGGCCGGCGGATCAGGCGGGGCCAGCGCAGCGGCCGAAGCCCCCGGGTCCGGCGACAGCACCTGACCGTCCATCCCATGCCCAACCGCCGGGACCCCACCACCGCCGGCCGTGCGGGCGATCGCACCATCCACCGTCTTCCCGCGGGCCTCCACGGGCTGCCTTGGGAGCTCCCCCGTGTGTTCCTCGGACTGGACGGCGAGAGGGCCACCCCGGAGCGCGCCGCCACCTGGATCCTGCCGGTCCCCTACGAAGCGACCACCAGCTGGGGCACCGGGACGCGGCACGGTCCCCGCGCGATCATCGACGCGTCCCGGTACATCGAGCTCTACGATCACGAACTGGGCCGAGATCCGTCGCTCGACGGCGTGTACACCTTCCCCGCGCTGGAGCTTGCCCGCGGCGACGCATCCCGCGCCATGACCGAGCTCGAGGACGCCTGCAACCGTATCCTGGACGCCGCCGCGGGGCGGCGCGTGATCATGATCGGGGGCGAGCACGCGGTCTCGGCCCCCGCGATCCTCGCCCACGCCGACCGCACCCCGGAACGGCTCACCGTCCTCCAGCTCGACGCCCACCTCGACCTGCGCGCGAGCCTGGACGGCAGCCCTTTCTCCCACGCTTGCGCCATGGGGCGCGTCGTCGACCGGGTCGATCTGGTCACAGTCGGCGCGCGCGGCATCAGCGGCGAGGAGTGGGAGGCGGCATCCGTGCGCGGCAATGTGACCGTGATCACCGGCGAGGAGCTGGCGGGAGCGGGCGACTCTCCAGTCCGGGGCGGATCGTCCCCCCGCGGCGAAACCTGGCTGGAGCGCGTCATGGCCGCCCTCGGCGAGCAGGTCTACATCACCTTCGACGTCGACTTCTTCGACCCGTCCATCATGCCCTCCACCGGCACCCCCGAGCCCGGCGGCGGCACCTGGCGGCAGGCAACCGCGCTTCTCCGGCGCGTCTTTGCGGAGCGGCGCGTGGTGGGGGCCGACGTGGTCGAGCTCGCCCCGGTGCCGGGGCTCGCCGCGCCGGACTTCACGGCGGCGAAGCTCGTCTACAAGATGATCGGGTACTGGAGCGGCTGAGGGCCCGGCCCGTCGCGGGCGCCGCCGAACACCAACGTCCCCCCGCCGCCGGGTGTCTATTCTGGTGGACGCCGCGCCCGCGAGAATCGCGCCTCCTGGGTCAAATCGCGCGTTGGCGCGGATCGCAGCAACCACGTGCGCGCACGTGGGCGGCACACTCACGCCTTCGGAGCACCTCATGAAACGCCCGTCGCCTTCACTCCGCATCCCCACCCTCATCGCCGCGGCCTTCGCCTGGCTCTGCATCGGCTTCGCCGGCATCCCCACCGCCTCGGCCCAGCTCACCGAGCAGGTCCCCGATGCCATCTGGGAGACCTTCCGCTGGCGGTCCGTCGGCCCCGTCAACATGGGCGGCCGGATCACCGATGTCGAAGGCATCCCACACCCGTCCAAGACCTTCTACGCAGCCGCGGCCGCGGGCGGGATCTGGAAGACCACCAACAACGGGATCACCTTCAAGTCCATCTTCAACGACCCCCGCGTGGTGGCGATGGGCGACCTGGCGATCGCGCCGAGCGACCCGAACCAGATCTGGGCGGGCACCGGCGAGGAGGACTCGCGCAACTCGATCTCGGCGGGCGGCGGCATCTTCAAGTCCACCGACGGCGGCGAGAGCTGGGAGTTCAAGGGGCTCAGGGAGACGCAGGTCATCGGGCGGATCGTGGTGAACCCGCTCGATCCGGACATCGTATACGTGGCGGCGCTCGGGCACATCTGGGGCTCCAACCCGGAACGCGGACTCTACCGGACCACCGACGGCGGCGATAGCTGGGAGCTGGTCAAGTTCATCAGCGACAAGGCCGGCTTCGTCGACGTGGCCCTGCGGCCCGGCGAGCCCGACGTCGTCTTCGCGGCCAGCTGGGAGCGCGTGCGCGGCCCCTGGTTCCTGAACAGCGGCGGCCCGGGGAGCGCGCTCTGGAAGTCGGCCGACGGCGGCGACACCTGGACCGAAGTCAGCGGCAACGGCTTCCCAACCACGATGAAGGGCCGGATCGGGCTCTCCATCAGCCAGAGCGACCCCGACGTGATGTACGCCATGGTCGAGGCCGAGGAGGAGGAGGACGGCTCGGGCGGCAACGGGCTCTACCGCAGCGCGGACGGCGGCGACAGCTGGGAGAAGGTGAACGACGCCAACACCCGGCCCTTCTACTACTCGCAGGTGCGCGTCGATCCGCTGAACCCGGACCGCGTCTACTTCTCCTCCACGCCCGTCCTGTATTCGGATGACGGGGGGCGCACGGCCGGGAACACCACCAACGCCATCCACGTCGACCATCACGCCATGTGGATCGACCCGGCCGATCCAGAGCGGATCGTGGTCGGCAACGACGGCGGCGTGGCGATCACGTACGACAAGGGAGGCAACTGGCGCTACCTCAACACGATGGCGCTGGGGCAGTTCTACGACATCTCCTTCAACATGGACAAGCCGTACCGCGTCTGCGGCGGACTGCAGGACAACGGGACCTGGTGCGGGCCCAGCCGGCTCGCGTCGGGGCAGATCTCGAAATACCACTGGGCGACGATTAGCGGCGGCGACGGCTTCGTGACCGCGCAGGACCCGGAGGACCACAACCTGGTGTGGGCCGAGTCGCAGGGCGGGAACATGCGGCGGCTCAACCTGGCGACGCGCCAGAGCACGGGGCTGCGCCGGCCCAACTGGGAGGACGGGTGGCGTCCGCTGCAGGATTCGATCGCGCTGCTGCTCGACGCCGGCGTTTCGGAAGACGATCCGAGGATCGCAGCGTTCCGGGAGCAGGCGTCGGCGGACTCGGCGAACAGCATCATGCGCTGGAACTGGAACACGCCCTTCTTCCAGTCGGTGCACGACCGCACCCGCTTCTACGCGGCCGGGAACCGGGTGCTGAAGAGCACGAACCTGGGAGATGACCTCAGGATCATCTCGCCGGACCTGTCGTATGCGGACCCCGAGAAGATCGACATCAGCACGCGCACGACCGGCGGGATCACCCGGGACGTGACCGGCGCCGAGACCCATGCCACGATCACCGTGCTGGCCGAGTCGCCGCTCGTGCAGGGGCGCCTCTACGCGGGGACCGACGACGGCCGCGTGTGGACCTCGCCGGACGACGGCGGCGAGTGGATCGAGCTGACGGGCAACATCTCGGGCGTGCCCGAGGGGACGTACGTGAGCCGCGTCGAGGCCTCCAGGCACGACCCAGCGCGCGTCTACGTCTCCTTTGACGGCCATCGCACGAATGACTTCACGCCGTACGTGTACGTGTCGGACGATGGCGGCGACACCTTCCGCTCGATCGCGGCGGGGCTGCCGACCGGGTCGCTGGACTTCGTGCACGTGGTGCGCGAGGACCCGCGCAACGAGAACCTCCTCTTCGTGGGGACGGACCTTGCCGTGTACGCCTCGCTGGACCGGGGCGCGTCGTGGCGCCGCTTCATGGAGAGCATGCCGACGGTGCCGGTCCACGACCTGCGCATCCATCCGCGCGACCGCGAGCTGATCGCGGGGACGCACGGGCGCTCCATCTGGATCGTGGACATCGCGCCGCTCCAGGATCTGACCACGCAGGTGCTGGCCGACGGGGCGGGGGCCTTCGAGCCCGCGCCGGCGTACAGCTTCGCGGAGGCGGCGCGGGGCGGGGAGTCGTACGGGCAGGCGTGGTTCGCGCGGCCGACGCCGGGGGTGGGCGGACGGATCAGCTACTACGTCGGGGATGATGTTGCCGAGGAGCTGGCTGCGGCGGCAGAGGCCGAGGTGGCGGATGAGGTGGCGGAAGCGCAGGCGATTCGTGCGCAGGCGGCGAGGGCTCAGGCCGGGGGCGCGGCCCGGGAGGTGCCGATCGCGGCGGCCGGCCGGGGTGGTGGTGGCGGGCCCGGCGGCGGGC
>VXLT01000201.1 GCA_009841475.1 Gemmatimonadota bacterium
CACCCTGTTTGGCAGAATCTGCTCCCGCCCAGCCGCACCTCCCCCCGCGTGAACGCCGCGGTGAGGGTGAACGGCGCAAACGCGACCGGCGCGGCGCCACCCGCCGCCACCGTCGCGGTCACCGTCTCCAGGTCGGTCTCGTCCACCGCCAGCGTCACCTCGGCGCTCGCGGCGGCCTCGCCCGTGTTCACGAGCCGCGCCTCGACCGTCACCCGGTCCCTGCCGCCCGCGCTCTGCCGCCTCAGCTCCAGGTCGGTCAGCGCGAGGTTCTCGATCTCGCCGGCATCGATCACCACCGTCTCGACGACCACGCCCTCGGCCAGCTTCGCGTCCGGGTCGGGGCTCCACGCCGGGCGCTGGAAGTCGCTGATCACGACGACGCGCTGCCGCGCCAGGGTGGAGGCGGACAGGGTGGAGGCGGCCAGCTTCACCGCGGGCGCGAAGCGCGTGGCGAGCGATGTCGTGGCCAGGGTGTCGAGGGTGGCGAGGATGCGCGGCATCTCCGGGATCGAGCGGTGCACGAGCCGGGGCGTCTCGGCGAAGACGATCAGCGAGGCGCGGTCACGGGGCCGCAGCGACCCGATCACGGACCGGGCCTCCGCCACGGCGCGCTCCCAGTTGTCCCCCATCTCCATCGACCACGAGTTGTCCAGGAGGATGACTACCTCCTCGGGTCCGGGCCCGCCGACCGCCGCCAGCCGTCCGCCGCGCACGAACGGACGCGCGAAGGCGGCGACAAGCAGCCCCAGCGCCGCCAGGCGCATCAGCAGAAGGAGCCAGTGCCGGATGCGCCGCCGGGAGGTCTCCTGGAAGGGGATCTTCTCCAGAAACATGAGCGACGGGAACCGGATCGGCTTGCCCCGCTCGCGGCGCGTCAGGTGAATCAGGACGGGGACGGCGAGCCCGGCCAGCCCGATGAGGAAGAGGGGGGTCAGGAATCCCACGGGCCGCTGTCTACCTCCCGGCCCCGGGGCGCCCCACGGGCGACCTCAGCGTCTTCTGGCGGAAGGACAGGTAGGCGTAGAGCGCGTCGTCCAGCGGCTTGGCGGTGTTGAGGAGGACGTAGTCGACTCCGTGCCGGGTGAAGCCCTTGCCGAGGGCGTCGATGTGGGCGCTCACTCCTTCCCGGTAGGCGCCGGCGTACTTCTCCGGGACGACCGGAAGCAGTTCCATCGTCTCCAGGTCCTGGAAGTTCGCGGCTTGCGCGAAGGGAAAGTCGATCTCCGACGGGTCGAGGACGTGAAAGGCCACCACGTCGTTCCCCTGTGCCCGGAAGAGACCCAGCGCGGAGGTGAGCTCGTCGGCGTCGTGATAGAAATCCGACACGAACACCAGGATGCCGCGGCGCCGGAAGGTGTTGGCAACCCGGGCCAGCGGCCGGCTCCAGGCGCCCTCGCGATGCGGCTTCACACGTGCGAGCGCGTGGAGGACCTTGTCCAGGTGGGCCGCCGACGGGCGCACATGCTCGACCACGTCCGAGTCGAAGGCGTAGAGTCCGACGCGATCCTTCTGTCCGGCGGAGAAGTACGCCAGACTCGCGGTCAGGAACCGGCCGTAGTCCAGCTTGGTGACCTCCCCGGAGCCGTACCCCATCGACGCGGACGTATCGAGAAGAAACGCGGCGTCCGCGTTGGTTTCGGCCTCGAACTGCTTGATGTAGAAGCGGTCGGTGCGCGCGAAGAGCCGCCAGTCGATCCGGCGGATGTCGTCGCCGGGCATGTACTGGCGGTGCTCGGCGAAATCCATGCTCACCCCCAGATAGGGAGAGCGGTGAATCCCCTGCAGGAACCCGTCCACCACCGTGCGCGCCAGCAGCTGCAGGTTGTCGATCCGCGCCAGGACGGTGGGGTCGAGGAAGGAGGTGAGCCCCGCGGGGGATCGGGTGGCCATCGGCTAGCTCCCCGCGACGGCGGTTCGGGTGGCGGCCAGGGTGTGCACGCTTTCCTACATCCCCGACTTGGGCATCGGCACGGCCTTCAGCAGCATCTCGATCAGCTCGTCGGTCGTGCGCCCCTCCGACTCCGCGTGGAAGTTGGTGATGATGCGGTGGCGCATCACCGGCAGAGCCAGTGCGCGGATGTCGTCGAAGCTGACGGTCAGGCGGCCCTGGGTGAGCGCGCGGGCCTTCCCGCCGAGGATGAGGTACTGGGCGGCGCGAACGCTGGCCCCGTAGCTGATCCACTTCTTCACGAAGTCGTGGCTGCCGTTCGGGCTCGGCCGGCTGGCGCGCACCAGGTTGACGGCGTAGCGCATCACGGGCTCGGCGACCGGCACGCGCCGCACCAGGTCCTGAAAGGCGATCATGTCCTCGCGCGAGACGACCGCGCCGAGCTCCGGCTCCACCTCGTCGGTCGTCTCCCGCACGACCTGCATCTCCTCGTCCTCCTCCAGGTGATCCATGACGATGTGGAACATGAAGCGGTCGAGCTGGGCCTCGGGGAGCGGGTAGGTCCCCTCCAGCTCGATCGGGTTCTGGGTCGCGAAGACGTAGAAGGGTGGGTCGAGGATGTAGGTGTTCGCCTGCACGGTGACCCGGTGCTCCTGCATCGCCTCGAGGAGCGCGGCCTGCGTCTTCGGCGGGGTGCGGTTGATCTCGTCGGCGAGCACCACGTTCGCGAAGATCGGCCCGGGCGTGAACTCCAGTCCGCGCGTACCGTCCTCGTGCTGCTGAATGATGTCGGTGCCCGTGATGTCGGAAGGCATCAGGTCCGGCGTGAACTGGATGCGCGAGAACTTGAGGTCGAGCACCTGCGCGATGGAATGGATGAGCAGGGTCTTGGCCAGACCGGGCACGCCGACCAGAAGGCTGTTTCCGCCCACGAGAAGGGTCAGGAGGACGTGTTCGACGGCGTCCTCCTGTCCGACGATGATCTTGCGCACCTCGGATAGGATCTTCTCGCGTCCTTCCTGGATGCGCTTGGCGAGGGCCACGTCGGCCATGGGTTCGGTTGCTGGGGGGGTCAGAGTCTCTGTCGGCAAGGGGTCCACCTCGGAAGGCTGTCGGTTTGAGCGCGTGTGTGAATGTGGAGCGATCCGGGAGGCCGCAGGGCTGCGACCGCGGCTCCGCGGGACCGCTATCGGTTCATCGCATAGATCACGTAATTGACACCGAACTTGTAGGCTTCGTTAGACAGCTCGATCGGAACGTAGCCGCGATCGGAGTACTCCCAGTAGTCGCCGATGTCGTTGTTGAAGTTCGCGATGACCATCAGGCGGGCGGTCGGATCGTTGTTTTCGTGAAGGCCCAGGAAGACGGGAACGAACTGCTGGAAGGTCGGCGGTATCATGTCCAGCGTCGCAATGTCGAAGAAGGAATCGAAGATGGGTTCGTCGATGTTCAGCACCCGAAACCGGTGGCCGGGGGCGATCATTCGGAAAATCTCCTCCACGGTGCGCCACTCGAAGTCGCTGCGGAAGTCGTCGAGGATCAGGAAACCACCCTTGAAGAGGTAGTCGGACAGGTTGTCGATCTCCTGCTGCGTGGGCGACCACTCGCCCGGTTCGGATACGTAGGCGATGGGGTAGCGGTGGAGCTCGGGGTCTTCGGCGTCGATCACGTTGGTGCCGTCGTTGTTGACGTCGATCAGGGTGACTTCGTCCAGAATCCTGGTGAAATTCTCGTCTGCGTTCGGGTAGTCGTGCGCCCACCCCGGATTGCGCCCGCCCCCGAAGCCGCGGCTGAATCCCCTGCCCTGGGAGTTGAAGCGCACCCGGACGAAGGTGTAGGTGCCGTCGTAGGGGACGGTCGGGAGGCCCTGGAAGGTTGCCGGGCCGGGGAGGGTGGTGTGCGCCGAAAGGACGGTGTTCCCTGCCGGGGGGGATGCAAGGGCCGGGGCCGCAGGCTGGGGCGGAAGGCCGGAGACGGTGAGCGTCGCGGTTCCGGCTGCCAGACCCAGGGTTATGAGGCGCGCGCGGGGCGGTGCGAAGCGCTGGAGAAAGACGGCCATGGCCGCTGCGCCGGCGCGCGTGATCCGGAGCCTCATCTTCCCGGCCCCCTGCGCCGCAGCTCCAGGAGGAGGTCGAGGGCTTCCTCGTAGTTCGGCGCGAGTTCCAGTGCTGCGAGGACCGCGCGGCGCGCCCCGGAAGCGTCGCCGGCCAGGTGCAGTGCGCGCGCCAGCTGGTAGTTCGCGGTGGCGAGGTCGAAGGGGTGTAGCGCGACGACGCCGCGCCGCGCGGTGGCCGCGCCCTCGAAGTCTCCCGCGGACTCCATCAGGACCGCGAGACGCTCGTGGTCCGCGATCTCGTAGGGATGGATGTGGGCGAGGTTGCGCAGGACCGCCGCCGCGCCCGCGTCGTCTCCCGTGCCGGCGAGGAGCTCGCCGAGGGCGACGCGGCCGTCGTAGTGGCTTTCGTTGAGGAGCAGCAGCTCCCGGAAGTGCGAGATGGCCCCTGCCGTGTCGCCCCGTTGCTCACGTATCCGGCCGAGGAGCCAGTGGGCGCCATCCGCGCCGCCGTACTGGGGGAACAGGTCGAGCGCGGCTTCAAGGTGCGCCGCCGCCTCCGTCAACCGCCCCTCCGCGAAGAGGACCTGTCCGACGGCCATGCGGGCCACGAAGCTGAGCGGGTTGGTCGCCGCCGCGGCCTGCAGTTCGGGGAGCCCGGGCAGCGTGCCCATCGCCGGCATCTCCCCTTCCACGGAGGACAGCGCGGCCGCGAAGCGGTCTTTCAGGAAGTCCTCGAAGTCCCTGTCGAAGTCCTCCAGGCGCACCCCCAACGCGCGCGAGAACGCCTGCTCGTTGGTTGCACCGTCCCGGTAGGCCTCCAGCATCTCCACGATCGCCGGGAACCCGTGGCGTTCCTCGATCAGCTCAAAGACCAGCGACGACTGGTAGTAGCTCTGCACAACCTCGCCGGGGTGGCGCGGGCTCGAGAACCCGCGGTCCAGTTCGCTGACCGGACGCATGTCGCCCGACGCAAGCGCGCGGATGAAGCCGACGCTGGCCTGGTGTCCCCACCCCGGATCCCCCTTGCGCTGCTCGTGCACCGCCAGTCCCTCGGAGAACCAGCGCGGCACCTCGTTGTCGGAGGCGGCCAGGTGGAAGGAGTGGGCGATTTCGTGCCACAGGGTCGACGCCCAGTTGAAGTCGCCCCGGTCCCGCGCGGCGGGCGAGTCGATGGCGAGCGCGGGCCCGAAGCTGACGCCGAGCGCACCGATCCCCACCAGCCCAACCGTCCGCACGGAGAAGTCGGCGTGGCTCGGGTAGACCTCCACCCGGATCGGACTCGCGGGCGTCACGCCGTAGCGCCGGGACATCTCCTCCCACGCGCGTTCGGCCACCGGCACCATATAGGGCGCGAGCAGATCCGCCTCAGACTCGTGCAGCACCAGCTGGAAGTGCGGCGTCTCGACGATCCGGTACTCCCCGAACTTGTCGAGCAGGTCCAGCGTGTTCTTGAACCAGAGGTTGAAGGGATCCCCCTCGAACGCCCTCTCCAGGTTCACCCGTCCCTCCTCGACCTGTCCGAGGCGGACCTGGTTCAGCCCCATCAAACCCCACGCGGTCCAGCTGCCGGGATCGGCCTCGGTGGCCTCCTCGGCAAAGGTCAGCGCGTCGGTGTACTTGCGGTGGTCGGCCGCCAGATCGGAAACGACTACGAGCGACGGGGCGGGCGTCGGCGTTAGGCGCCGCACCTCTGCCATGACGTCGCGGTAGCCATCCTCGTCGCGCGACAGGTGCAGGATCGCGGCCCGGGTTCCCATCGCCTCCAGGTCGGCCGGGTTGACCTCGAGGGCGCGTTCGATCTCCTCCTGCGCGGCCTCGCGGTCGCCGTTCCTGAGACGCAGCCGGGCGAGGAGGGTGCGCGCCGCCGGGAAACCCGGGTTGGCGTCCAGCGCGGCCTCCAGGAGCGCTTCCGGGTAGCCGCCGCCCTCGAGGCGGGCGACGCGGGCAAGGCCGAAGTGGGCGCCCGGGTGGGCCGGGTTCTCCTCCAGGATGCTCCCGAAGGCCGCCGCGGCCTCCCGTGCGTCGTAGCGCTGCAGGAAGAGTTCACCGATCGCGAGCTGGGCCGAGTGGTCGAGCGGCCCGGCGGCCACCGCCTCGTCGAGCGCCATCAGGGCGTCGTGGGCGTACTCGTAGTGCCAGCGTGAGAGTTCGAACATCGCCCGGCCCACCGCCGTGAGCTCGGCCGCGTTGAGGTTGGACTGATTGTTGTAGTAGTCGATGAAGCCGTCGAAGATGGTGCGCGCGGCGTCACGGTCGCCGTACCGATACTCGAGGATCCCCAGCTCGACCCGGGCCCCCGCCC
>VXLT01000291.1 GCA_009841475.1 Gemmatimonadota bacterium
CCTCCCCACCGTCACGGCGGCCGGATCGTTCACGATGAACACCCGAAAGCCCTGCTCGATCCGCCCGGCGATGTCGTCCACGCCCGCGGTGATCCCGCACGGCACCCCATGGCGCTGGCAGGCGGCGAGCACCTGCTGGATCGCCGCCTCGACCGCCTCCATGTCGCCCTGGTAGGCCCGGCGCAGGTCGCCCGGCCCGGCAAAGACCACGCTCACGCCCGGCGTGGCGACGATCTCGTCGACCCGGTCCACGGCCTCCGCGTCCTCCACGATCAGGATGCCGAGGAGCGTCCCGGCGGGGTTTCCCGGCCACAGATCATCGCCCATCACCGACACCGCCACGGCGGCATCTTCCGCCGACTCCGCATGCGGGAAGACGATCCCGCTCACCCCCGCCGCGAGCGCCTCCGCAGCGTGGGCCTCCGCCTCGGCGACACCGTTGCGGATCGGTGGAATCCTCAGGATCAGCGGGTGCGGTGGGTTCTCTCCGGACCCCTCCGCGATCCCCTCCATGTAAACTTTAGTTGACATTATGTCAAATGGACCTGACTCCAAAGAGTAGAAGACGAAGTCCAGCTCCCGGTTCTGTCCCCTCAGAGCGCCCTGCTCGCGCGAAGTCTCACCGGGGAACACCCCAAAGACCGCCTGCCCGTCGGCGAGCAGTTGGGCGAGGGTGGACGGGCCGGTCCCGCCTTCGGTCACGGAACCTCCCGAGCCGTCCGGTGCGGCACATGTCAGGGACGCGGCAAGGACCACGACGAGAGCGGCAGGCAGTGCCTGTGTGCGGAATCGGGACATGGCGTGGAACCTCGGCGCTGTTGTGGAATGGCCGGCGGCCAGGCGACGGCAGGCAGCAAGGGTAACGGCCGGGCACCCGCCCGCGCCACCAGTCTGGTTCCGCGCGGGAAAGATGCGTACCTTGTCGCGAAGGACCTATTACACGCCGAATCAACCACCCTCAAGAACAGGGGAGTCAGGACAATGGCGAAGACGAGATTCGTGACCACAGTGGCTCTGGCGGCCGTCATCGCGGCGGCCAGCGCATCGCAACTCGCCGCGCAGAGCGCAGCCCACCGCCACATCGGCCATGTCGCCGACATGTGGCGCGACACGCCGGACCAGGTCGGCCTGCTGGTCGCGGCCCAGATGGAGGCCGAGGTCGCGGCCCAGCACGCCGGGCTGGCCGCCGGATCCGAGGATCTGGCCGGTATCCAGCGCCACACCGTTCATGTGTTGCACGCGATCGATCCGTCGACTTCGGAGCGGGGACCCGGGAAGGGCTACGGCCTGATCAAGGCCGCGTCGGGCGCCGCCCAGCACATCGGGATGGCCGGCGACTCGGACGACGCATCGAACGCGGTCAAGGCCCATTCGAACCACGTCGGCACCAGCGCCCGCAACGTGGTGACCTGGGCCGAGGCCATCGTGGAGAAGGCCGCCATGGTCGCCTCCACAACCGACATGGCCGAGGCCAAGGCGTTGGCCGAAGAGATCGCCGCCATGACACAGGCCATTCTCAACGGGATGGATGCGGACGGCAACGGCAGAGTGACCTGGCAGGAGGGCGAAGGTGGGCTCGAGCAGGCCGCGACCCATCTCAGACTCATGAAAGAGGCGGAAGGGCTGGGTTGACCGCTCCGCCGAAAGGGTAACCACATGATTGATATGCCAGCAGCGGGGGGCGTGTTGCGCGCAGCCGCCGCGGCCATCGTCACGGGTGCGATCGTCGTCAGTCTGGCCGGCCAGGCTGCAGCCCCCGGCGCACTCCCGGCACGCGACCTGTCCACTTCGCTCGCCGACACCGTCAGCTACAAGGAGGATGTGCTGCCGATCTTCCAGAAGCGGTGCGCCCGGTGCCACGGCGCCAAGGACGAGGAAGGAGAGGTGGTGGCGGAGGTCAGCCTGATCGTGATCAACTACGAGAGATTGATGTTGGGTTCCGAATTCGGTCCGGTCATCACCGCGGGCGACGCCGAAGACAGCTGGCTCCTGGAGATGATCACCGAAGGCGACATGCCTCCGGAGGGCGAGGGCGACAAGGTCCCCGAGGAGGAGATCGCGGTGATCAGGCAGTGGATCGTGGAGGGGGCGAAGAACAACTGACGGCCGGGTGCCTCGCCCCCGACCGCGGGCCACGATTGAGCGGTCCGGCCGAAGGCGCCCCAATCAGCCCGGCGCCCGCCTCCTGAGCCACGCGACCACGACCAGGAGCAGCGCCGCGAATACGATCAGGAATGTGGCCACTGCCAGGATCGCGGGACTGATCTGTTCGCGGATCCCGGACCACATCTGGCGCGGGATCGTGCGCTGCTCGACGCCGCCCATGAAGAGCACGACCACGACCTCGTCGAAGGAGACGGCAAAGGCGAAGAGCGCGCCCGAGATCACCCCGGGGGCGATCAGGGGAAGCTGGACGCGCCGGAAGGTGGTCCACGGTCCCGCGCCCAGGCTGGCGGCCGCGCGGGTGAGGTTGCGGTCGAAGGCGGCCAGGGTCGCCGTTACCGTGACGACCACGAAGGGGACGCCGAGCGTGGCGTGCGCGAGAATGATGCCCAGATGGGTCTGGCCGAGTCCCAGATTCGAGTAGAAGAAGAACATCCCCGCCGCCGAGATGATCACCGGGGTCACCATCGGCGAGATCAGGATCCCCATGATGACGCGCCGCGCGGGGACGCCCGGGCTCGCGAGGCCGAGCGCGGCCAGAGTACCCAGCACGGTGGCGAGCGCCGTCGCGCTGACCCCGATCACGAGGCTGTTCACCAGGCTTCCCGTCCAGGCTTCGTTCTCGATGATCTCCCGGTACCATCTCAGCGAGTATGCGTCCGGGTCGAACCTCAGCATCCCCTCCGTGAAGGTGAAGTACGGCTCCGCGTTGAAGCTGAGCGGGATGATCACCAGGATCGGGGCGACCAGAAAGACGAACACCGCCGCGCAGAACGCGAAGTAGGCGAAGCGGCCCATCCGCGGGGCCACGGCGCGGGCGGTGCCCACGGCGGGAGCGGGCGAAGGCCGTGCGTCCGGGTGCTGTGCCGCCATCTCAGCTCAGCCCCATTCGTTCGACGCCTACGAGCCGGTCGTAGACCAGGTAGAGGGCCAGCACGCCCACCAGCAGAATCCCGCCCAGCGCGCCGGCCAGTCCCCAGTTCAGCGACGTCTGCATGTGGTAGGCGATCATGTTGGAGATCAGTTGTCCGTCGCTCCCGCCGACCAACGCCGGGGTGATGTAGAACCCGATCGACAGGATGAAGACGAGGAGCGCTCCGGCCCCGACCCCGGGCAAGGACTGCGGCCAGTACACGCGCAGGAAGGCCTGCACTGGTGTGGCGCCGAGCGAGGCCGCCGCGCTCATGTACTGGGGCGGAATACCCCGCATGACCGAGTACAGCGGCAGCACCATGAACGGGAGCAGCACATGGGTCATGGCGATGATGGTGCCGGTCATGTTGTAGACCATCGCCAGCCGTCCGTCGTCGCTCACCAGGCCGATCGCGACAAGGAGGTCGTTGATCACTCCCTGCGTCTGCAGCAGCACGATCCACGATGTGGTGCGCACCAGCAGCGAGGTCCAGAACGGGACCAGCACCAGGACGAGCAGCAGGGCCGCGCGGCGGGGCGGGGCGCGGGCGATCAGATGTGCGATCGGGTAGCCGAGCAGCAGGCACAGCACCGTGATCGTGCCGCTGACCAGCAGAGTGCGCCAGAAGAGGCGCAGGTAGATGCGCCGTTCCTCGGGCTGCCGGGCGATCGTGCCGTCCGGGAGGCGCTCCCTGTCCACCGCGTTCAGGTAGTGACGCGACGTGAAGCGTTCGCCGGTGGTGCGAACCGCGTGCCAGGTCATGGGATCGGCCCAGGCGGGGTCGATGCCGGCCAGCGCGTCCCGCCAGGGGGTCTCCGCGGCCACCGCCGGGTCGGGCGCCGCGTCCGCCAGCTCCCGGACCGTGCGCGTGAAGACGCTGCGCAGGCCCCCTTGCACCCGGTTCACGCGGCCGGCGACCTGGCCGATCGTCCTCTCCTCGCCCAACCGCTCCAGCTCCCGGGCCGCCGTCTCGTACACGGCCTCTGCCGGGAGGCCGTCCCCGTCCCAATCCCGCAGCAGCGCCAGCGTCTCGGGCAGTGCATCCGCGACCACGGGATCGTGGACGCTGCGCGTCAGCATCGTCGCGAGCGGCGCGATGAAGGTCACGCCAACGAAGATCAGGAGCGGCGCCACGAGTCCCAGTGCCCGAAGCTGGTCGCGCCGGAAGGGAATCGCACCGCGAAGCCCGCCCGGCCGACCGGGCCCGCCGCCCGGCCCACCGCCCTGCGGCACCCGGTCCCCTCCGCCCATCGCTCTCAGCGGGCCAGCCACGCGCTGAAGCGCTCGTTGAGTTCGTCCTTGTGGTCGACCCACCAGGCCCAGTCGTATCGCAGCGCGTTTGCCGCATTGGCGGGACTGGCCGGCATGTGCGGTTCCATCTCCACCCCCGCCACGACGTGCGTGGTCACCAGCGGCATCCCCGACTTGCGCATGGGCGAGTACGAGATCCGGCGCGCGATCCGCACCATCGATTCCGTGCTGGTCGCGAAGGCCAGGTACTGCAGCGCCGCTTCGAGCCTCGGCGTCCCCGCGACGATGCTCACCTGACCCACATCGAGCACCTGCCCGTCCCAGACGATCACGAACGGCTGGTCTTCCAGCACCTGCGCGTTGAAGATCCGGCCGTTGTACGCCGTGGTCATCACCACTTCCCCGTCGGCGAGCATCTGCGGGGGCTGGGCGCCCGCCTCCCACCAGATGACCTCGTCGCTGATCGTCTCCAGCTTGGCGAAGGCGCGGTCCAGCCCCTCCGGCGTGTCCAGCGTGGCATAGACCTGGTCGAGCGGGACGCCGTCGGCAATGAGGGCGAACTCCAGGTTCACCTCCGGGACGCGCCGCATCCCCCGGCGGCCGGGGAATTTCTCCACGTCGAAGAAGTCGGCCATCGTTGCCGGCTTTTCTCCCGGGATGTTGTCCGCGTTGTAGGCATACACGGTGGACCAGTACAGATTGCCAACCCCGCACTCGGTTCGGCCATCGGCGACGAAATCCTCTTCGGCGGGTGTTCCGTCGGATCCCGGCGGCAGCGAAGTGATGTCGATCCGCTCCAGCAGCCCCTCGTCGCACCCGCGCACGGCATCGGCAACCCCCAGATCGACCACGTCCCAGTGAATCTCGCCGATGTCCACCTGCGCCCGGATCTGCGCGAGGCCGCCGTTGAAGTCCTCCACCTCAACGCGGATACCGGTTTCTTCCGTGAACGGAATGTTCGCGCCTTCATTGACCGCCCGCCCGTAGGAGCCGCCCCAGGACACCGTGGTGACGGACCGGGGTGCGTCCGATCCGGATCCGCACGCGGCAACCGCCACCAGTACTGCCGCCGCACCCACCCGATGGCACCCGTACATCTTCACTCTTCTCCTCCTTCATGGTTGAGTGCGCGGCAGTCGCTGGCGGTCCACCCGATCCGCACTGCGTCCCCCTCCAGCAGACCCCCGTGCCCGAGCACGTTCGGGATCTTCACGATGAAGTCGTCGCGGCCGCACGCGGTCAAACGCACGCGCAGATGGTCGCCGAGGAAGGCCAGGTCCTGCACCTTCCCGCCGAGTTCGTTGCGGTAGCGCCCCGGCTCCGGGTTGATCTCGACGCGCTCGGGGCGGATCGAGAGGGTGACATCGTCCCCCGCCTCGCAGGCCACGACCTTCAGCGCGCGCACCCGCTCGCCGCCCGTCTCCACCTCGCACACGTCCCGGTCGAGCATCCCCGTGACCCGCCCGTGCAGCCGGTTGTTTTCGCCGATGAAGCTGGCCACGAAAGCCCGCTCCGGCTCCTCGTAGAGTCCCTCGGGAGGCGCGATCTGTTCGACCACGCCATCCCGCAGCACCGCGATCCGGTCCGACATGACCATTGCTTCCTGCTGGTCGTGGGTCACGTACACGATCGTGACCCCGAGGCTTCGGTGAATCCGACGGATCTCGTACTGCATCTCCTCGCGCAGGCTTCGGTCGAGCGCCCCCAGCGGCTCGTCCATCAGCACCAGCGAAGGCTCGAAGACGAGCGCGCGGGCGATCGCCACCCGCTGCTGCTGTCCACCGGAGAGCTGCCCCGGGCGCCGGTCCGAGAGTTCGCCCAGACGCACCAGCTCCAGCGCGCGCCCCACCCGCTCCCGCCGCTCCCCGGCCCCCATC
>VXLT01000342.1 GCA_009841475.1 Gemmatimonadota bacterium
CCCCCCCCCCCATATTTTTTTTTACACCCACACCCCCCAATACTATATTGCCTCTTGTCTGGTGGGCTCGGAGATGTTTAAAAGCGACAGGGATGGTGGTGGGCGCGGTTCCCGTCCCGGGTGGGGGGCTGAAGTTGACCGGGCTGGGCCCTTGAAGCCGGGCCCGTCTGCTTCTAGCTTTTCTGGCCCTTTGGCGGGCCTGTAGCTCAGGTGGTTAGAGCGCACGCCTGATAAGTGTCTCCCAGTGGAGCCAAATCCCGGCAAGAAATCGTCTAAGTTCTTACAGGACTGCACGATCTGCCGTTCTTGCCGTTAGGCTGTGGTCGGGCTTGTTCGCCTCGAATAGCGGGAAAATCGGGTCAAATAGCGGGAGTTTGGCCGGTATCTCAAGAAGGAGTGCCGGTCGTTGCGCGAGGCCCTGGGGCGGACCGGGACACGCGAGGACATCTACCGGATCATCGGGATCTCCAGGCAGTCGGCCAACCGGCAGTCCCGCGAGCGCATGGACCCACCTGGTCGAGCGGCTGGCCAGGTGGAGGCAGACGACCGAGGCAACGCCGTTGATCGGGAGTTCGGTTAGATTCTCCTGTCAACCGCCGGTCCGGGCAACGTGCTCGGGCCCGCGATTCTGCGATTCCTCGAAAGGGACATGGGAGACCGATCGAACATGAGTTCACACAACGAGTGGATCCGGGCCATCGCTCAGCTACAGAAAATGGTGGCCGAATCCGAATTCGCCCGGCATCTCGCGGCTGCTCAAAGGGCGTTAGACGAGTTGGCCAAATCCGAATTCGCCCGGAAACTCGTGGCTGCTCAAAGAGCTGCTGAAAAGGCGTTGGGCGAATCCGAAGTTGCCCGGATTCTCGCGGATGTCCAGAGGTATCTGACTGGGCCCGATGGGGCGAAACTGGCCGAGGCGATAAAGCGGGCCCAAGCCAACCTGGCGCTCTTCGACCAGTTGAGCCCCGAGGCGGACGAGGACGAGCCGGAGGCGGCCGAGGACGAGGACGAGAACGAGTAGGAGGGGCTAACCGACTGGGGTAGTTCTTCTCTCTGGGGTTCCGTTGGCATGCCCAAGGTGATAGGCAGAACGCGGAGAAATCTCTATAACGTTGTGCGCGTTGAGATTACGCCACTACACCCGCGTCCTACAAGGCGACCGGCATGGTGTCGGCCGGCGGAAAGGAACTGGGTGTTGGCCCACCGTGCGATCTGGTTGAGGTTGTTACCGAGGTGCGCCGGTTCGCTCGCGCTCGACCTCGGCGGGCGCCACGGTCTTGGGTGCGGCCCCGGCCAATCGACCGGCACACCAGATCCGCCTCGCTCACGCGGACTTCACCCAGACGGCATGTCCGGCGCTCAGGGCGCGCCGTTTCCTTCGAGGGGGTGAGAGGGAGCACGGCCCCCCGCCAGCCCTTACCGGGGACCGGCGGAGCCTGCCCCCAAAGGGTGGGTTTGCTTGCGCACCTGAGGGGCGTGAGACTGACTGCCGGCAACTGCGCTAGCTAGCTAAGCTAGCTAGACGGCTTCCGGCGGCGGGAATCTCGGGTCGGCGGAGTCTCCGCTGTCTACTTGAACGCGGCGGGTTCCCCGCGAAACGTCCTACCGCCAAGGACACCTGAGAGTCGAACCGCGATCTGGTATTCCTCCACGAGATCTCCATGCACCGTGCGAGCGGGCAAGAGTTCGAGCCACCCTGCTGTGAGGTGGGGGAGGTATCCGGCAGGGCACATCGGCTCCGGGACGACGTCGTCCCCAGTAGAATGCCCCTACCATTTCTCGTACGGGCATGCCGAGAGGTTTCCTGCTATCGTTACCCTATGAGCCACGGACGTGACCCACGCCGGATTGCCAGCGACATCCGGGGCAACGCGGACAATGTGCTCCGCGCCTGTCTACGTGTGCGCCAAGTACTGCCCATGAGCGCTGCGCTGGAAGGTGTCGGGCTCTTCCAAGGAAACAGGACTTGGAGACGGGGAAATCCGAATGCTTGGCTGGAGTGAGTTTCACGGCTGGATGGCATTCGACGAGTTATCCCAAGACGACGGCGTGACGCGGGCGTTCACGATCGGCTACCGTTTGACCGACGATCGCGAAGACCCCTGGACGGCCCGCTTCAATGCGTTCAAGGAGAAGGAACGCGTGGCCCTCCGCGGAGCAGCAGCGATGATGCGGGATGCCGTGCCCTGTCTCGTTGGCGGTCTCGTCGAAGATTTTGGACTCGATCGCACGAAGACCGTCTTCGTCCCGGCGTTATCGTCAGGGGAGACGGTCGCGTCCCCCCGTGGCGTCCTGTGGCGCTTGACACAGTTCTGCGCCGGTCGTGCGGCGGTGCGATTCGCGGGGGATAGGATCACGAAGAAGGCGCACGAGAAACTGCACATGCACACCGATGCCGCCAGCAGGACAGCCATTCTGGCCGCCGCCGATTTCACGTCGGAAGCGATACGCGCCGACAACGTACTCATTCTCGACGACTTCATCACGAGCGGCAACACGATGTCGCACCTCGCAGGCGCCATCCTGAAAAGGAATCCCGGGCTCAGGATCTTCGCCGTCGCGCTCGGGAAGACGGAACGGATTCGCTACTGGCGCGAGAGACACGGCGTGGACATCTCGAACGAGCATGTGCCGCCCAAGTGGGAGAGGAGCTGGCTGAATGCAACGTGATGTCGCCGGCGCTTCGCTGACCGCAGTCTCGATTCTCGCGGTCATGAAGCTGAAACGCATGGGGCGCGCGAGTGCCTTGGCCATCGTCGATGGGCCGATCGACGAAACAGAACCCGAGAGTTGCCGCGAAGCCCTGCTGGACCGCATCCGCGGGCGGCTGCCCCGCGTTCACTCCCATACGATCTCGGACGCCTGGGCGAGGAGCGAGGAACAGCTGAACCGGGGCTCCGAATGCGGCGTGTGCGCCATCTCATTCCACGATGACGAGTATCCGCCCCGTCTGCGGAAGATCTCCGATCCACCGGCCCTCCTTTTCGTGAAGGGGGACATGCAGGGGCTGCACGCGCCGAGGGCCCTGGCGGTGGTGGGAACACGAAAGCCCACGCCGAACGGAGGGGCATTGGCTCTGCGATCCGGACGCATCGCCGTCGAGAGCGGCTATGCGGTCATCAGCGGCCTCGCTCTTGGATGCGATACGGCTGCACACGAGGGGTGCCTTGAGGCGGGCGGCATCGGCGTAGCGGTTCTGGCCCACGGACTGGACAGAGTCTACCCGGCGGCGAATCGCGATCTGGCGGACCGTCTTCTGGACACTGGAGGCTGCCTGACAAGCGAGTACCCGGTGGGAATGACACCGACGCGCTCGGCGTTCGCCCAGCGTGACCGCATCCAAAGCGGACTGTCCGACGGGGTGCTCGTCATCGAGACGGATATCAGAGGCGGGACGATGCACACCGTGCGCTTCGCCCTCGAACAGGAACGTGCGCTCGCGTGCATCCACCTCGACCACCTGGAGCGCTTTCATTCGGAAGTGACCACCCGGGGCAACCGGAAACTCGTCGAGCAGGGGGACGCACAGCCGATCGGGGATCGCGCCGCGCTCATTGAGTTCCTGAACGACCTACAGCTTGCGAATGCTACGCAGCCTGCCCCAAAGCCCGCACCAGCCATCCGCGACCCGCAGATGTTGCTCGGGTTCTAGCGTGATCATCTTCGATTTCGATCTCACACTCGTCGACACGAAGCCCGTTGAGGCACTTCGGGCGGCGAGGGAGTGGAAATCGGTCATGGCTCGGGCGAGCGAGCTGGAGGTATATGACGGCGTGCACGAACTCCTCGTCGACCTCGATGCCGGTGGCCAAACGCTAGCGATTGTCACCAAGAGCCCGGATATGGTTCCCCGGGCTTTCGTGCGTCGGTACGGTTGGCCGATCAGTATCGTGATCGGTTACCATCAAGTGAGCAGGCGCAAGCCGGACCCGGAGGCTCTGGTTCTGGCCATGCGCAGGGCCGGCGCGAAAACGCACGAGACATTTCACGTCGGGGATCACCCCGAGGATACGGAAGCCTCCCGACGGGCTGGCATCGTGGCAATAGGGGCGGGGTGGGGATCGGAAGATGTCGGACTTCTCACAGCATCGAATCCCGATCACCTGTTCACGTCGGTGCACGAGTGTCGGGAATTTCTGTTGTCAGCCCCGTAGGCCCGTCGCAGACTTTGCCTGATGATCGTGGTTACCGTGCCCGTCTGGCGTGGCGAGCCCGCTGGAAGGGACAACCAGTCCAAAGCACCGATGGAGTCAGCGCATGGCTGGACACGCACTGCTTACAGAGTACGATGACACCCTTATCCAAGGCCGGTTCCACTACTTGCCACCCACCTCCATCCCTTTTGCCGGATCTGCCATATCATGGGTTCCAGTCACTACTTTTCGATTTACCTACTAAAACCCGCCTACAACACGTCGTCGGCTCTGCGCGACGATCACGACCTCGTCCCGAACGTCACGGCGGATCGTCTCCCGCAAGGCGCTTCCCTGTATCTGTCCGAAAAAATACCAAGGCAGGTCTGGTGGAAGAAATATTTTGGCATCGATCGTGATCTCAAGCAGGCATTCAAAGGCGCTCTCGTCTTCGTTCCGGCATCCGAAAGAATATTTGCCTTCTCCTTCGGTCGCGCCTATCATAGCCTGAAGAACGCGAGCTACGAACCTGATTTTGGGTTGCGAGTCACACTCAATCTAGTCGACGCCAACAAGATCAAGAATACCGATATCGTCGAGCCAGCCAACGCCCGTCGGCGACGGACCCAGGTCCCTGTGTTGTCAGACTTAACGATCTTTGATTTCGATCACGACAGCTCGGTACTCAAGAGCCTCGCCGGCAAAGCAAAGGCGGCTCATGAGCACCTTGTTCGAAACGTGTCTGGTCAAGACAACCTCCGGATCAGCTCGGACGTTGAGGCATCGAATCTCCCAATGTTGTGCGAAGAGCTGTTGACGTACTACGAGTCGAACGACTATGAGAATGTATTTCCAGGGATTCGGGCCATTTCCCGGGTGAAAGATCCATTCCTTATCGAGCAGCTTGAGCAAAAGCTGGTGCTCGGTTTGCGAGGATCCGATCCGGCATTGTTACTTGGGGTGCCGGACTTTGTGGACTACGCTCGGCCTTTCCGAATCAGGTACCGTGGTGCGGGTGGCAAGTTTGTACGAGACGATGTCGCGCTCGAATTGTACTACGAGTATTTGCTTACGAGGAACGTGTCGCCGGAATCGATCGACCTGGAGGATCTTCAGCGACACAAGATCGAGCTCGTGGACGAAGACATGCGGCCGGGAGACAGGCATTCAATTGGCAAGGCGTTGATCTATGACACGCACTTGGAGGGAGATTCGGCCGGCTATCACCTGTTAGAGGGCGTGTGGTATCGCGTGGAGAGAGATTATATGCAAGTGCTGCAGGCCAATATTGGAGACATGTTTGAAGACCCCGAACTGCCGCCGTATACGCATGAGCATGAAGATGAGAAGGATTACAACAGCAAGATGGAAGAGGAACATTGCGGAGCGCTCTGTTTAGACGGAGAGGACATTTCACCGGCGGGTGCGACGCAGGTAGAGCCCTGTGATTTCCTATGCGTGGAGGGGACCGAGGACGATGGGGAACCAGACGTCGCGTTCGTCCACGTCAAGCGGTCTACGAGATCGAGCGGGCTGAGTCATTTGTTTAGCCAAGGTACGGGGGCGATGGAGTTGCTGCTGTCGGAATCGGACTCGGTAGAACGGTTGGAAGCGTTGGTGGCGGAGCGAGAAGAGAGGCTGGGAGGAGTGCGGTTGAGGGAAAGGCTTGAAGAGAGGACGGTTCGGGTTGTCTTTGCGGTCGTGACGCGTAAGGATCCGAGCCGAACGTGGCGGAACCTACCGCTGTTCTCGAGGATCAATCTGCGTCGCGCGAAGCGTCAATTTCAGTTGATGGGCGTTCCGGTGCGGATAGGATATATCAGGAATGAAACCTGAGGGCGCTGATCCCGTCTCTGGCCGGCCCGGTCTGTACAAGCACGGTAAGCGGAGCACCGGTGGTGCAAATCACGACAAGGAATCGTCTCAGTCTAACTGAGATTGCACGAGGCGGGATTCCCGCCAAACGATTCCCTCTCTCCGGCTCTCGTGAACACGACGGAAATGTACCGGTCCCGGTTTCCTGGACAAGTGGCAGGCCTAAACATCAGGCCGCCCTC
>VXLT01000176.1 GCA_009841475.1 Gemmatimonadota bacterium
GGGTGGTCACTGCTGCTCGGGGTCTCGGTGCCGCTCGTGGCCCGGTGCGATGGGGGCGGGAAGTGGGGGGTCGAGATGGAGGGCCGGACCGTGGCCATACGGGTCCTGGAGGCAAGGGAAGCCGAGATCCGGAGACGCGCCGCGGGGGCTTCGGGCAGCACCGGGATCGCGCCGCTTGAGGCGCCGATGCCGGGGCTGGTGGTGCGCGTGGCCGCGCGAGAGGGCGACGTAGTGCAACCAGGGACCGCAATCCTCATCGTCGAGGCCATGAAGATGGAGAACGAAATGCGCGCTGCAGCGGCGGCGAGGATCGGACGGATCCTGGTCTCGGAGGGCGATGCCGTGGAGAAGGGACAGGTCCTCGCCGAGTTCGAAGAGGTGGAGACGCCATGACGGATCGGGACGACGCTCCATTCGCCTGCGACGGGCTGCCCGAGGGCTTCGACACCGAGGCCGATCTCGGGGAACCGGGCGGCTTTCCGTTTACCCGCGGGGTCTACCGATCCATGTATCGGGGGCGCCGCTGGACAATGCGCCAGTACGCGGGCTTCGGGACCGCCGAGGAGACCAACCGGCGCTACCACTTCCTGCTGGAACGGGGGACGACCGGCCTTTCGGTCGCCTTCGACCTTCCCACCCAGATGGGCTTCGATTCGGACGCGGCGATGGCGGCGGGAGAGGTGGGGCGGGTGGGGGTCGCGATCGACACGATCGACGACATGCGCACCCTGCTGCGGGGCATCGACCTGGGCGCGGTCTCCTGCTCGATGACGATCAATGCCACGGCTCCCATCCTTCTCGCGCTCTACGCCGCTGTGGCTGACGAAACCGGGGTGGAGCGCGCCCTGCTGCGCGGCACGATTCAAAACGACATCCTGAAGGAATACATCGCTCGCGGCACCTACATCTATCCGGTCGAGCCCTCGCTCCGGCTGGTGAGCGACCTGATGGCCTTCTGTGCCCGCGAACTCCCGCGCTGGAACACGATCTCGGTTTCCGGCTACCACATCCGCGAGGCCGGCTCGACGGCCGCCCAGGAGGTTGCCTTCACCCTTTCGAACGGGATCGAATACGTGCGCCAGGCGCTCGCCCGCGGGATCGCACTGGAACACTTCGCGCCCCGCATCTCGTTCTTCTTCGCGGCCCACAACGACCTCCTGGAGGAAGTCGCCAAGTTCCGCGCGGCCCGCCGCGTCTGGGCGCGCATCATGCGGGAGCGTTTCGGCGCTTCGGACCGCTCCTGCCGCCTGCGCTTCCACACGCAGACCGGCGGATCGACGCTCACCGCCCAGCAGCCCATGAACAACGTGGTCCGGGTGGCCATTCAGGCGCTGGCAGGCGTGCTGGGCGGCACCCAGTCGCTTCATACCAACGGATACGACGAGGCGCTCGGGCTTCCGACCGCCGAGGCGGCCGCGCTGGCGCTTCGCACCCAGCAGATCCTGGCCGAGGAATCGGGTGTGGCGCAGTGGGCCGATCCGCTCGGGGGTTCCTTCCTCGTCGAGCACCTGACGAACCGCGTCGAGGCCGGCGCACTGGCGCTGATGGAGCGGATCGAGGGGGCGGGCGGCGCATCCCGGGCCATCGAATTCATGCGGGACGAGATCCACCGCGAGGCCTACCTGCACCAGCTCGAGGTCGAAGCCGGCGCCCGCGTCGTTGTGGGGGTGAACCGGTACGCCACCGAGGAGCAGCACGAGCCGTCCGGCGGTACCGACTTCCGCCGCCTGGAAACGCTCCAGATTGCCCGGCTCGCGGCTTTCCGGTCGGCACGGGACGGGAAGGCTGCGGAGGGGCGTCTCGCCGCGCTTCGCGAGGCCGCCCGGGGCGAGGAGAACCTTCTGCCACCGATGATCGACTGCGTGAAGGGCGGCGTCACCCTCGGAGAGATCAGCGATGCACTGAGGGCCGTGTGGGGGACGTACAACGAACCCGCGTGAGCCATCGCCGAAAGCCGTATCTCGTCGTGTTATCTTGATTCTCCGCCCACGGGGCAAAACGCCTGCAGGCGCTGGAATACGCGCCACGGGCGTTGACACGAGGATACCGGACGGCAGGCCAATGCCAACCTACGAGTATAGATGCCGCGATTGCGGCCGGGACTTCGAGGTCTTTCAGAGAATGAGCGACGAACCGGTCGCGCCATGCCCGGAGTGCGGATGCGGCGCGCGGCGCCTCATCTCGGGCGGGGCGGGGCTGCTCTTCAAGGGCGCGGGGTTCTACATCACGGACCATCGTTCGCAGTCTTACCGGGAGCGGGCGCGAGAAGAGGCCGGTGCGTCCTCCGGCGCCACGAACGGAGGCAGGGAAGGGGACCAGCAGAAGAAGGCCAGGGAGGCCCCGGACGCTTCTGCAAAGGCGCGCGAGCCCGTGGCCGAGGCGGCCGATTGATGCTGACGGAGCGTATTTCGGAAGCGCTGCGCGAAGCCCTCGCCGCGCTGGGCGCCGGGAATGCGCGCTTCCGTCTCGACCGCCCCCGCGACACCAGCCACGGCGACCTGGCGACGAACGCCGCCATGGCGGTGGCGGGTCGGCTGAGCCGTCCTCCGCGGGAGATCGCCCGTGATTTGAAGGAGCGGCTGGACGGGATCGACGGCGTCGAGAGGGTCGAGATCGCCGGGCCGGGATTCCTCAACTTCTTCCTCGACGCCGGTGCGATGGGTGGAAGGGTCCAGGCGATCCTGGGCCGGGGTGAGCGCTACGGCCGCAACGAAGACGGAAGGGGACGGAGGGTAATGGTGGAATTCGTCTCCGCCAACCCCACCGGACCGCTGCACCTGGGCCACGGCCGGCAGGCTGCGCTGGGGGATGCGATCGCGTCGCTGCTGGAGTGGTCGGGGTGGACCGTACACCGGGAGTTCTACTTCAACGACGCGGGCGGTCAGATCCATCGTCTCGCGATCAGCGTACGCGCGCGCTACCTGCAACTCCTCGGCCACGACGCATCCGTTCCCGAAGACGGCTACCAGGGAGAATACGTTTCCGAAATCGCCGCGGGGCTGATCGAAAGGGACGGCCCGAGGTACGAGGACGACCGGAGCGAGGAGGCGCTGGAGGCGATGCGGGGTTTCGCGGTGGCGCTGCTGCGCCGCGAGCAGGAACGCGATCTCGCAGCCTTCAACGTGCGCTTCGACGAGTACTATCCCGAGACCCGGCTGTACTCGGACGGGCTCGTCGCGAACACCATCAGCAAGCTGCGCGAAACCGGGCTGACGTACCGTGAGGACGGCGCCCTGTGGCTGCGAACATCCGCCTTCGGCGACCAGAAGGACAGGGTGATGGTGAAGAGCAACGGGTCGCCCACCTACTTCCTGCCGGACGTGGCCTATCACATGAACAAGTGGGAGCGGGGCTTCCACCACGTGATCAACGTGCAGGGATCGGATCACCACAGCACGGTGGACCGCGTACGGGCCGGCCTGCAGGCGCTCGACCGACCGCCCGGCTACCCGGAGTACGTGTTGCACCAGATGGTGACCGTTGAGCGCGACGGTGACGAGGTCCGCTTCTCCAAGCGGTCCGGATCCTACACCACGCTCGCCGATCTGGTTGCCGAGGTCGGCGCAGATGTCGCCCGGTACTTCTTCCTCATGCGCCGGCCCGAAGGCCACCTCGCATTCGACCTCGACCTCGCGCTCGACCAGTCGGACCGGAATCCCGTTTTCAAGGTGCAGTACGCGCACGCGCGTCTGTGCCGTCTCTTCGAGCTGGCAGGGAAGAAGGGATGGGTAGCCGATCACGACACCCTGATCAGCGCCGACACCTCGCTGCTCGTGGACCGGTCGGAGAGGGAGGTGGTCAAGCAGCTGGCCGAATTCCCTGCGCTGCTGCGCCGTGCCGCGGCCGGCCGGGCGCCCCACCTGGTCTGCGACTACCTGGAGAAGACCGCCGGCATGGTGAACTCCTGGTACCAGACCGGCCATCCGACCCGCAATCCGGCCCTCAGCGCGCTGGTGGACGATCCCGCACTGCGCGCCGCGCGGCTGGCTCTCGCCGGAGCGGCACGGACCGTGTTGCACAACGGGCTGTCCGTGCTCGGCCTCGATGCGCCGCGGCGGATGGTGCGCGATGACTGACCGGCACCGATGAACCCACCGGGCCCGGGCGCGAACCGCCATCCGCAGTCCATACTCGCGATTGGGAGCGTGGCGTTCGATTCGGTCGAGACCCCGCACGGGTGCGTCGAGCGCGTCATTGGGGGGTCGGCCGTCTTCTTCTGCGCGGCTGCGTCGCTATTCGCGGGGGTGCGCGTGGTGGGGGTGGTGGGAGACGACTACCCGCTCGGTGCGCTGGCCTTCCTGGAGGCCCGGGGTGTGGATCTGGCGGGGCTCGTGCGGCTTCCGGGCGAGAGCTTCTTCTGGGCGGGCCGCTATCACGAGGGGTTCCGCACGCGTGAGACGCTGGCCACGCGGCTGGGCGTCTTCGCTTCCTTCGATCCGGAGGTTCCGGCGGCCTGGCGCGACTCACGGCTGGTCTTTCTCGGCAACATCGACCCCATGTTGCAACTGCGCGTGCTGGACCAGGTGCGCTCGCCGGGTCTGGTTGCGGCCGACACGATGAACTACTGGATCGACGGCTCCCAGGAAGCGCTTCTCGCGGTCCTGGCCAGGATCGACGTCCTCTTCGTGAACGACGAGGAGGCGATGCAGCTCGCCGGTGAGGCGGATCCTCGCCGCGCGGCCCGGTGGATCCGCAACCGGGGCGCGGGCATGGTCGTGATGAAGCGGGGTGCGGACGGGGCGGTGCTCTTCGGCTCCGGCTGGACGGTCGACTGTCCGGGGCATCCGGTTGGCCGGGTGGTGGATCCAACGGGGGCGGGGGACGCCTTTGCGGGTGGTTTTCTCGGGTTTCTTGCGCGCCGGGGCTCGTGGACGCAGGCAGACTTGGCGGGGGCGGTCGCACACGGTGCCGCCACGGGATCCTGCGCGGTCGAGGCTTTTTCCATCGATCGCTTCAGGGGGCTGTCGCGCGAAGACGTGGAGTCGCGCGCGGCGCTCGTCGCGGAGGCATCGACTCCCGAATGCAGCGGGGACTTATTGCACGGGCTGCCTGGCGGACAACCATGAACGAATCGCTGACCTACAAGCAAACCGGCGTCGATCTGGATGCCGCCGAGCGGGCCAAGCGCTCGCTGGCCCCCCTTCTCGACGCGGTGGGAGACGAGAACACCCTGTCCGGGTTGGGCGCCTTCGGCGGCCTCTACGCGGTCCCCGGCGGGCTGGCCGAGCCCGTCCTGGTGGCGAGCGCGGACGGGGTCGGCACCAAGCTCAAGGTCGCGTTTGCGAGCGGCCGTCACGACACCGTCGGCCGGGATCTGGTCAATCACTGCGTCAACGACATCCTGGTCCAGGGCGCGCGGCCCCTGTTCTTCCTCGACTACCTGGCCACCGGCGACCTGGACGAGGGGGTGGTCTCGGCGGTTGTCGGTGGGGTGGCCCGCGCCTGCCGCGAGAACGCCTGCGCGCTGCTCGGCGGGGAAACGGCGCAGATGCCGGACTTCTACGCGGCGGGCGAATACGATCTCGCGGGCTTCGTGGTGGGCCTGGTCGAGCGGGGACGGATCATCGACGGGTCGGCTGTGCGTGCGGGGGACCGACTGGTCGCGCTCCCCTCGTCGGGGCTGCACACGAATGGCTTCACACTCGCCCGCACGATCGTCTTCGAGCGTATGGGACTTCGTGTCGGCGATCGGTTTCCGGGAGAGCCCGCGACGGTCGAGGAGGTGCTGCTTCGGGTCCACCGTTCCTACCTGCGGACGGTGTGGCCGCTGCTCGAGGAGGGCTCGGTGAGCGCGATGGCGCACGTCACGGGCGGCGGCATCGAGGGCAACCTGCCCCGGGTCCTCCCGGAGGGACTGGGCGCGCGTGTCGACTGCGCTTCCTGGGCCCCGTCCAACGTCTTTCGGCAGCTTCGCGATGCGGGTGGAGTCGCGGTGCGCGAGATGTACCGCGTCTTCAACATGGGCGTGGGGATGATCCTGGTCGTCGCGCCGGAGCGGGAGCCGGCGGTCCTGTCCGCGCTGGGCAGGGGCGGCTGGCCGCTGGGAGAGGTGGTCGAGGGGTCGGGCGTGCAGCTTTCGGGAGTGGATTGAGATGAGCGATTGGACGAGCAGGTGCCAGGCCGCCGGGGTGACGGGTTGGCGGGTGGCCGCCGTGCGGTGGGG
>VXLT01000369.1 GCA_009841475.1 Gemmatimonadota bacterium
GGTGGGGGGCGCGTGGCAGGAAGTCGGCGCCGAGGAGGTGGGGGTGGCGGAGGAGGCACAGGGGGACTGGGTGGTGCGTTCGGAAGGGCGCTTTACCGTCGGTCTTGATCCTGCCATCACCGAGCCGCTCCGGATGGAGGGGCTGGCGCGGGAGCTGGTCAACCGCATTCAGCGGCTGCGGCGGGACTCGGGGCTCGCAGTGAGCGACCGGATCCGGCTGGGTGTGGCCGGTGGCGATGCGGTGCGGGCGGCCGCGGCGAAGCACGAACAGGCGATCGCGCGGGAGACGCTGGCGGTGGCGGTGAAGATCGGCGCGCGGCTCGACGGGGATTTCGATTTTCGCAGGGAGGCTGCGCTGGACGGGGAGCCCGCGGTCCTGGGGCTCTCCACGTCGGTGCCCCGGTGACGCGGCATCGCTGGACCGCGGACGAGGAGGCGGGTGGACGCCTCGATGTCTACCTGGCCGCCCGGCTGGGACTGTCGCGCAGCCGCGTCGCGGCGCTGCTGGCGGAGCACAGCATCCTGGTGGATGGCCGCCCGGGGAAGAAGTCCGACCCGGTGAGCCCCGGCCAGGAGATGGAGGCGCGTGTTCCCGCTCCAGCCCCGGCGACGGCCCGGCCGCAGGACATCCCGCTCGACATCGTCTACCAGGACGCGGAGCTGGCCGTGGTCAACAAGCAACCCGGCCTGGTCGTGCACCCGGCGCCGGGCCACGCCGACGGAACGCTCGTCAACGCGCTGCTCCACCATATCGGCGACCTTTCGGGGATCGGCGGGACGCTCCGCCCCGGGATCGTTCACCGGCTGGACCGGGACACCTCCGGGCTGATGGTGGTGGCGAAGAGCGACATGGCGCACCAGGCGCTCTCCACCGCGCTGAAGGCGCGCCGGGTGAAGCGCACCTACCTGGCCGCGCTGTGGGGCACGCTGGGGGAGCCGCGCGTCACCGTGGACAGGCCGATCGGGCGCCATCGCCGCGACCGGACACGGATGGCGGTGGTGACCGGTGGGCGGCCATCCCGGACCCGTTTCCGTCACCTGGAAAGCTGGCCCGCCGCCTGCCTGTGCGAGGCCGAACTCGAAACCGGGCGGACCCACCAGATCCGCGTGCATGCGGCGGCGATCGGTCATCCGGTGGTGGGCGACGCCCTGTACGGCGCCGGCCGGGAGCGCGGCTTTGCGGGCGGGCAGCGGCGATGGGCGGCGGAACTGGCCTTGCGCACGCCGCGACAGTTCCTGCATGCTCACCGCCTCGAGTTCGCCCACCCCGTTACTCGCGAGTCCATGGCGTTTCGGGCGCCGCTCCCGCCCGAACTCGAGACGGTCCGGGTGTGGGCCGCGGATTGGAAGGGAGCTTGACCACGCGCGCCGCGCATTGGCTCGCAGGCGCCGGGATGGTCTGGGTGCTGGCAGGGCCGCATCCGGCGCTCGCGACCCAGGTGCCCGGCGACACCACCTCCGCGTGGCGCCACCTGGAGTCGCCCGGATTCACGGCACGTTATCAGGGCGGTGACTCGGTGCGGGCTCACCGTGCGCTGGAGACGCTGGAGGCGGTGCGACACCTCCCCGGGCTGAGCGGGACCGAACCCCGCGCCACGCTCACGGTGGCGCCCACGCGGGAGGTCATGGATTCGCTGGCCGGCGGACTGGTGCCCGAGTGGGCCGGAGCGTTGGCGATCCCCTCGCGAATGGAGATGATCATCCCGAGCGGGCGCTTCTGGCCGGGGTCGCGGGTGGAGGAGGTGCGCGTGCTCCGCCACGAATGGGCGCATCTGGCTCTCGCCCACGAGATGGGCAGGTTGCGGATCCCGCGGTGGTTCAACGAGGGGTACGCGGAGTGGGCGGCAGGCGGCTGGCTGGAAGATGGAGGACTGAAGCTGAGCGTCGCACTGGCCTTCGGCGGCGCACCGCCGCTGGATTCCATCTCCATCGGCTGGCCCCGCGAGCGCGTGCCCGCCGAGGTGGCCTACCTCCTGGCCGCTTCGGTTGTGCACTACCTCGTGGAATCGAGCGGCACGGACGGACTTGAGGCGTTCTTCCAGGCGTGGAAGGAAAGCGGCTCTTTCGAAGAGGGGATGCGCAACGTGTACGGGGCCGCGCCAGAGCAGTTGGAGGTCGCTTGGCGCAAATGGGTGAAGAGGCGCTACGGATGGCTCCTGCTGCTCTCGCATTCGTCCGTGTTCTGGCTGCTGCTCGCGGGTACCCTGGCAGCGATGTTCTTCGTCCGGCGACGGCACCGGCGCGAGCAGATGGCGCGCCTGCGGGCCGGTGAGCCCCCGGATGCGCCCGCCTTCTGGTCGCAGGGGCAGCCCGCATCGGAGGTTGACGGCGAATCCGCCCGGCGGTAGCGTCCAGTCATGGCACGAAGCAGAAGAAGGCAAATCGCCGAACCGACGCTGAGATTCACCCGGGTCAATCTGTGTTACGGCCTGGGGGGACTGGCCTCCGTCGTACTCGGCTTCGTTCTGCTCGCCCAGGGGTCGGTCACGCTGGCGCCGCTGCTGCTGGTGCTGGGCTTCGTGGTTCTGCTTCCACTCGCGATCATCGCCTGAACGCCGGGTTCATGCACCGGATGAGCGGCTCGGGGCCGATTCGGCCCAGGTTGGCGGCTGCCTGGCGGGCCCTCGCTGTCCCCGTCGCCGCCGGTCTGTGGGCCGGCGTCACGCTGCCTGCCGCCGGCCTCGCCCAGCAGTCCCCCTGGCGCTGCCCCGAACCCGCATCCCTCACCGGTGAGCTGACGGGCGAACTGGCGCACGTCCGCTATCTGGCCGACGACCTTCTGGAGGGCCGCGCGGTGGCGACCCGGGGAGAACGGTGCGCTGGCGACTACATTGCGGCCCGGTTCGCGGCCATCGGCCTCCAACCCGCTGCCGAGAACGGCGGCTGGTTCCAGAGCTGGACGGTGAGCTCGGACAACCCCCACGGCGGCGCGGTTCACGGCGAGGCGCGCAACGTGGTCGCCATCCTTCCGGGTTCGGCCCCGCACCGGACACAGTCGCTGGTGATCGGCGCGCACTACGACCACCTGGGGCTGGGGGGCTTCGGATCCCTCTCTCCCGACGCCACCGGGACCGTCCACAACGGCGCCGACGACAACGCGTCGGGAACGGCGGTGCTGATCGAGGCGGCCCGCGCGCTAGCGTCGGGTCCACCCCTGGCCCAGGATGTCCTCTTCATCGCATTCACCGGCGAGGAACGTGGGCTCTGGGGGTCCGCACACTATGTGAACGCGCCGCTGCTGCCCCTGGAAGGCACGGTGGCGATGCTCAACCTCGACATGGTCGGGCGGGTGCGCGATGGCTTGCTCACCGTGATGGGCACCGGCACCGCAGAAGAGTGGGAAGTCATTCTGGAACGCGCGAACGCTTCCATCGCCGCCCCCCTGGACCTGCGCTTCAACAGCGACGGTTTCGGCGCTTCCGACCACACCTCCTTCTACGCGCGAGGGATCCCCGTCCTGCATTTCTTCTCCAACACCCACCCCGACTACCACCGCGTCGAAGACGACTGGGAGCTGGTGAACGCCGAGGGGATGGACCGGGTCACGGACCTCGTGGCGGCAGTGGTGCGCGAGGTGGTCCCGGCGGCCGGAATGGCCTCGCTGACTCCGGTGGAGGGCGCCGGCAACCCGCACGGAGTGTCGGCCTCGGGCGATGCCAGCAGCATGGCAAGCGGCTTCCGGGTGCGGCTCGGCACCATCCCGGACTATTCGCGTGAGTCGGGTGGAATGGCGATCACCGCCGTGCGGGAGGGAGGGCCGGCCGCTGAGGCGGGTCTGCAGGGCGGCGACATCATCGTGAAGTTCGGTCCGCACGAGATCGACACCGTGTACGACTACATGGCTGCGCTCAACGAATACGACCCGGGCGACGAAGTAGAAATCGTCGTGCTGAGGGGCGAGGAGCGGCTGTCGTTCACGGCGGTGCTGGTGGCGGGGGGTTGAGAGGCTCTTTTCGGGGCTGGGTACGGACTGGCGACCAACCGGCTCAAACTCCTATTATTGTTGAATAGAGATTCACGATGAGCCGGCCCATCACGGGCCGGACAGGCCGAAGTGCGCGGGTCCGCCGAGGCACGCGGATCCGCGGGGGAAAACCGCACAGGGAGCGAGCTTGGCGCGATGACGAAGTCCCTTGCCGTTGTGGCGGCGGGAGCCGCCGTCGTGCAGTTGGCAGTCGCCGCGGGCACCGCCACGGCCCCGCACCCGGCAGGCGCCGATGTGCGCCGGGCCGCAGGGGCCACCTGGCTCGCCGACCGGGACGCCCCATGGGCTCCGGGCGATTTGCGCCCCGCCGCCAACGAGGATCTCGTCCAGGAGTACTGCGTGCCCTGCCACAACGAGCGGCGGCTGCTGGGGAACATGTCGCTCGAGGAATTCGACGCGGCGGACCCGGCCGCGAACGCGCCGATCGCCGAGAAGATGATCCGCAAGCTGCGGGCGGGCATGATGCCGCCACCGGGCCAGGCCAGGCCGCCGGAGGACGAGGTCATCGCCTTCGTCCTGGGCCTCGAGGAGAAACTGGACGCGGCCGCCGCGCTCAGGCCCAATCCCGGGAGCCGTTCATTTCAGCGCCTCAACCGCGCCGAATACGCCGCCGCGATTCGCGACCTGCTCGGGCTCGAGATCGACGCGTCGGCCTACCTGCCCGGCGAGACGATGAGCGGGGGCTTCGACAACATCGCCGATGTGCAGAATCTTTCCGCGACGCTCCTTGAATCGTACCTGACCGCGGCCAGCGAAGTGAGCCGGCTGGCGCTCGGGGATGCCCGCGCGACGCCTACCGAAGCCACCTACGAGGTGTCGCGCTATGCGGAGCAGCGCGAGCATGTGCCGGGCGCCCCCTTCGGGACCCGCGGCGGAATATCGGTCCTCCACAACTTCGTGGCCGACGGGGAGTACTTCTTCCGGCTCGCCTTCCAGCACGAGTCGACCGGGAACTTCTTCGGACAGACGGCGCCCTTCGACGAGGAGATCGAGGTGTCGATCGACGGGGAGCGGGTCGCGCTGATTCCCCTCGACCGGTGGATGCACCGGCAGGATCCGAAAGGCGTGGAAGTCGTCACGGAGCGGATCCCGGTCACCGCGGGGCCGCACCGGGTCTCCGCGGCGTTCATCAAGGTCACCGAGGGGCCCGTGGAGGACCTTACCTCGCCGCATGAGTGGTCGCTCGCCGACAAGAAGATCGGGTATTCGTACGGGATTACCGGCGTCCCCCACCTCCGTGACCTCACCATCGGGGGGCCGTACGACATCACTGGCGTGACGCGCACTCCGGCCTGGGAGCGGGTGATGACCTGCCGCCCGGCGACCGTGGCCGAGGAGCCCGAATGCGCCCGCCGGATCATCTACGAGCTGGGAACGCGCGGCTTCCGACGCCCGGTCGCCGAGCCCGAGATCGAGGGGCTGATGGGCCTGTACGAGCAGGGCTACGCCGAGGGCGGATTCGACATCGGCGTGCGGACGGCGCTTCAGGGAATCCTGGCGAGCCCCGACTTCATCTTCCGCTTCGAGGAAGCTGCGCGGGGAAGCGCGGGCCCCGGCGGCATGCGTCCGATCAGCGATGTCGCGCTGGCCTCGCGTCTGTCGTTCTTCCTCTGGGGAAGCGCGCCCGACGAAGGGCTGATCGAGATTGCCGCGGGCGGTGGCCTGTCCCAGCCGGACATCTTCGAGGCGCAGGTGGACCGCATGCTCGCCGACCCCCGTGCCGACGCGCTCGGCACGCGCTTCGCGGCTCAGTGGCTGCGACTCCAGGATCTGGACAAGGTTCACCCCGATGCGCTCCGCTACCCGGATTTCTACGAGCAACTCGCGCACGACATGCGCCACGAGACCGAAACCTTCTTCAACGCCCTGGTCCGCGACGGCGGCACCCTCCCGGACTTCCTCACCGCGGACTTCTCGTACATGAACGAGCGGCTGGCGCGCCACTACGGAATCCCCGGGGTCGCCGGCGAGCACTTCCGCCGCGTCGAGTACATCGAAGAGGCCCGTCGCGGCATCCTCGGGCACGGAAGTTTCCTCACCCTGACGTCGCACGCCAACCGCACGTCCCCTGTCCTCCGGGGCAAGTGGGTGATGGAGGTCCTGCTGGGCACCCCGCCACCCCCGCCTCCCCCCGAC
>VXLT01000227.1 GCA_009841475.1 Gemmatimonadota bacterium
CCCCCCCACCCGCCCCCCAGCGCCTTGAAACTCCCGAGCCCGAAACGCCCGCTCTCATCCTTCACCCAGACCGCCTCCACCCCCAGCCTCCCCGCCAGCCGGTCCGCGGACCGGAGCGGTGTCGGCCCATACCCCGGCCAGGAACCGATCTCCGCCCGCGCGGCCCGGTGCGCACCAATCCCGACGACTCGCCTGAGCCGGGCCGGATAAGGCCCGGGAGCCACGACCTCCCCGTTCAGCGTCCAGCAGCCCGTGGACAAACCCGCGTGAGCACCGAGAGCGGCGAGGCGCCGCGTTGGGCGCTCTGCCGATCTGGCTCCCACTGTAGTGTCTGCTTCACACATTGTCGTGTTCTCTTTACGTTTCGCATCCCCAAGGCTTCGCTCGTCGTTGCCTTTCGGGCGCATAGCGCATGGGCGGCATTTCGGAAAAATCCGGCCGACTCTATTACCTTCCTTGGGCCATGTTTGCAAGTTACAGGTCCAGGTTTCCGCTCGGACCGCGCATGCCAGAGCGCGGCGAGCATCTTCCCGGACGGCCCGAGCCGCTCGCGGTGCCCGAATTCCACCACGTGAACGGTAACCGCATCCAGCCCCCCTTCCCCGACGGCTTCCAGCGAGCCTGTTTCGGCATGGGTTGCTTCTGGGGAGCGGAGAAGGGGTTCTGGGAGCTGCCCGGCGTCTATTCGACGGCGGTCGGCTATCAGGGCGGCCCTACCCCGAACCCGACCTACCAGGAGGTCTGTTCCGGCCGCACGGGGCACACGGAGGTGGTGCTGGTCGTGTTCGATCCGGACGCGATCGCGTACGAGTCGCTCCTCGCGGCGTTCTGGGAGGGACACGACCCCACCCAGGGGATGCGGCAGGGAGCGGACATAGGGACCCAGTACCGTTCCACGATCTACACCTTCGGGGATCGGCAGCAGCGTCTCGCCAAAGCGTCGCGCACACGGTACCAGAAGGAACTCGACGCCGCCGGATACCGGCAGATCACGACCGAGATCGCCGAGGCGCCTCCGTTCTACTACGCCGAAGAGTACCACCAGCAGTATCTCGCAAAGAATCCGGGCGGATACTGCGGGCTCGGCGGGACCGGCGTGTCCTGCCCGAGCGGGATTCCGGAACACGCCGAGTAGGCGCCCGTGGCAGGCCCGATCAGTCGCGCGCAGAACGGCCCGCCGTGGCGGGGACAGCTCTACAACATCCTCTTCGAGACGGACACCCGCAGCGGCAGGGTGTTCGACGTTGTCCTCATGGTGGCGATCCTCGCCAGCGTCCTGGTGGTCATGCTGGATTCCGTGGAGTCGATCATGCTGCGCCACGGGCTGCTTCTGCTCGCCGCCGAATGGGTCTTCACGGTCCTCTTCACCCTGGAGTACGCGGGCAGACTGGCGTCGGTCGAGTCGAAACGCCGTTACGCGCTGAGCTTCTTCGGCATCGTCGACCTGCTGGCGATCATCCCCACGTACCTGAGCCTCCTGCTGCCGGGCACCCGCTTCCTGGTGATCATTCGCGTACTGCGGGTGCTGCGCGTTTTCCGCGTCCTGAAGCTCGTGCGGTACCTTGGCGAGGCGCGAACGCTGGCCCGGGCGATGGCGGCCAGCCGCTACCGGATCATCGTCTTCCTGATCACGGTGCTGACGATGGTGGTGATCCTGGGTTCGTTCATGTATCTGATCGAGGGCCCCGACGCCGGGTTCACCTCGATCCCCGTGTCCGTCTACTGGGCGGTGGTCACGCTGACGACGGTCGGGTTCGGCGACATCACGCCGAACACCCCGGTCGGGCAGTTGCTAGCGGTGATCATCATGCTGCTCGGGTACGGGATGATCGCCGTGCCCACCGGGATCGTAAGCGTGGAGATGGTGTATGCGGCACGCGCTGCAGGGCGGACCGGCGTCGTCCCTCCGGGGACGGCCGGCGATATGGTGTGCTCGTCATGCCGGGCTGCCGAACACGACCCCGACGCGCGTTTCTGCAAGACCTGTGGCGGGACCGTGATCGAGATCATGCTGGAATGAGGATGAGGAGGTTCGCGAGATGAGCGCGAGGAAGCGGAGCGGAGGCGCGGTGGGCAGGCCCGGGTCGGCGCCTGACCCCGAGACTGCGCTTGCCGAAGCCAAGGAGGAGTCGATCGATGTGCTCGCCGAGTGCTTCGCCCGCGACCTGCTGACGGTCGAGGACTTCGAGCGGCGGGTGAGCATCGTGCATGCCGCCGCGTCCATGCCGCAGCTGGCGAAGGCGGTTGACGGGATCCGGACCGGGGGGCCGGCGGTCCCACAGGTCCCCGAGCGCGCATCGGTGGAAGCGCTTCAGCGGATGACGCCGGATGTGCCCGCGGGCCGGGTGCGGGCCAACGACCGGGCCATCGCCCTGTTCGGCGAGACGAAGCGGGTGGGCCGCTGGATCCCGGCCCGGCAGAACACCTTTGTCGCGGCGCTCGGCACGGCCGTCATCGACCTGCGCGAGGCGATGCTCGGTCCGGGGGAATGCCGCATCCAGGCGATTACGTTCATGGGTTCAGTCGAGATCCTGGTCCCGCCCGGGCTCCATGTGCAGTGCGCCGGCTCCGCCATCCTGGGCTCCTTCGGCGAACAGCCGGGAGACCCCTCGACCATGATCGAACTTGACGCACCGGTCGTTCGTATCGACGGCCTCGCGGTGCTCGGATCGGTGGAGGTGCATTGCCGACGCCCGGGCGAGTCCAAGAAGCAGGCCAAGCGCAGGCTCAAGCTCGAGAAGAAGGAGGCCCGGCGGGCCCGGCAGTTGGCGGAGCGGGAGGCTCGGCGGCGGCTTCGATAGCGGTCCCGAATCCCCGGCCGCTTCCTTTGCGCGGGCGCCGCTCAGACCGTAAGCTGACGGGGTCTCGCAGTCCGCGAAGTCAACCCACCAGTAGGGAGGAAGCCGAAGATGTTCAGACACGATCACGCCGGTCTCAAGGAGCTGACCCACAACGCCCTGCGCATCGTCGCCGGTTTTCTCTTCATGCAGCACGGGGCCCAGAAGCTCTTCGGAGCTCTCGGAGGCAACCAGGTGGAGAGCCTGATGAGCGCGGTGGGGATCGCCGGCATCCTGGAGTTCTTCGGCGGACTGCTGATGATGGCCGGACTGCTCACCGGGCCTGTCGCTTTCCTTCTGGCCGGGCAAATGGCGGTCGCCTACTTCTGGCGCCACGCCCCGGGCGGCTTCTGGCCCATCATGAACCGCGGCGAACTCGCGGCCTTCTACAGCTTCACCTGGCTCTACTTCTTCGCGACCGGGCCGGGCAAGTTCTCGGTGGACGGGTGGCTGGTCAGCAGGAAAGCGGAGTAGGGACCGCCCCCGTCAGCAGTGCTCGTCGAAGGCCGCCTGCAGGTCGGTGGCGATCGCCGGGGCCGAGCGTCCCTCGATCTGGAAGCGCTCGAGCATGAAGACCACGTCGCCGTCCTTCAGCAGCGCGATTGACGGGGACGAGGGCGGGTAGCCGACGAGACGCGTGCGTGCGGCCGCGGTGGCGTCGAGGTCCTGCCCCGCGAAGACGGTGACCTTGTGGTCGGGCTGCTTCTCGCCCTGTAGCGCCATTGCCACGGCCGGGCGGAAGATCCCGGCCGCGCAACCGCAGACCGAGTTGACCGCCATGAGGACGGTTCCCTCCATGGCGTCCATCGCCTGCTCGACCTGTTCCGCGTCGCGAAGTTCCTGAAATCCGATTCGTACCATGTCGCCCCGCATGGGCGCGACCATCATCTCCGGGTAGGGCATGCTGCTTCGTCCTGGGTGGGTTGGAAGGAATCCTCTGCCCATCAAGTATACACCCCACTGGCACCAAACCCATCCCGGAACCGATATTTGAGGGGTGACGAGGAGGTTCCGGATGGAAGTCGCAAGACTCAGGGTCAACGGGGACGAGCGGGCGTGCGGGGTGCCGGCCCACTACACATTGCTGGAGACACTGCGCTACGGACTCGGGCTGACCGGGTCCAAGCAGGGGTGCGACAAGGGGGACTGCGGGGCCTGTACGGTGATCGTGGACGGCCGCGCGGTGCTGTCGTGCATCACGCCCGTGTGGGAGGCCGAGGGGAAGGACGTGCGCACCGTGGAGGGGCTTGCCAGCGGGACGGAGACGCATCCGGTGCAGGACGAGTTCGACCTGAACGGGGCCGCTCAGTGCGGCTTCTGCACGCCGGGGATCCTGTGCAGCTCGGTGGCGCTGCTGGACCGGAACCCGTCGCCGACCCGGGACGAGATCCGGACCGCGCTGGCCGGCAACCTCTGCCGCTGTACCGGCTACGCCAAGATATACGACGCAGTCGAGGCGGCGGCAGCGAGGCTGGGCGAATAGTGGCGAGCGACGAGACCCGGGCCGGTGCCGGCAGCCCCCGCGATGCATCCGCGAACGGGTCGGCGCGGGCCGCTCCCGCCGAGAGCCGCGGCCTTACCACCATCGGCCGCCCCATGCGCAAGGTGGACGGGCTGGCCAAGGCGACCGGGCGGGCCCGCTACACCGACGACATCCGGCTGCCCGGCATGCTGCACGGCAAGATCCTCCGCAGCCCGCACCCGCACGCGCGCATCGTGGCCATCGACACCGCGCGGGCCGAGGCGCTGCCGGGCGTCCACGCGGTCGTGACCGGGCACGACATGCCGACGACCTACGGGATCATCCCGTGGACACCGGACGAGTATCCGCTCTGCGTGGACAAGGTGCGCTACGTCGGGGACGGGGTGGCGGCTGTCGCGGCGGTCGACGAGGACACTGCGATCGCCGCGCTCGACCTGATCGACGTCACCTACGAGGAGCTCCCCGCGTACCTGGACCCGCACGAGGCGATCGCCGCCGAGGCCGGGCCGTACATCCACGAGCCGCGCAAGCCGGGCTGGAACGGGAACGTCACCAAGGTGGTGAAGCTGGAGTTCGGCGAGGTGGAGGACGGGTTTGCGGAGGCGGATCTGGTGGTGGAGGGCGACTACCTCTTCGAGGGCACCACCCACACGCCGATCGAGCCCCACTGCGCGATCGGGCTGGCCGAGGGCGACGGCAAGCTCACCGTGTGGTCGGCGACCCAGGTTCCCCACTACCTCCACCGCGAACTGGCGCGGGTGCTGGAGGTGGATCCGGCGAAGGTCCGAGTCATCCAGCCCCCGGTCGGCGGCGCCTTCGGCGGCAAGTCCGAGCCCTTCGACCTCGAATTCTGCGTCGCGAAGCTGTCGATGATGACGGGCCGCCCGGTCAAGATCCTGTACACCCGGGAAGAGGTCTTCTACGCTCACCGCGGCCGCCACCCCTTCCACATGAAGTACCGCACCGGCGCCACGCGCGACGGCCTCCTCACCTCGGTGGACGCCGAGATCGTCCTGGACGGCGGGGCGTACGCGTCCTTCGGGCTCGTCACGACCTACTACTCCGGCCAACTGCTCACGGCCCCCTACCGGATGCCTGCCTACCGCTTCCACTCCACGCGCGCCTATACCAACAAGCCCGCCTGCGGACCGAAGCGCGGGCACGGGTCGGTCCAGCCCCGCTTCGCCTTCGAGGTGCAGCTCGACCGGATCGCCGAAGCGTTGTCGGTCGACCCCATCGAACTGCGCCGCCGCAACTTCATTGGCCCCAACACCCGCACCGTCAACGACCTGCGCGTCACCTCGAACGGCTTCCTGGAGTGCCTGGACGCGGTGGAGGAGGCCAGCGACTGGAAGCGGAAGCACCGGCGCATGCCGTACGGGCGGGGCGTCGGCGTGGCAGGGTCCACCTACATCACCGGCACCAACTACCCCATCTACCCGAACGAGATGCCGCAGTCGGGGATCCAGCTGCAGGTGGACCGCTCCGGGCGCGTGTCGGTCTTCTCGGGCGCGTCCGAGATCGGGCAGGGGGTGGACTCGATGGTGACGTACATCGTGGCCGAGGAGCTGGGCGTGCCGCTCGGCCACATCCGGGTGCTCGCCGGGGACACCGACTTCACGCCGGTCGACCTGGGCGCGTACTCCTCCCGGGTGACGTTCATGCTGGGGAACGCCTGCATCGAAGCCGCGAGGCGCATCAAGGTGATGGTGCAGGACGCGGTGGCGGAGGCGTGGGACGCGAAGCCGGGTGAGGTGCTGATGGCGGGGG
>VXLT01000347.1 GCA_009841475.1 Gemmatimonadota bacterium
CACCAAGCGGGCCCGCGCCCACGCGATCCCCCGCCCCACCCGCTCCGCCACGCGACGGCCGTCGAGCAGGTCGGCCACCCTCACTCCGCGGCGGCCCGTCTTGGCCTCGTAAGCGGGCCCGATGCCCCGCCCCGTCGTCCCGATCTTGCGTTCCGCGGCCGCCTCCGCCGCCAGGTCGAGCGCCTGGTGATACGGAAACACGACGTGGGCACGTGTGCTCAGCCCGATGCGCCCCCGCGGATCCAGCCCGCGCTCGACCAGACCATCGATCTCCGCAAAGAACTGCGCGAGGTCGACCACCACACCGTTGCCCAGGAGGCAGCGCTTGTCGGGGTGGAGAATCCCCGAGGGGACCTGGTGCAGGACGAAGTGCTGGTCCCCGGCATGCACCGTATGGCCCGCGTTCGCACCCCCCTGGTAGCGGGCGATCACATCCACGTCGGCCGCCAGCACATCGACGACCTTTCCCTTCCCCTCGTCGCCCCACTGGCACCCGACGACGACGGTGCAGGACCCGTTCAGCGCGCTCGTGTTCAACCGCAGCTCGTCAGGCGTGGGCCATCGCGCGGCGCGGCAGGATCCCCGCTCTCGCCAGGGCCTCCGCCACCTCGTCCCGTCGTCCCTCGGGCAGCGGCCTCAGCGGTGGCCGCGGCACCCCCCCGTGGTACCCCAGCAGCTCGAGCCCGTACTTGACGCCCGCCACCCCCATCCCGCCGACGACGGCGTTGTGAAGGGGACCGATCCGCTCCTGCAGGGCCCCCGCGGCCGCCCTGTCTCCAGCCATGTAGCGCGCGTGCAGGCCGGCGCTCTCGCGGGGCGCCAGGTTCGCGACACCCAGGATCCCCCCCACAGCCCCGCTCTCCAGCGCCCCGTAGAGCAGGTTGCCGCTCCCCACCAGCACCTGGAACCCGCGGGAGCACTGCGTGACCAGCTCGCCCACCATCTCGAGCTGCCCCCGCGAATCCTTGATCCCGACGATGTTCTCGTGCGCGGACAATTCCGCCACCAGCCCCGATGGGAAGTCGAGCGTGCTGAAGCGGGTCGGCACCTGATAGACGATCACCGCTACCGGCGACGCCTCCGCGACGGCGAGGTAGTGGTCCCTCACCACCTCGGGGCTCATGGCCCCCCTGTAGAAGGCGGGCGGCTGAACCAGCACCGCGTCGGCACCGCGCGCGGCAGCCATGCGGGTGAGGCGCAGCGTGGTGCGCAGCGATTCGGCCCCCGTTCCCGCCACGAGGAGCACGCCATCGGGGAGCGACCCGCCGACGACATCCCAGCACGCGTCCCGCTCCCCCTCGTCAAGGAAAACGGCCTCCCCGGTCGAACCGCCGATCACCAGGCCGCTCACACCGGTCCGGGCCCACTTGCGCACGTTCTCGCGGAGCGCGACCAGGTCGATCTCGCCGGTGACGGGGTCGAAGGGGGTGGTGGTGGGGATCATCACCCCGCTGATGTCGAGGGGCGTCTCGGCGTTGCGTGTGGTCATGAATCGGGTCCCGTGCGTGGTGATGGTTGAGTGTGTCAGGCGGGCGGGGCCGCGCGCGCGGGCGCCGCGGGCGGGAACAGGCCCACCATCTCACGGGCTCGCGCGAGGGTTTCGCCAGCCATGGCCCGGGCGCGTTCGCCCATGGCCATGATGCGGTCGTCCAGGTCGGCCTCGCGGTGGAGAACATCCGCGCGGCGGGCCCGCATCTCGCCCGTGAGCGCGACCAGCGCGTCCGCGGTCCGGCCCTTCAGGTTCACATAGCGAAGAGTACCGGCAAAGTAGTCCTCGCGCATCTGCGCCGCGTCATCGTCGTGGCCGCAGGCGGCGAGCAGTGTGAGGAGGTTTTCGATCCCGGGGCTGACCTCGCCGGGGGGCGTGTCACCCGAATCGGTGACCGCGGAGCGGATCTTCGCGCGGATCGAGTCCTCCTCCTCGAAGAGGCCGATGTAGTGCCGGGAACCGAGGCTCTTGCTCATCTTGCGCGTCGGGTCCGCGGTGGACATGACCTTGGGCACATGCGTCAGGAGAGTCTCGGGCTCGGGGAAGAGTTGGCCGAAGCGGCTGTTGAAGCGGCGCGCGACGCTGCGGCTGAGCTCCAGATGCTGCGACTGGTCCTGCCCCACCGGCACGCAACCCGCACGGTAGGCCAGGATATCGGCGGCCTGCAGGACGGGATAGAAGAGGAGCCCCGCAGAGATGAAGGTCCCGTCCTCTTCGCCCAGCCCGCCCTTGAGCAGCCCCGACTTCTCCTTGAACTGCGTCATGCGGCCCAGGTCGCCCAGCGAGGTGAGGGTGGCAAGCAGCCAGCAGAGCTCGGTCTGCTCGGGCACGGTCGACTGGATGTATACGGTGGTGCGGTCGGGGTCGAGTCCGGCGGCCAGCAGGCTGACGAACATTTCGCGCGCCGACCGCCTCAGCTCGGAGGCTTCGTAGGGTGCGGTCATCGCGTGGAGATCGACCACGCAGTAGATGCATTCGCGCTCGTCCTGGAGGCTGACCCAGTTCTTCACCGCACCGAAATAGTTCCCGATGGTCATGACGGCGGTGGGCTGGATGCCGGAGTAGACGCGGCTGGGAGGCGGCATGGTGGTGGCGGTTGCGAAGTGGCTTGTCGAAGGGGACGAAGTCGGGCCGAGGGCCGCGGCGACCCGCTAAGTTAGCGGAGCGGGTCCTTTCGTTCGACCCTGGCAGTGGGCCGTAGTGGTCCCGCTTGCAAGGTGGCGGCGCCCCCCACAGTACCGGAGCCCACAATGCGCGAACGACTCGAACAGCTCCTGGCCACCGCGGTCGAAGCCGCCCACGCGGCGGCGCGCATCCACCGAGAGGCATCCGACCGTGGCGGCGGTCGGTGGGTGGATGTCAAGACCGCGTCCAGTGACTTCGTCTCCGATGTGGACATGGCCGCGCAGGAGGCGGCAATGGAGGTGATCGCCGCCCGGCATCCCGCTCACGCGATCCTGGCCGAGGAGGAAGGAGGAGGCCGCGAAGGCGCGCCCGCCAATCGGCACCTATGGCTCGTGGACCCGCTCGACGGCACGACCAACTTCCTGCACGGCCACCCCTACTACGCGGCTTCGGTGGCCGTCTGGGACGGCGAAGGCCCGCTGGCGGCAGCCGTCGAGGCCCAGGCGCTCGGCAAGGTGTGGACCGCTGCACGCGGAGGGGGGGCGCATGAGAACGGCGAGCGGATCCGTGTCAGCCCCACCGGGCGGATCGAGCGCTTCCTGCTCGGCACGGGATTCCCGTTCAAGGCGCATGCCCTGCTTCCCGCGTATCTGGGGGAGCTCGACCGGGCTCTGCGGCGCACCGCCGGTGTTCGGCGCACAGGCGCGGCCGCGATCGACCTGGCCTACGTCGCGAGCGGCATCCTGGACGGCTTCTGGGAGTCCCGGCTGGCGCCCTGGGACTACGGCGCGGGCATACTCCTGGTAACTGAGGCGGGCGGTGTCGCGGAGCGGGTCGGGGGCGGACCGGTGGGGCTGGAGGCCGGCTCGGTGATGGCGGCCAATTCGGCGAAGGCGCTGGCCGGGCTGCGGCGGGTGCTGGGCGGCGAGTAGCCGCTCCGTCCGCTAACCCCCCCGTCCCACCAGCGCGTTGAATACCAGCTTGAAGGTGTCGTGCGTCTGCGCCCGGTGCTGCGCCCGGAACCCGATCATCACGATCGTTCCCCGGCCGTGCTGCACCGAGACCATCGCAGCCTTGTTGGCGATCGCCTCTTCGCCGAGCAGCCACCCGCTCTGAAGGATGTCGCGGTCGATGTAGGTGACCACCCGTTGCACATCGGCGCTGCGCGCGCCCGGAATGGTTTCGTAGACCTGCCCGCCGGCGAGGTAGGTCGCCAGTGCGTCCTCCGGCATCCCGTAGGCGAAGGGGCTGGAGGTGTCGACCCTCACCTTCAAGGTGGATCCGGGAGCCCAGAAGTCGTTCCCCCACAGGCCCGCGACCGCATTGCGGACCGGGACGTCGAACTCGTCGAGGACCAGGTCCCCCGCCTGGGCGAAGGCGACCAGCGTGCCGCCGTTCCTGACGAAGGCTTCCAGCGCCTCCGCACCCTCCTGGCCGAATCCGCTGCGATAGTCCGGTGGCGTGCCCGCCGGTTCGGGACCGCGGCCGCCCTCAGGCCGTCCGGTCGGGCCGAGCAACATCTGCCTGGAGTCGTTCGGCAGGATGATCACATCCCAGCGCTCGTGCAGGTCGCCGGCCAGGATCTCGTCGTCGAAGAGGCTGGTGTAGGCGAAGCCGAATTCCTCCAGCAGCCAGCGCGTCCAGCCCTCATCCATGTTGCCGCCGTAGAAGCGCTGGTACATGCCGACGCGCTGCCGGGTGATCGGTTGGCTGATGGTGGACGGATCCCACTCGAGGGCGTTGAAGTCGACGCCCGTCGCGGCCGCGATCTCCTCCAGCACGGTCGAATCGGTCCCGGGCTCCACGATGAAGTCCCCAAGGCCGGCCGTCCCCCCACCCTGCGTCACGCGCTGCAGGCTCGCCCCCGCGTCGAAGAGCATGTTGACCGCGCTGAAGGCGTCGTTGAGTGCGCCGTCGATCCGGTGGCCATGCGGCGCCTCCTCCGCCACCATCCCCCGCGGCTCGACCATCCCCTCCACCACCGTCAACGGCGCCTCGACCGCCGTCCCCACCGGATCCACCCGCACCCCCATGAACTCGGCGATCACATCGGCCGACATGTCGTACGGGCGGATGGGATCGCCGGCCGCGGTGCGCGTGTAGCTGTTGTCCGGGTAGTGCGCCTGCCCCAGCAACCAGCGGATGACTCCTCGCTTGGGCTGCCCCAGCGACACCACGTAGCTGCCCTCGCCGTAGACCCGTCCCTCATGGGTGAACCCGTCCGCCGAGCGCTCGACCGTAATCCCCTGCAGGAGAAGCTGGTTCACCATCTTGGACATCGTCAGCGGATCGTGCTGGGCCGCCGGGATCACGAACGCCTTCACGTCCCCCTCCAGCCCCCGCCGGACCTGCCGGCTCGCCTTGTTGTACGCGTTCCGGAGCACGGTCTCGCGGTTCCCGGCCGCGATCTCGAGCGGCGAGAAGGTCGCGACGATCTGCCGCTCCACGATGTCGCGCACGCGCCACCAGCCGCCCGGCCACGGGTTCGGGAACGTCGTCTGGGCCTCGTACTCGGGGAGCTGGCGGGAGCCGCGCAGCTGGTCCGGATGCACGTACAGCGGCGTCGCGAGCCGGGCGCTGGCCGACTCGGTGAGCATGCCTGCGATGTTGTGGAATGGCGTGATCCAGTGGAAGCCGAAGTGCCCCCACCCGGAGTAGATCGCCGCGTTCACCGTCCCCTGGAAGCCCTTCTCCTCCATGCGGTACGCCATGTGCGCACCGTACCACGCCATTTCGCGCCAAACGAGCGGATCGCCTCCTGGGCGGATCGGTTCGGCATACGGCGGCAGGTAGATGCGCGCCGTGTAAGGCCCCATCTGGTGGTGGTCGATGTACGCCTGCGGGATCCACTTCCGGAAGAGGATCTCGGCCCCGTAGCGCGACTCGACCGTGTTCTGCATGAAGGCGTCGCGGTTGTTGTCGTGGCCGATGTAGTGGTGATACAGCTCCGGCGGGCTCGCCCCCTCGTACTCGGTGCCGACCCAGCGGTCGTACCACTCGTTGACGATCCCCACCCCGTCCGGGTTGAAGGCGGGGATGAGGATCGAGATGGTGTTGTCGAGGATCTCGTGGATCTCGTCGTCGTCACGGGTGGCGAAGAGGTACATGATCTCGGCGGGCGACTGACTGCACGCGACCTCGGTGGAGTGAAGGGCGTAGGACTGGACGAAGACGACCTTGCCGTTGGCGATGGCGTCGTCGATCTCGGCTTCGGTGTGCCCGCGCGGATCCTGCAGGACCGCGTTCATGCGCTGGTATTCGTCGAGGCGGGCCAGGTTTTCGGCGGACGAGACGAAGATCGAGAGGAAGGGCTCGCCGAGGGTGGACGGGCCCATGTGGACGACCTGGACGCGGTCGCTGGCGGCGTCGATGAGCTCGTAGTACTCGACGAGCTTCGGCCAGTGCGCGAGTTGGCGGTCCGCGCCCATCCGGTGGCCGAAAAACTCTTCCGGGGTGGGGATTTGGGG